>CAZIMW010000196.1:0-4680 GCA_964540425.1 uncultured Flavobacterium sp.
GTGCAATATGAAATTTAAATGATTTTCAAAAAGCGACTTTTCGGAGGGGACTCAAGGGTGAAGGAGCAAGAGCATATTCTCCAAGTCATCAAGAAATACTAAAAATATATGAAGAAGGAGTTTATCAAAGCATTGATGTAGATGATGATATTGAAAAAATAAGAAAAAGTACCTCTCCCACAAAATCTGAAATACAGAAGTATAAACTATGGTTAGAACAGGGATATATTTCGCCCTATACAGGACAGGTTATTTCCCTAACTAAGCTGTTTACGCACAAATATGAAATTGAGCATATAATACCTCAATCTCGTTATTTTGATAATTCTATGAGTAACAAAGTGATTTGTGAAAGCGAAATTAACCGAGATAAAAGCAATATGACAGCTTACGAATACATTCTTAAAAAAGGGGGAAGTATTGTAGATGGAATTAAGATAGCAAGTAAAGAAAATTATGAATCGCATTGCGAAAAATATTTTAAGAAAAACAGAACAAAACTTAAAAACTTATTAAGTGAGGATGTGCCAGAAGGGTTTATTAATAGACAGCTAAATGATAGCCGATACATTAGCACCCTTGTAAAAGGCTTGTTAAGTAATTTGGTAAGAGAGCATAACGAAAAAGAAGCTACATCAAAACATATTGTTCCTGTTACAGGTGCTATTACTTCTAAACTAAAACAAGATTGGGGTTTAAACGATAAGTGGAATGAACTTGTGTTGCCACGGTTTAAGCGATTAAATGAATTAACTAATAGTACAGAATTTACGACTGTAAAAACAAATGGAGTTATTATTCCAACTGTGCCAGATGAACTTTCAAAAGGATTTAGTAAAAAGCGTATAGATCACAGGCACCATGCCTTGGATGCCTTGGTGATTGCGTGTTGCACAAAAAACCACACTAATTATTTGAGTGCACTCAATGCCGAAAAGAAGAACCATGGTTTAAAAGATTCTTTATTAATAAAAAATAAAGAAAATCATTACACGAAGCATTTTTTAATGCCGTGGAGTGGCTTTACCACAAATGCAAAAACGCAATTAGAAAAAACAATTATCAGTTTTAAACTAAATACACGAATTATAAATAAAACCAATAATAAAACTTGGCAATGGGTAGAGAAAGATGGGCATTGGAAAAAACAATTGGTGCCTCAAACCAAAGGGGATAATTGGGCAATACGTAAACCGATGCACAAAGAAACCGTTTCTGGTAAAGTGCTTTTAAAAAGGAATAAGGGCGAAGTTACTTTTAATTCTGCTATTGAAAACTGGAAGATGATTGTTGATAAACGCATTAAAAACAAAATCATAGGAGCTTTTAACTTGTTTGAAAATGATGTTAAAAAAGTAAAAGCCTATTTTAAAAAGAACGCAATAAAAATAGATAATAAAGAAGTTAAAAAAGTTTTTATATACGAGGAGATTAATGCCACAGCAACAAGAACAGAATTAACTGATAAGTTTACTCGTAAACATTTAGAAAGTGTTACCGATACTGGCATACAAAAAATACTGGAAAACCACCTAAAAAACTACATTGATGAAAATGGAAAGGAAAAATTTGAGTTGGCTTTTTGCCCTGAAGGGGTAGAGGAATTAAATAAAAACATTTTTGTATTAAACAATAATAAAAAACATCAACCAATTTATAAAGTAAGAATTTATGAGGCAGGTAGTAAATTTAATATAGGTTTAAAAGGCAATAGAAAAGACAAATTTGTAGAAGCGGCTAAAGGTACCAATCTCTTTTTTGCTATTTATATGGATGAAAGCGAGAACAGAAAATATGAAACCATACCTTTAAATGAAGTGATAGAACACCAAAAGCAAGTAGCCCACTTGCCTAAAAACGAAAGAACAGAAATACCTATAAAAAATATTTTGGGTGCAAAAGGTAAAGAAGTACCAGTGCAATTTCTTTTCTCTCTTTCTCCTAATGATTTGGTGTATGTGCCAACCAATGAAGAAAAAGATAATCCTAATTCGGTTGATTTTAATAAGTTGAGTAAAGAGCAAGTGAAAAGGGTTTACAAAATGGTGAGTTGTACTGGAGGAGAGTGTCATTTTATTCCGAATCAAACAGCAAGTGAAATAAATAAAAATGAAAATGGGACTAATAGCAAAAATGAAAGAATTCAAGTTTTTTTTAATAATACAGATATTCTTGAGGAAAAACCGAAGCCTATGATGGTAAAGAATAATTGCTGGAAACTTAAAGTGGATAGATTGGGAAATGTAGCAAGAGCTAAATTGTAATGAAAAGAGATGGATTTCTAAAATCATTTGGATTGGCAACCAGTGGGCTTTTTTTGCCGGTTGGTTTACTCAAAGATAAACCCATTAAAATTTACGATAATTATGTAAGAGGCCTAATGCATTATGAGTACAAAAAAATAAAAGATAGAATTAAAGAAGGCGATGAAATTATTTTAAAATTAGAACCTAATAATGTATATGATACGTTTGCTATTCAGTTATTTTGGCAGCACTACAAACTTGGTTATGTAGCAGCCTACGAAAATATTGTACTTTCAAATATGTTAGCAAATGGCGGAGAGTTAAAAGCATGTGTTTCTCATAACAATTATAAATTCTCACTTGAAAAGGCTCTTTCTGTCGAAATATTTGCAAATTTAATAATAGCAGATTCTACCAATAATGCCAATAGTAATATACGAGCAGACGATAAAGACGGACTGTATAGAGTCTGTCCATAAAGTTCGCTCTTTGTGTTACGCTCATTTAAAAAATGCTCATTTCCAAACGGAAACTTCGCTTTTTTAAATTTCACAAGCCTTGATAGCGAACTTTCTGAATCAGACACCGAGTTTATAGACGGGCTATAGAGTTATAATACATTTTGTATAATACATTTTGTATAATACATTTTGTATAATACATTTGAACTATGAATAACCTATTTAATCCATTTATATCTATAGGCTATAAAGGCCCTAACTATTTTTGTGATAGAAAAAAGGAGAGCAAACAGCTATCTGCTTTTATGCAAAACGGTGTAAATGTTACCCTTTTTGCCATTCGCAGAATTGGGAAAACAGGGCTTATACAACATGTTTTTTATCCGTATCGTAATAGTCGAAAAATAGCTTGCATTTATGTAGATGTGCTTTCAACCAATAATTTAACCGAATTTACCAATGCTTTAGCTACGGCTGTGTATAATCGTTTTCCTGTACATAACACATTGGGAAAAAAAATAATGAACTTATTTCAGCGGTTTAGGCCAGTAATAAGTTTTGATGAGTTAACAGGTACCCCCTCCATAAATTTATCTATAGAAACGCAAGACCAAAAAGAAAAAACAATTGGTCATATTCTTAATTTTTTAGATCAGCAGCATATTAAAGTGGTGTTTGCTATTGATGAATTTCAGCAAATTTTAGAATACCCCGAAAAAAACACGGAAGCAATACTTAGAACCTATATACAACAACTTAAAAACATATCATTTATTTTTTGTGGAAGTAATCAAAAAATGATGCACGAAATTTTTAATTCAGCTAAACGTCCATTTTTTGCAAGCTGCACACATCTAAATCTAGATTATATTGCCGAAAAAGAGTATCGGAAATTTATTCGTAAAAAGTTTGAGGAGCACAGCAGAACTATTGCAGACGAATGCCTCGATTTTATTTGCTCTTGGACAATGTTGCACACCTTTTTTGTGCAACAATTGTGTTTTACCCTGTTTGCTCAAAATAATAAAGAAAACACACTTGAAAATGTTCGATTAGCCGCCTTAACTATATTAAAACTAAACGAACCTATTTTTTATCAGTACCGAAGCTTAATAACCGAGGCACAATGGAGTTTACTTAGTGCCATTGCTAAACAGCAACAAGTAACTCAACCTATGGCAAAAAAATTTATTGCCGATTATCAACTAGGCACGCCCGCTTTAGTAAAAAGAGGGATAGATGCTTTAATTAAAAAAGAGCTTATATTTTTTAATACCGGAGTTGAAAAACCATATTATGAAGTATATGATAAGTTTTTAATGCGTTGGTTGCAGAGCAAATGAGATGATATTTTTGAATTTATTTCGTAAATTGAAAATCAATTGTATAAGTAATGATAAAGCGCACCTTATTTTTTGGAAATCCTGCTTATTTAAGTACTAAAGACGAGCAATTAGTAATTAATTACCCTAAAAATGAGCATCTAGCTAAAACAATTCCTATTGAGGATATAGGGTTTATTGTGTTAGAGCACGCACAAATTACCATAAGCAACAGTTTACTATCTAAGCTTACAAAAAATAACACTGTACTAATAAATTGCAACCAGCATCATTTGCCTGTTGGGTTGTTATTGCCATTAGAGGGGCATACCGAACAAAACGAACGGTTTAGAGCTCAGGTAAAAGCATCGTTACCCCTTAAAAAAAACCTTTGGCAACAAACGGTACAAGCAAAAATTAAAAATCAAGCAGCTATGCTGCGCACAGTAGGTTATAAAACGGATAATATGCTGCATTGGGCTAGTAAAGTTACCAGTGGCGATGTAAAAAATGTAGAAGCAAGAGCTGCTGCCTATTATTGGCAACATTTATTTGATATGCCCAATTTTAAACGATTTAGAAGTGGCTTACCTCCTAATAATTTACTTAATTATGGTTATGCCATTTTAAGAGCGGTTTGTGCTAGGGCGT
>CAZIMW010000197.1:0-4674 GCA_964540425.1 uncultured Flavobacterium sp.
ATAGATTTTTATTGCCCCTTCGTAATTGCCTTCTTTTAAATATATGTTTGCGAAATTTGTATAGGTTATAGATAAAACTTCTATGGCTTTAGGTGATTTATTATTTTTCAATTTATCTATTACTTTATCATAATAATACCTTGCAGAATCTTTTTCATTTAAAGCTTCATTAAAAACACCCAGTAGCATATTAATATGCCCCCAAGTTCCATCTGGATTCTTTGAAAACTGATAATTTTTTAATCCTTTTCTAGTTTCTTTTTTTGCCAAAATGTAATCACCTTTCATATAATAAGAAACGCATATAGCAAATTGAATGGGATAAATAGAGTCAAATTTTATTCTTTCTGAAACAAGTAATGCTTCATTCAAATACTTTAATACAGAATCCGCAGGGATCGTTAATTCCGAAATATCCAAATAAATTTCAATTTTTTCTCGATCGGTTTCTTGGGAAAGACGCTGTTTTAAATCTTTAAAAGAAGGGCTTTGCTGTCCAAAAACTGGAAGTATTACAAAAAAGCAAAAAACATAAATAAACCGATTCATTAGTTGATGGTTTTATTATATACAATAGTAATTTATTATTCAATAATAATCAATAACTGATGAAAATTAGGTTATTTAGAATGACAATTAGGTGTTTTCTAGTGAATATTCAAATTTAAATTATTTCAACATTCTTCAATTCGCACAGACTTCACTCTAATCTTGTAAAAAAATGACATAAAAAAAGCAGCTAATTTCTTAGCCGCCTTTAACTCTTCCTTTTTCAATAAAAGGTTAAATCAATTCTTTTTCAATCACATCTTTTAAAGCATCTTTTGGTAAGGCACCTGCTTGCATCATAGGTTGTTTATCCATAGGGATAAATAACATAGATGGTATAGATCTAATCTGAAAAACAGACGACAACTCGCGTTCTACCTCCGTATCTACTTTATAAATAATTACCTGATCTTTATAATCATCCGATAAATCTTCTAATATTGGAGCCACCATTTTACACGGTCCACACCAATCTGCATAAAAATCTATAATTGCAGGCTTATCACCTTTAAATTTCCATTCTTTTTCTGTTGTATAATCAAAAACCTCGTTCTTGAATTGCTCTGCTGTTAACTTTACTGTTGGCATACTATATAAATTTAATTCTCTGCAAAATTACAGTATAAAATACTTGCTCACAGTAACAAAAGTCACTAAGTGGGGTAACATTTGTTACTTTACTGAAAGGTATTAATAACAAAGAATTAACTTACCTTTGAATGATGAAAAGAACCTACAGTCAACATTGGGAAGATTACGAATTAATCGATGCTGGAAACAATAAAAAGTTAGAACGTTGGGGAACTATCATTACCATTCGTCCTGACCGAAATGCTTACTTCACCCCTGTTCTTTCTGAAAATGAATGGATTGAAAAAGCACAGTATGAGTTTATTGAAGCCACAACAAATACGGGAACTTGGCAATCATTAAAGAAAAATTTTCCGATTTCTAAAACCGAAGTACCAAATTGGCAAATAGCCTATAAAGACTGTGTTTTTAATCTAAAACTTACTAAATTTAAACATGTGGGCGTTTTTCCAGAACAACAAACCAATTGGGAATTCATTAAAAACCGACTTCCTAAAGACGGAAAATTCTTAAACCTTTTTGCTTATACTGGCGGAGCTTCCTTAATTGCAAATACTAACGAAGCCGATGTTTTTCATTGCGATTCAGTAAAACAAATTATTAGTTGGGCAAAACTGAATATGGAAAGCTCCAACCAAAACGGAATCCATTGGGTGTTGGACGATGCTTTAAAATTCGCTTCAAAAGAAGTGAAACGAGGAAAAAAATACGACGGAATTATTATGGATCCGCCAGCCTTTGGAATTGGAGCAAAAAAAGAACGTTGGAAAATTGAAACCAAATTCCCTGAATTGGTAAAAGTTGCAAGTGAATTACTAAGCGATAACGGATTTTTAATCATCAATACGTATTCACCTAAATTAAAAGAAGAAGTGATAAAAAATACGGTTCAAAGTTATTTCCCAAAGAAAAATATTGAAATTAAAAAGCTTTCAATTAAAACGACTTCTGGAAAAATTTTGGAATATGGAGAGTTAACGAGGATTTATTAATTGGATAAAGTTTAATAATATCTGTCTTTGCCAGCCCCAAAGGCGAAGTAATCTCATGATGTATGTTTTATTAATGAGATTACTTCGGTCGTGCCTTCCTCGTAAAGACAGTACATTTTATACTAATTAATAACATTAAAAATCGAATAGTCTAATAAGAATTCGAATTAAACAATTCGTGTTAATCCGTGTAATTCGTATCTCAAAAAACCATTATCTTCGTGCAAAACAAATAAGATTCCTGCCCTAGTTTACATTGAGCGGAGTCGAAATGCAAGAAGTTAGCATGAAAGCAGCCTCCCTAAAAGAAGTAAAAACCGAACTCCAACATAAATCTCCTCAAGAATTAATGGAGCTTTGTCTTCGTTTATCCCGTTTTAAAAAGGAAAACAAAGAGTTACTTACTTATTTATTATTCGAAATTAGCGATGAAGAAGGTTATATGAAAAGTATTAAAACTGCGATGAATTTAGAATTTGAGACTATTAACACCGACAGTTACTTTTATATGAGAAAGACAATCCGAAAGATTTTACGGCTCATAAAAAAATACATTCGCTATTCACAAAACAAAGAAACCGAAGTAGAACTCCTACTCTATTTTGCAAATAAACTAAAGGAATTTAATCCTTCTATTTTTAACAGTAAAGCTTTGGAAAATCTTTATTATAGGAATATAGAATTTATAAAGAAAAAAGTAACTTTGTTACACGAAGATTTGCAATATGATTATCAATTGGAGATTGAAGAATTAGATGCTGGAAATTAGAAGCTGGAAGCTTGAAAATAGGAACACGGATTTTACGAATATTACAGATTTTCACAGATTGAAAAACAATAATCACTTCGATACGTTTGCTAAGGCAAACACTCAGTTAACTATAATAAATAACCTAATAACTCAAAAACACAAACAATGTTAACCATATACCACAACCCAAGATGCAGTAAATCCAGAGGCTGCAATACCATGCTAATAGATTTAGGAAAAGAAGCGAAAGTGATTAATTACATGAAAGATCTTTTTACTGAAGATTCTTTAAGTGAAGTAATTAAAAAACTCGATATCCAACCTATAGAATTGGTTCGTACCACCGAGCAAGAATGGAAAGATAATTTTAAAGGTAAAGACCTCAGCGATCAAGAAATTATTAAAGCAATGGTACAATATCCCAAATTAATACAACGTCCAATTGTTGTAAATGGCGATAAAGCTGCTATTGGAAGACCTTTGGAAGCGGTGCAAGCAATTTTATAATACAAAAAAAAGGATACTAATCAAGTATCCTTTTTTTTATATAATAAATAAAACTTGTTTAAGCTGCGTTTTTCTTTGCTTCACGTCTTAGTTTCCAACGCTCTAATAAAGAACCTCCAATCCAATAAGGTAAAATTGACACTAAAAATATCATTAACCAAAATCCTATCGTAACAATGGTCATAAATGCTAAAAACCCTAAATACTGACTAAAATCAAACATAATAAATTGTATTTTTTTCGATGTGTCAAATATACTATGCTTTTTTTATAAAAAACAAGAAATATTTTAATTTATTAACAGGAATTAAACATTTTTAAAGCAGCCTAAAATTGGTTGTTTTCGTACCTTTGTTGCTCTTCAAAAATACAACTATGGATTACAGAATTGAAAAAGATACCTTAGGCGAGGTTAAAGTCCCTGCCGACAAACTTTGGGCTGCGCAAACGGAGCGTTCTCGAAATAATTTTAAAATAGGTCCAGCAGCCTCAATGCCTTTAGAAATAATATATGGCTTTGCTTATTTAAAAAAATCTGCCGCTTATAGCAACTGTGAATTAGGGATTCTTTCTGAAGAAAAAAGAGATTTAATCGCTGCAGTTTGTGACGAAATTTTAACTGGAATGCACGATGATCAATTTCCGTTGGTGATTTGGCAAACTGGAAGTGGAACTCAAAGTAATATGAACTTAAATGAAGTAATTGCTAATAGAGCACATCAACTTGCAGGTAAAGTAATTGGCGAAGGCGAAAAAACCTTAACACCTAACGATGATGTTAATAAGTCGCAATCTTCTAACGACACCTTCCCTACTGGCATGCACATTGCTGCTTACAAGAAATTGGTAGAGAATACCATCCCAGGGGTTCAGCAATTACAAACTTCATTAGCTAAAAAAGCTGAAGATTTTAAAGATGTAGTAAAAATTGGACGTACACATTTAATGGATGCCACACCTTTAACTTTAGGACAAGAATTTAGTGGCTATGCTTCACAACTATCCCACGGAATTAAAGCACTAAAAAATACCCTTTCGCATCTTTCCGAACTTGCTTTAGGAGGAACCGCAGTAGGAACAGGAATTAACACTCCAAAAGGCTATGCAGAAAACGTAGCAGGTTACATAGCAAAATTTACAGGATTGCCTTTTATAACTGCTGAAAATAAATTTGAAGCATTAGCAGCTCACGATGCAATTGTAGAATCTCATGGAGCTTTAAAACAATTGGCAGTTTCATTAAATAAAATAGCCAACGATATTAGAATGTTGGCAAGTGGCCCA
>CAZIMW010000198.1:0-4640 GCA_964540425.1 uncultured Flavobacterium sp.
TTGCAGTACGGCAACATAAATTAGCTTTGTACATAAAACCTGTGTCACCCTCAAACGTAACATTTCTGGTGCCTAGCTCTACTTTTGAAGCACCTAATTTACGTAATTCTGCTGCTAATATCTCTTCAAGACCAAACATGGTCTTTGCCAACATTTTAAAATTATTTTCCATAAAATTTTTAAAAGTATAAAGCTTCCTTTTTGTTATGTTCGATGTTTTTATTTAATTTTAAAAATAATTCGACCATAAGTCGCTTTAAAAAAACAAAAATACAGTAATTTTGTAGTGCAAATAATTTTTCATGCAAAAAGATACAGAAAATTGGTTCGCCTCTTGGTTTGATTCCCCTTATTATCACATTTTATATAAAGACAGAAACGATCAAGAAGCGGGAGTTTTCATGACACATTTAGCTACTTTTTTAAAATTACCTCCAAATTCAGAAATATTAGATTTAGCTTGTGGTAAAGGTCGTCACTCAAGGTTTTTAAATAATTTAGGCTATCAAGTTACAGGAGTAGATTTATCTCCAAAAAGCATTGCCTTTGCAAAACAATTTGAAAATGAAAGCTTAAAATTTGAAGAACATGATATGAGTCTTCCCTACCCTAAAAAGTTTGATGCAGTATTTAATTTGTTTACCAGTTTTGGCTATTTTGAGAAAGAAGAAGACAACCTTAAAACTATTCAAGCAATAAAAATGGAACTTAAAGATGATGGTTATGGAGTTATTGATTTTTTAAATGCTAAATTTGTTGAACAAAATTTAGTCCCTTTTGAAACCAAAATTGTAGATGGAATTACTTTTTCTATTAAACGAAAAATTGAAAACGGATTTATTTTAAAGAACATCCGCTTTACTCATAATAACCAAGATTATAACTTTACAGAACGTGTAAAAGCTATTTCGCTTTCAGAATTTAAAGAATATTTTATAGCTTCTGGTGTAAATTTAGTACATTGTTTTGGTGATTATAATTTAAATGAATTTAACGAAGAAACCTCTAACCGTTTAATATTACTATTTAATTAATCCAATGATTTATTTATTACTTTTTTTATCGGTAGCTGTAGGATATATTATTGCTTTACTATTAAATGTAAAACATGTAAAATCTCTTTCAATTTTTTTAGCATTTAGCGGTGCGTTTTTATTGGCGGTTACTATTTTTGAATTATTTCCTGAAGTATATCAAAATCCCACCAAGGAAATTGGAATTTTTATTATCGCAGGAATTTTACTTCAGATTTTCTTAGAAATGTTTTCGCAAGGAGCCGAGCACGGCCATGTTCATATACATAGTGATAAAAAAAGTTTCCCTTGGTTATTGTTTGTAAGTTTGAGTATTCATGCTTTATTAGAAGGTTTTCCTATTTCAGAAGATAACAATTTATTAATTGGCGTAATGGTTCATAAAGTACCAATTGCATTAATCTTATCGCTTTTTTTTATTGAAGCTAACTATAAGAAAACTACGATTATTTCATTTCTGTTTTTATTTGCTTTAATGACTCCTTTAGGTAATTGGGTTTCGCAAAACATGGTGTTTACACCAGAACAAAAACTTCAAATTACAGCGGTTACAATTGGAGTTTTTCTACATGTTTCTACCACTATACTTTTTGAAAGCTCAAAGAACCATAAGTTTAATATTTCAAAAATGACAGCGGTTATTTTTGCAATATTAATTGCTTATTTTATGTGATAAATTATATTTTAATCTAAATAATTACTCGACACTCTGCGTCGGAATAAAAGTAAAAAGCTTAAAAACCTTAGGCTTTTTCATTAATCAAAAAGATATCTTTTTCGCTTGACACCTCAATGGATTTACCTCGGGATAGTTAATTGTTCAATTTAAAAACGTAATGGTTAAGTTATAAAGTGGATTTTTTAGTTATAATAAACCCTTAAAAAAAATAAAAATGAAAAAACTAATATACATATTAATATTTTTACCTACTATATTCTTAAACGCTCAAATTAATTCTGTACGTATGTATGCTTTTGGTCATAGTTTAATAGATCACGCAACAGGTTCAAACGAAACAAATATTATGTATTGGATAAATGATATTTCCCAAGAAGTAGGAAATACTTTTGCAACTACAGGACAATATGGGTTTTTACCAACACACACCAATTTACCACCATCCTCCAATTGGGGCTATAGCGGAATTTCAAGTTCTTGGGATAGTAGTTCAGAACCTTTTTCGGATGCTGATATAAATACACTTTTAATTACTGCTGCTAATTTTATTCAGTATGAAAATCCAGATTCTCCACACCCATTAGACGCTAATACAACAGTTATACAAGCAACTGAAACTATTTTTGATTGGGTAAACACACAAGAAAGTAATGTAAGGTACTATATTTATGGAAATTGGCCAGAAATGGATTTAGCAAATGCATTTCCTCCTACACCTCCAACTCAAGCAGAAATAGATTTTTTTCATAACCAGACTATTGGAGATTTTACAGATTGGTGGAAAAATTATCAAGATTTAATGTTGACATCAAGGCCCGTTTTAAACACAAGACTTATTCCTGTTGGAACAATAATTAGTAAAATTTTGATAGACATTATCCCTAATCAGATTGCTTTTGAAGATTTATATGAAGATTCTGCACCACACGGAAGAGAAAGTATCTATTTTTTAGCAGGCATGATTACCTATATGGCAGTATATGAACAAAATATACCAAATAGTTACATGCCAAATAATACCGTTCATTCTGTTATAAGAAATAACTTAAACACTATAAAAGATTTTGCTTGGAGTGAATTAAATAACTTTAACCTTCCTAATGGAGATAGTAGAGTTTTTTACTCAAACATATTTAGTTTAGAAGATTCCAACTTTGATAATGAAAGTATTTTTCTATACCCAAATCCCGCTCAAAATAATTTTAACATTTCTAATATAAACGAGTATTTTTTAGAAATTAATATTTATGACAAATTGGGAAGAGTGGTTAAAACATTTGAAAGTGCCAATTCAAATAACACAATATACTTAGATGATTTACAAAATGGTGTTTATATTATTATAATTAAAAACAAGGAAAAAGAAAAAATGCTTAGCAGAAAATTAGTTATAAATAGATAGTAATCGAGTAGGTAAACAAGAACCTCACCTCTTACAGAACCGTATTTGATACTTTCAACATTATACGGCTCTTCACCTAGAGTTTGTGTGTATCCCACAAATCCTGCTGCGATTAATCAAATCATTCTCTGAAGAGTTGAGAATTAATTAAATAATGATCTTGCTAACCTCTTCGCTACGTATATGTTGACCTAAACATATTCCGAAATACTTTTTAAGTCAGATTATGATATTTACTTTATTGATATGGACGCCGCATTAAATAGCAATGCCAAAAAGTTTTTTAGTACAAAAAACATGCAATTAGTGAATGGTGGTCCAGGTTTTAATCCAAATAAGAATCAATTTTATAAAAAAATTACGAAATGTATGATGGATTAATATTATTGAAAAGTATATTGGTTCCAAACTATAAATTAAATGAGAAATAAACGTTTTACAACTTCGATTATACTTAATTACTTAGGTCTGTACTACTTTGAAAAAATCTTCAATTTTCCCAAGTTAGTTTTGTACTTACAAAGTTAAGTGCTAAATTGTCGCAACAAAATACACAGAAACCGTTCTCTACAAGTAGCAAGTAGAACATAAAATTGTCTTGTAAAGAAGAATAATCAATATTAAATTTTTACCGTATGAAAACTAGAACATTAATAATCGCTTTAACACTATCAATAGGTTTATTTACAGCTTGTACTGACAAGAAAAAAACGGAGAAGAAACCTGAAATAGAGATTAAATCCGGAGAAAACAAAACATCAATTGAAGACAATGTTGATAAAGCCGAAAAAAGAAAGTTAGATAGTATTCGTCAGGTAAAAGAACATGGACACGCACACTAATTAGACTATATGAAATTAGTAAAAATAACAACTCCAGTTATACTAATACTGTGTTGTTTTATATCGGTATCAGCCTTTGCACATGGTGTAGATGAAGATACACAATCATTTTTAACATCAAACAAAGGCGTTGCTTTTGGACCTTTTCTATACATAGGTGCTAAACATATGATTACAGGTTACGACCATTTACTGTTTTTGGTTGGAGTTATCTTTTTTTTATATCGAACCAAAGAAATTATCATCTATGTAAGTTTCTTTACTATTGGTCACAGTCTTACTCTTTTATTTGGTGTTATGGCAGATATAAATGTAAATGCCTATATCATAGATGCCATAATTGGCTTATCTATAGTCTATAAAGGTTTTGATAATTTGGGAGGATTTAAAAAAATATTTGGAAAACAACCCAATACCAAAGCTGCAGTTCTAATTTTTGGATTATTTCATGGCTTCGGACTTGCAACCAAATTACAAGAATTTGAATTTGATAAAGATGGGCTTTTCACAAACTTACTAGGCTTTAACTTAGGTGTAGAAATTGGACAGTTTTTAGCATTAGGGTTTGTACTCTTAATCATTACATTTTGGCGACAATACAGCAGTTACATCAAATTTGCCAAACTCACGAACTTAGTTTTAATGGCAGCTGGCTTTTTATTGTTCGGTTATCAATTAACAGG
>CAZIMW010000199.1:0-4627 GCA_964540425.1 uncultured Flavobacterium sp.
GTTCTTTCTGATTAATTGCTTAAATTTATAAAATGTAAACTTAAGACGTGTATAAGCAATAAGGGTTTGGGTGCTTAACTCGAAGTTCTGTGCACTTTACGAAGTCCGCAAAATTTTTCAAATTTTGCCTTTTTATTTCTGAATTATGAAAAATTTAAAAAATTTGGCTAATTTTATAACCGAAAAGTAAGTACATAAAAACCCCTTACTGCTCATACACAAACCGTTAGCACAAATATGAGCATAACACTGAAAATTTAAGGAATAGAAACAGAATAAGTTATTAAAGAGTTTCCAGACAAATGGATGGCATAAGCAAGTGTTTAACACTCTATAAAAGTTAAATGCGATAAATTTAAAATTTTTATTATGAAAAAAATGAAATCATTATTATTTGCAGTTATTTTTGCAAGTACAATGCTTTACACTCCACAAGCAGAAGCAAGAGTGTATGAATCATTGTACCTTTTCCCAAATGGATGTATCGGAATACACTATCACCACACAATTCTATGGGGAACTTTTCAATGGGATACCTATGAGGTAGTTGCGTGCCCATAAATATATAAACTAATGTAAGATAAGGCTTAAATTATGACAATTCTATTTTAAGCCTTATCTATTAAAAAATAAATAAATGAATAAATATTTAATACTCTTTTTATTAATTTATAATGTTTCAACTTCTCAAACAATTTCTGGGAATGTAATTGATAGCATATCAAAAAGCAAAATACCATTTGTGAATATGGTATTACTAAATCATAATATAGGTGGTTATTCAAATGAAGAAGGGTATTATCAACTTGAAATTCAGGGAAAATCAAATGACACTTTAAAAATTTCCTCTTTAGGATATAAAACAAAGTATATTCCATTAAGTTCTTTTAAAAATAAAGACATTGCGAATATATTCTTAATAGAAAATGACATAAACCTTGAAGAAGTCATAATTAGTTCTAAAAAAATTAATTATTCGAAAAACATAAAATTAGGTCTTGAACAAAAAGGAAATATTGGAGTTTCATCCTTGGCTGGACATCAATATTGTACTTTAGTGAAAAATCCTTATCGAAAAAACGGAAAATTAAAATCTGTAATTATCAAACTAAAAAAACGAAAAAAATCAAAATACACAGCGAGTTTAAGAATACATATTTATGAATATGACGAGAAAGAAAAAAAACCAAAAAATGAATTATTATTAGAAGATGTAATCGTTAAGGCAAAAAACAAGAAATATTCCTTAAATGTAAATTTAGAAAAATACAATATTCTTTTTCCGAAAAAAGGATTATGCATTGGTGTCGAATGGATAGTTTCAGAAATAGGAATAAAAAAGATTACAAAAATAGGGCCAATGCTAAGATATACTATTATAAATGAAATAAATCCATCATGGACTAACTACCAAAATAGAGGGTGGAAAAATGGTTTAGTAGAATATGAGAACAAATACGCAAAACCGATTATTGGAATAGAAGTTCTAATGCCAAAATAAATATTATGAAAAAAAAATATTGGTTTTTAATTATCATCAGTTTGATTTTACTATCATTACTAACCTATAAAGAAGAAATAGGATATAATAAATATGCAACAATAGAAATTGAGTATGAATCATTTAACTTTGGTAAAGTAAAGGTTAATGACACTATTAATCATACTTTTACAATAAAAAACACATCGGAAGTTCCTTTTTTAGTAAACAAAATTTTGCCAAGTTGCACTTGTACAATAGCAAATACCTCAAAAAAAATAATTAGCAAAAACGAATCTCTTGAAATTAAAGTTCAATTCATTGCTTATGAATATTTACCAACTAACATCAGTAGTGTAATTTTAATTGAAGGAAATGCAAAAAATGGAATTGTAAAATTAGAATTAAAAGGGAAAATTTCAAAATAAATACTTGTGCTAACAACGGTTATAATTCATTGTGGCACTCTAACTAAAATGAAAATTAGTACTATATTTAAACTTTAAAACAAATTATGAAACATTCGTTGTCACAGTTTTTATTTGGCTTAAAAAGTGCCTCAGCACCTTTGCGGTCAGATTTCGGCACACTCGGAGTGAAAGCCAAACAAAACTGTCAATCCACAACGCAATCATAACCAATACCGTTATGGTTTATATCAGATTCGAATTCTGATTAAAAATTGCAACTAAATTTAAACAAAACTAGAGATTAATCATTAAATTTAGACATTATGAAAAAACAGAGAAACAGGTTAACTAACATTTTAAAATTCGGAGTTTTCCTTTTTGGAATTTCTCTATTGCTTGTAAACTGTGAAAAAGATGATTTTGAAGAAGGAATAAACGATAATTCAATAATAACCGAAGAAATTAATCAATCTAAAGGTTATACTATTCAAAGAATTTCATTAGAAG
Source organism: uncultured Flavobacterium sp. (assembly GCA_964540425.1). Lineage (GTDB taxonomy): Bacteria > Bacteroidota > Bacteroidia > Flavobacteriales > Flavobacteriaceae > Marifrigoribacter. The sequence goes on from CAZIMW010000199.1 coordinate 2,398, forward strand.
AATTGCAAGGAAAACAAAGGCTACAAAAAACCATTAAAAAAATTTCTAAGACTTTTGATATAAATAAAACAAAGGGAGAAAAAAATACGACTTCTAAAGTAGATGCAACTGATGGTAGTTTTACGATTTTAACAGATGAAGTAGTACAATTATCTACTGATTCAACGACTACTTATACTTTTAAAATAGAAACTCCCACGGATGAACTCTCTGTATTTGAAAATTTCACTATTGATGTTGTAAATGATTCGATTATTAAGTTTTATATTTATAAATATATATCTGTACAAACTCTTAAAGGAGATATTGAACTTTCAGTTGATTATCAAGAGGTTGATGAGGATTTAATAGAAATATCACAATTTGATGGGTTGTTTTCCAAAATTACAACAAATGACGATTGTATTCAGATAGGTTATGGTCCTTGTAGTAACGGAGGTAATGCAGATGGACACGATGAAATACCTGGTATTTGTGGTGGAAGTCCAGTAGAATCTATAAGTTTTAATGGCTGTGGAGGCCGCAGAGGTGGAGGCGGAGGTTCGCCTACAGGCAATAATAATCCTAATCCTTCTGGAAATAATGAAACGGGAGATACAGGAGGATATTCACCAAGTGGTAGTGGAAATAATAATAATAATACAGGAAACACTACAGGAACTGCTACAAACTCAACTACAGGTGTATTATTAAATGAAGGGGCATTGTATTTGCCTCTTCTATTAGATTTAACTCCAGAGGAAATAAGATGGTTAGAAAACAATGTAACTCAATCGAACCAAATATATAATTATGTTACTGCAAATGGAAATTCTCTTGAAGCAATATCTTTTGGAGAACTTGCTATAATAGCGTTGATAAATGAAGAATATAATACATTTGAAGAGTTTATTGAGAGTGAATTGAATCATGAATTGGACATAAACCCTAATTTATTAATCGAAATTAATTGCGACCAAATTGCACATTGGCAATCTTTAGCACAGCACACTGCTCCACAAAGTGCAATTGATAAAATACAAGGTTTAAAAGATAATCACGAAGCATTACTCGGCGATTGGGATATCCAATATCTTAATGAAGCAGGAGGAACAGTCGTTAATTTAGATTACTTTGCTGTAAAGATTACAACTTTACCTAATAACCCTGTAACGGGCCTACAGTTTACTGCAAACGAATTTTTAGATTATTTCAGAAATAATATTAATGATTTTTCAGAACCTTTAACAACATTTGAGCCTTATTGTGAAATTTCTGCAATTTGTCAACAAGAAACCGATTTATGGAATTCAAATAATCCTCTTGGAGCAATTGTAAAATTAGATATTTCTCTTTATAATGGGCTTGGAGGTAATATATTATCGAATGACGGAGTTGTCGTTTGTGCGGGGTATCAAACAGATTATTGGAGGTTTATGACTATGGAAGCGCCATATGATGGTAATCATCCCGTTACAGGAACAAGGCAATTTGGAATAGAACAAAACCTTGATGGTTCATACAATATCTATACTAGAGGTGTTGATAGATTTAATTCATATATTCAAGAAACTGCAATAGATATCTTTTTTTCTGATCCCTTTGCGTTTGCAGATAATCTTTGGGAACATTTCCAAAAAACAACTAATAACTTCATAAACTCAAATGGAGGAATATCAACAATTAATACACCTATTCATAATAGACCAGATTGGGATAAAGTTAAAGATGTATTGCAAGGAAATAAACCTATTTCCGATTTAGGTTGTGAATAATAAATTAATTATGAAAGAATTAAAAACAATTAAAATTTTTGAATTTTTATTAGGAATAATAATAGTATCATATGTGCTTTTTAGAATATTAATAATATCCTTTTTTGACAAATCTGATATGCTAAAAATTTATGTATATTTATACGTGTTTTTTCCATTGATCATCTTAATGTATATCGTTTTTACAATAAATTATTTAATAAAAAAAAGATATGATAAAATAAAACGATTGACTAAAGTTTTTACTTTTTGGATGTCAATACTAATTATTTTTTTGTTAGTTTTTTATTATGTAAAATAGTCAAATACAAACCATAACAATGCATATAAAAAATAGCAGTTAAGTACCAAACTCAAAAATTGGTACTTATCTGTTATCTTTGTTCTTTTAAACGAAAAGACAGCACATTTTATTCTGCTACTTTTCATATACGAGACCGTTACATAAAATTAAACAATACGCGTTAACTATATGT
>CAZIMW010000200.1:0-4589 GCA_964540425.1 uncultured Flavobacterium sp.
GGTAAATCACTTTTTATTTTTAATTTCTAATAATGAATTAATTAATCTTGGTATATTCAACCCTGTTCTTATTGTAGAGAAATCCATCAATTGTATTGATGGAGAAGTAAAGATTAAAATAGACACGGTAGAATTTAAAAAAAACAGAATTACATTTCATAATAAAAAAGTAAAAATAAAAAATAAAATTGATGAAGAAACGTTAAGTATTTTACTAAGTGATTCTTTATTAAAAACCGCTGTTAAGGACTATAATACTCTATATATACCAATTAATTCATACTTTCCAAAAGATTATTTTTATTGTGATAAGGCTCCGCCCCCTCAAACCAATTAAAACCACGACAAAAAAGCTCCAATCCCGAAACTTCGGAAGGGTCCTACAGAAAACTAAAAGGTTTGCAAAAGACTAAGAATTTGAAAACCCTTTTAATTTTTTCAATCTTAAGGAATAAAAACATTGAGGCAAATTTTGTACATTTGTTTAGACTAAAAGCACATAAATTATGGATTTACAAGCTGAAATTAAATGGATACATCAAGAATTAGATAATGTAAAAGACCCTATGTTTATTGAGGCTATTAAAAACATGTTGATATCTAGAAAGAAAGTATCATCAGAACGTATTAGTGTAGAGCAGTATAATAAAGAACTTGAAACATCAGAAAAAGAAATTGAATTAGGTGATTTTTATACACCCGATCAAGTCAGAGAAAGAGCAAGTCAATGGGGAAGAAAATAGTTTAGTCGCTTACATCATTACGTCAATTAGAAGAAATACATAAAGATATTTTTGAAGTCAGTAAATCTTTAAATATCCCTGACAGAGTTATGGATGAGATTATTAATAGTACTGATATTTTGAGTTCACAACCCGAAATCTATACACTAGATGAAAACAAATTGAACAACGACGGTACTTACAGGTCTTACGAGATTAGAACTTATACTATAGCTTATCGTGTTTTAACAGATGTAATACGAATAATACGAGTTCGATATTCAGGAAAAGAACCAAGGCAATATTAGAAATACCTACAAAACAAAATCCAATTTAATCATACTTCAAAAACCTATATATTTTGTTTTGTTCCGCTCGCTAACGCAAAATGTAACTGTTATTAAAAACCAAACTTAACTGTGTGCAATCCAATAAAAACCCCAACAAACCTACAGTGAGTCTATCAAAGTAAAGGTTCCTCTCGAAATGCCTTAGTAAAATTAAATGAATATGAAAAATATGTATAATTTACCTGTGCATATAGCAATTTTCTTTATCCTTTTAATTCTGTATTTTATTATAGAGCTTCTCTATGAGGGTATTATGTTGGGAACTTCTAATTATGGAAAAACATTGAACACGATAATAATTGGAGTAGCTGAATTTTTTTATTTCCCATTTAATACTATTTTTAATTCGTCATCTGACATAATATATTTTTTAGGAATCTTTATTAATTTAAATATCTATACAGCTATTATTTATTTTTTGACAAAAACATTTTTAAGAAAAATAAAAGCAACTTGATGTTAATAAAATTCTAAAGAAGAAAGGTTAAATCTTCATAAATCGTTTAATCCAATTTAATTTCCCCTCAGAATGAGGATAGTATTTTAAGGGTAATTCTATTAGATTAGACTTTTCTAAAATACCCTTATAATGTGTAAATGCTTTAAATCCTGCTTCACCGTGATAACTCCCCATACCGCTATTTCCTACACCTCCAAATGGCAATTTACTATTGGCAATATGCATAACTCCATCGTTGATTGCTCCTCCACCAAACGAAATTTCTTTTAGTATTTTATTTTTCTGAAGTTTATTATTCGTAAAAACATAACAAGCCAACGGTTTTGGATGTTCGTTTACTTGCTGAATAGCTTCTTCTAAACTATCATATGAAATCACTGGAAGTATCGGTCCAAATATTTCTTCTTGCATTACTTTATCTTGAAATGTAACATGCTGCAATACTGTTGGCTGAATAGTTCTTTCTGAAGTATTAACTACTCCACCACAATAAACTTTATTTGAGTCTATCATTTCTGAAAGTCGGTTAACATTGTGATCATTAATGATTTGTGTATAGTTTTTGTTTTCGATCGAAAATTGTTCTTTTTCAATTTCAGCCTTAAGTAATTCTAAAAATTGTTCTTCAATATTTTTATGAACCAACACATAATCGGGTGCGATACAGGTCTGACCTGCATTTAAAAATTTTGCCCAAACCAAACGTTTTACAGTCATTTTAAGATTGCAATCTTCGGTTACAAATGCGGGACTTTTTCCGCCCAATTCTAAAGTTACTGGAGTAAGGTGTTTTGCAGCAGCTTGATAGACAATTTTACCCACTTGCGGACTTCCTGTAAAGAATATTTTATCGAATTTCTGATTTAGGAGCTCTGTAGTTTCTGGGATTCCTCCTTCTATTACTTTTAAATAATTAGGATTAAAATTTTCATTAATCAGTTTTGCCATTACAGCACTTGTATTGGCGGCCAACTCACTTGGTTTTATAATTACAGTATTACCAGCAGCCATTGCAGCAATTACAGGAGCGAGCGTTAATTGATAGGGATAATTCCAAGCACCAATCACCAAACAAACACCCAAAGGTTCAGGAATTATATAGCTCTTCGCTGGAAAATTGAGCATATTGGTTCCCACACGTTTTATTTTTGCCCATTTTTTTAAGTTCCGTTTGGCATCTTTTATATCGCTGTACAATAAGGCTAGTTCACTTACAAATGTATCGAACTCCGATTTTTTAAAGTCTTTGTAAATAGCTTCATATAGTAGCTTTTCGTTGGACTTTAAAATTCCTTCTAATTTAACTAATTGGGATAGTCGAAAATTAAGTTCTTTGGTTTCGTGGGTATTAAAGTATTTTCGTTGTGTAGAAACAATTTTATTCATATTGAGTAATATTCCCTAAAAATACTACTTCATAAACAAACAATCAATAAAATCGGTGAACATATGAAAAAGTAAACCTACGGAAATAATTCTAAATTTTTTAAAATAGAATAATACCGCATAGATTCCAATTGCATAATACGTATGTAAAATATGGAAGTTGATACTACAACGGTTGGGCGAATAAATTGGGCTTGCTAATAAATGATCTATATCTACCAACATCGTAGCAATCATAATCAGCCAAGCTTTTTTCCAATGTTTTCTGAAAAACACCCAAGCGATAAGTCCTGGAAATAAGAAGTGTAAACTGTAATGGAGAATGGGTTGGAGCATTATTGATTAATTATCTCAATTGCTTTTTCAAGGATTTCATCTCTTCCCTCTTGTATTCCTTTTATTGTTTGTTTTACTTTTATATCGACCTTAACTCCTACTCTTTGTGTTTCTGTACCGTCTGGGTAGTACACTCCAAGCCCACTTGCAAAAGACCAATAGCCTGAAAAGTAAAATTTAGAAATATCACCATCAGCACCAGATGTTTGATTACCTACTGTAATAACATTATCTCCAGTTTGAAGTATCATTGTTGAGTATTCTGCAAAACTCTGTGTTTCTTCATTTACTAAAATTATTACCTTTCCAGTATAGTAATCATTTCCACTATATTTAACCAGTTTAGTTTTTTTCCAAATAAACTTCCCGGGATACGATAAATCTGGTTCTGTTAATTTAGCAAATTCTTTTTCTGTTTTAATAAAATATCTAGCTAACATATATGTAGAGGCTCTTGGATAATTTCTAATATCAATTATTAAAGCTTTTGTAGGCATTAAAACATCCATCATTCCTTTTATATCTCGTACATACATATTCCCTAGGTTAATGTACCCTATATTATTATCTAATATTTTGTATTTCTCTTGACCTTTTTCTGCTGGTTTAAAAGAATCCTTAGAAGTGTAACGTTTTAATTTTTTTGTGATTTTCTTATCATTTCTTATAATAGTTGTAGAAACAATATCATTAAATCCATGAAAGAAAATAAAACTATAGTTGCGTGATTTTACAGCTTTATTTGAGCCCTTCACATATTTATAAATTCGATTAATCCTATCTAAGGCATCTTCTCCATCAATGGTTTCTATAATATCTCCAATACGCAAATCGTTTTTTGTTGCAAAAGATGAATCTTTAAAACCCGTGATTACAACTTTATCTTCAATTATTCTGATTATTATTGGCAGGTACTTTTTACCCCAAAAATCTTCATATAATACTTTCGTGGAAAAACCTGCATGAGTATCATCTAATTTATTAACGGTTTCATGCATTGCTACGTGATATTCTACAGTATTTATAGCCTCCAAAAACCTTGGTGTCATTTCTAATAAAACCTCATCCCAATGTTGGTCTGTTAGGTATTTATATGGAAAAAAATATTCTACAGTATTCCAATATTTAGCTAAGCTTAATAGTCTGTAACTTCTCTTAGGATATTCTTTGTCAAGATATTCAGACTCATTTTTAACTTCAATATTATCGTGAGAAGTTACACCAATATAATATTGCTTTCCCTGAACTCTATTCGCTTCAATATTTTTTAATTTATTGGAAAGTTCTTTATTAAAGTAATCAGAATTTTGAGTCCAAGAAAGGTCGAAGTTTTTA
>CAZIMW010000201.1:0-4569 GCA_964540425.1 uncultured Flavobacterium sp.
GGAAAAAAAGATAAAAATGCTTTTAAAACTATAATTTATGATGAAGGTGAGTTTTCAGAAGATAAAATTTATCTTGAAAGCGGAAAAAACATTTCTATTCGAGTTCTTCCAGCTAAAACAGGACATGTACTACTTGTAGAGTATAATAAAAAAGAAAAGACTATGAATTTACATTTAGAAAAATTGAATATTAAATAAGATTTAAACTTTTTTAAGAAAGCTTTTATACATTTTCCAAAGAGAATAAATTAAAGAAGCTACTTTGGACAATCCAAACAACGCTCTAAAAAATTCACCCCATACACAAGCTATGGTAACTAGCGATACTTGGAGCTTTCCTTATTCTAGAAAGACGGCAGCGTTTCCATTACCTTATATAAAGGAAAATAAATTTTGACCAACAGTTAGAGAGTTGATGATGCCTACGGAGACAGAAACCTAATATGTACTTGTACACCGATTGAGGATTTTATGACCGACTGATTTTATTAAAACCTGCTAGGTTTTTGAAACCTAGAAGTTTGTTAACTTACTGAAAAATTGAATTTATTTTTTAGAGTAAGACATTAGTAATACAATAATTAAGATCCCGTTATAAAAAAAAAACGGGATTAGTTCGACTAACTAAAAAATTGAATTTATTTTTTAGAGTCTCACTAAAATAATGCAAATAAAAAGCTTTTCTTTTGAAAAGCTTTTTTACATTTACCAACTAACAACAAAATGAGTAGCTTATGGCTATAAAAATCACAGGTGTTGGAAGTTATATTCCCACAAAAATAACTCCAAATCAAGCATTCGAATCGAATGAATTTTACAATGAAGATGGCACTCGGTTTAATGCCGAGAATAAAGTTATTATTCAGAAATTTAAATCGATAACAGGGATTGAAGAAAGACGCTATGTTGAAAATCATTTAAACAATTCTGATATAGCTGCTTTTGCTTCAAAAAAAGCAATAGAAGATGCCCGTGTAGATCCTGAAGAATTAGACTATATTATCCTTGCTCAAAACTATGGCGATGTAAAATTTGGAAGTAACCAAAGTGATATGGTTCCGAGTATTGCCACCAGAGTAAAACAAAAACTAGGCATTAAAAACCCTAAAAGTGTTGCTTACGATGTGATGTTTGGTTGCCCTGGTTGGATTGAAGGAATGATACAAGCCAATGCTTTTATAAAAGCTGGAATTGCAGAAAAATGTTTGGTTGTTGGATCGGAAACTTTATCTAGAGTTGTTGATACCAATGATCGGGACTCAATGATTTTTAGTGATGGTGCTGGCGCTGTTATCTTAGAAAAAACAGAAGGAGAAGGCGGGATTTTAGCACACGAATCGGCAACTCATGCTTATGAAGAAGCTAGTTATATTTTCTTTGGCGAATCTTTTAATAAAGAGAATACTGATGGAACTCGTTATATTAAAATGCTTGGTAGAAAAATTTACGAATTTGCATTAAATCATGTTCCCAATGCAATGAAATCTTGTCTTGAAAAAGCAAATGTTGATATTAAAGATGTTAAGAAAATTCTGATTCATCAAGCAAATGAAAAAATGGATGAAGCGATTGTTATTCGTTTTTATAAATTATTTGACTTAGAAGTACCTAAAGATATTATGCCGATGACCATTGATGAGCTTGGAAATTCGAGTGTTGCAACCGTACTACTTTATACGATTTGATTTTAAAAGGAGAAATGGAAAATCATCAAATAAACGAAGGCGATGTGATTATTTTTGCAAGCGTTGGTGCTGGTATGAATATTAATGCGATTGTTTATAAGGTGTAGGTTCCGTGTCAAGCACGGAATGACAAACATTATAAAAAATTTAAAAGTAAAACAATTATATCTCCTTTTTCAAGGGGAATGCTATGTACGAAAAAAACTATCCACATAAACGTTTCAAAATCACCTTAGATTTTATCAAAGAAGTAATTTCTACAGATGAAAAAATTCTAGATCTTGGTATTACAAATCCGTTTTCTGAAATACTCATTAAAGAAGGGTTTTCTGTTACCAATACTACAGGTCAAGATTTAGACACCGACACTTCCATTGTAAAAACCGATGAATTTGATGTAGTTACTGCCTTTCAGATTTTTGAACATATGGTCGCTCCTTTTAATGTTTTGAAAGATATTAAAGCTAATAAGCTAGTAGTTTCTATTCCTCTTAAATTATGGTTTGCCTCAGCTTATAGAAGTAAAACTGATGATTGGGATCGACATTACCATGAATTTGAAGATTGGCAGTTTGATTGGTTACTAGAAAAATCTGGTTGGGAAATTAAAAAAAGTGTACAGTTTACAAGTCCGGTAAACAAAATTGGAATTCGTCCAATCCTCAGACGATTTACTCCTCGTTTTTATTTGATTTATGCAGAAAGGAAGTAATTATTCTTTGATTAATTTATAGCTTGAAATAGTTCCGTTTTGACCAATAACTTTAATTATATATTCTCCAACTGGTAAATAGGCTACATTAAATTGGTTGGAATTTATATTATTAAACTGTTTTATTTGTCTTCCTAACATATCATAAATTTGGATAGATTCAATTTCAGAAATATCACTTAAACTAAAAGCATTTCTTGTTGGGTTTGGATATAAGAATATTTTATTTGGAGTAGTTAAATCTTCTATTGATAGAATTAAGCCTAATTGTAATATCCATATACTTCCTTTTTGCAAACCTCCTTCGTTATCATGATATGACCCAACACCAATACTATACTTATCTGTTAATTTATCTATGTAAGTAATTGAAAAACCAAAATAATCATTACTACTAATATCACCATCAAAATTTTGTAACCCTTCTGTATATTTTACAAAACCATTAACAGTACCATCAGTATTTAAATTTAATATATAAAATGCTCCAAAATTGACCTGACCATCATTGTTAAAACCACTTGCACCTACTATTATTTCAACTAATCCATCTTCATTAAGATCTAAAAACAAATCAATTGAAGTACCAAAAAACATATTCTCATTAAATAATTCGTTTAAATTTCCTTGAGTTTCACTTATTTTTTGTGAGTTAAGAACTGTTCCGTCACTATTCATAAACAATATATAAATAGCTCCCTTATTAGAACCTCCATCATCATCCCGATAAGCGCCAACAGCTAAATCTATAACTCCATCATTATTTATATCTCCAATATTTGCCACTGACCCTCCAAAATAATCTTGATTATCAAGGTTTACATTTAAATTTCCTTGTGTTGAACTTATTTTTTGATAAGTATTTACAGTAAAATCATTATTAAGAAACAATATATAAACAGCTCCCTTTCCTGCACCTCCATCTCCATCACGCCTTGCACTAACAGCAATATCCTTTATTCCATCTCCATTTAAATCACCCAATCCCGTAATATCGGTCCCAAAAACATCCCAATCGTCTAAAACCGCATAAAACTCGCCTTCGAAATCACTTATTTTTGATTGAGAGGCGACAGTTCCATCATCATTTAAAGACAGAATCCATATTCCTCCGTGTCTATAACCTCCATCCCCATCATATTCAGCTCCAACTCCTATTTCAATTAAGCCATCAGAATTTATATCGCCTAAATACGAAATTGATGTTCCAAAAATATCCCATTCATTTAATGTTCCTGTAAAGCCCCCTTCTGTATCGCTTATTTTTTGTGAAGAATTTACACTTCCATCTAAATTTAAAAAGAGAATGTAAACTGCACCTTTATTGAAACCTCCATCATCATCTTTTAAAGAACCAACAGCGATATCGCTAACACCATCACCATTTAAATCTCCAATATTCTCAATGGAGTAACCAAACCAATCTTCTGAGTCCAAAGTTGTATTAAATCCGCCAATATTTTCTCCTATCTTTTCATAAATCGAAACATTATATTCTTCTTGTCCAAATAAGACATTGATAAATAAAAGTAAACCGAGTTTTAAATAATATTTCATTCTAATATATTTTCTATAAATATACAAATATTTTATAATACATTTACAGCATGAATGTATGTATTATAATTCCTATATATAATGAAGACATTAGAATTGGTTTAGTGTTAAAGCATATAATTAACCAAATAAAAAAACCTTCATTTCTTATTATTGTTGACGATAATTCAACTGACAATTCTTATAAAATAGTTTCTGAAATTATAAAAGATTATTCGTGGATTACAATTATTAAAAACAATTCTTCTGCAGTTCATTCACCTGGATCAAAAGTTATTGATGCATTTTATTGTGGACTTAATTTAATTGATTTAAATAATTTTGATGTTATTGGTAAATTTGATGGTGATATTTTATTACCGATTAATTATTTTGAAAAAACAATCGAACTTTTTAAAAAGAATTCTAAAAACGGAATCGTTGGAGGAAATTTATATATAAAGAAAGGAGATAACTGGATATTTGAAAATATTTCAAACAGAAAGAAAGTTCGTGGTCCAATTAAATTATATAGAAAAGAATGTTTTATTGACATTGGCGGTTTAAAAAAGTCAATAGGATGGGATACCGTTGACGAACTCTTAGCAAAATACCACGGCTGGCAAATTTGTACCG
>CAZIMW010000202.1:0-4565 GCA_964540425.1 uncultured Flavobacterium sp.
ATCCTCTCGGTTCATTTATTTATTTATTTTTAGTTTTTACTATTTGAGCCATTAATTCAGCTTCTGTTACTAAGATTCCGTTTACATAAGCCTTACCAGACATTAATACAATACCTCTTCTAATTGGTTCGTCTAAAACCAAATCAAAAATTAAAGTATCACCTGGGTTTACTTGCCTTTTAAATTTAACGTTATTTATTTTCAGAAAATAAGTTAAATAATTTTCAGGATCTGGAACCATACTTAAAGCTAAAATACCTCCAGCTTGTGCCATTGCTTCAACAATTAAAACTCCTGGCATTACTGGTGCTCCTGGAAAATGACCTACAAAAAAAGGTTCATTCATTGTCACATTCTTTAATCCTACAACGTGAGTATCTGACAGCTCTAAAATTTTATCTACCAATAAAAATGGAGGACGATGCGGTAACATATCCATAATCGCATTTACATCTTTTACTGGTGGCTTTGATAAATCGAATTTTGGCACTTTATTCCTTTTTTCAATTTTAATAATCTTAGCTAATTTTTTAGCAAATTGTGTATTTACTAGATGCCCGGGTTTATTCGCGATTACTTTTCCTCTTATTCTAGTTCCTATTAAAGATAAATCTCCAATTACATCTAATAATTTATGTCTTGCAGCTTCGTTGGGATAATGCAGTGTTAAATTATCTAATATTCCATTTGGTTTTATTGAAATACTATCTTTTCCGAAGGCTACTTTTAATTTCTCCATGGTTTCTGGAGACAATGCCTTATCCACATAAACAATCGCATTATTTAAATCACCTCCCTTAATAAGTCCGTTATCTAATAACATTTCAATTTCGTGAAGAAAACTGAAGGTTCTTGCATTTGAAATTTCCTTTTTAAATTCAGAAATATCACTGATAGAAGCATTTTGAGTTCCTAAAACATTGGTTCCGAAATCGACCATCGTTGTCACTTCATATTTACTTGAAGGCATGACCATGATTTCGCTTCCGGTATTTTCGTCTTTATAAGTAATGATTTCTTTTACCACATACTCTTCAACAAAAGCATCTTGTTCTTGAATTCCAGCCGATTCTAATATTTCAATAAAAAACTTAGAAGAACCATCCATTATAGGAGGTTCTGAAGCATCTAATTCAATAATACAGTTGTCTATTTGCAAACCTACTAAAGCAGCTAACACATGTTCTGAAGTATTAATACTTACGCCTTGTTTTTCAAGATTGGTTCCTCTTTGTGTGTTTGTTACATAACAAGCGTGTGCTTCAATAACTGGTTTCCCTTCTATATCTACCCTTGTAAATGCGTACCCATAATTTTCTGGAGCTGGTTTAAAAGTCATTACAACCTTTTTACCTGTATGCAATCCTACTCCCGAAAGAGTTACTTCCGTCGCTATTGTGCGTTGTTTAATTTCAGTTTTAATCATTAGTACTGTTTTTCTCTAAAGCATTAATTCTACTAACTATTTTAGGTAAGTTTTTAAAATAAACATAACTTTTGTTGTAATCACTGTAGCCAAAAGATGGTGACCCTTGTATTGCCTCACCGTCTTTTATATTTTTTCCAACGCCAGTTTGAGCTTGGATTCGTACATTATTTCCGATTATTAAATGACCAGCAAATCCTACTTGACCACCAATCAAACAATTTTCTCCGATTTTTGTAGAACCTGCAATTCCTGTTTGAGCAGCTATTACCGTGTTTTTTCCAATTTCAACATTATGTGCAATTTGAATTTGATTATCAAGTTTTACTCCTTTTCTAATGATAGTAGAACCTAAAGTTGCTCTATCTATCGTAGATGCTGCACCAATTTCAACATTATCTTCAATAATTACATTTCCTGTTTGTGGCACTTTTGTAAATTCTCCTTTTTCGTTGGGCGTAAATCCAAAACCATCTGCTCCTAATATAGCACTACTATGAATTACACAATTATTCCCAATAACCGTATCTGAATATATTTTAGCTCCAGAAAACAAAGTTACTCCATCGCCAATACTAACATTATCGCCAATATAAACATTGGGATAAATTTTTACATTTTCACCAATTTTTACATTTTCACCTAAATAAGCAAATGCTCCTATGTAAATGTCTTCTCCATAGTTAGCACTTTCTGAAATAAATACAGGCTGTTCAATTCCTGTTTTATTCATCTTTACTTGATTGTAATATTCCAGTAATTTTGAAAACGATTTGTAAGCATCTTCAACTCTAATTAGGGTAGTTTCAATGGCTTGTTCTGCTTTAAAATCTGCATTAACAATAACCGCCGAAGCCTTTGTAGTATAGATGTATTGAGTGTATTTCGGGTTAGCAAGAAAGCTTAAACTTTCGCTTACTCCTTCTTCAATTTTTGATAGCTTTGATACTTCAACTTCTGGATTCCCATCCACTTCTCCTTCTAATATTCCCGCTATTTGAGCTGCTGTAAATTTCACAGATTATTTTTTATTGGTTTTTATAAGATATGCAAAAATAGAAAAAAAGCAGCACTATTCCGTTTTAGGATAACACATATAATTTTTAACTACTTTTTTGGACAATGCTTTTAAGTTTAATTGGTCACTCGCATTGGCAACATCAATTATTTCTCCCGATTTTTTGTACAAGTTTATTGTGTCTTTTTCCATACTATAAGCTTGATTTGTAATCTGTCCTGTAAACACAAAATACGAAGCTTCTTCTTCAGAAATATTATATTTCTGCATTATTATATTTTTCTTGTCACTTATTTTTTCTTCGGAAAAAGCCTCTTGTTGCATTTCAATTTTAAGTAAATCACGGTTTAATAGCATTTCTGAAATATTTTTTAAAACAAAATCATCTTCATCAATCCATGATTTCATAGCTGAAATAATATCAGTATCATCCAATTTGGCAAACGTATTTAAGGTTTCAATTGAAAAATTTGCTTTACTAACTGCTGTTTTCAGAAAGAAGGTTAATGCTTTACTTGCAGATAATTTTTTTCCGCTGATTGTTAATTCTTTAGCTCGTTTCAACAATCTAGTTACCAGCTGTTCGGCAACCAAACTTGTTTTATGTAAATAAACTTGCCAATACATTAATCGTCTAGCAATGATGAATTTTTCAACCGAATAAATTCCTTTTTCTTCCACGACCAAATTATCCTCAAAAACATTAAGCATACTTATTAATCGTTCAGAATTTACGGAGCCTTCAGAAACACCTGTATAAAAACTATCGCGTTTTAGATAATCCATTCGATCCATATCCAACTGACCTGAAATTAACTGATAAAAGAAATTTCGAGGATATTCGTTCTTAAAAATTTGAATGGCAAGCGTTAATCTGTTGTTAAATTTTTGATTTAAAGCATCCATAAAAAGCAAAGAAATATACTCGTGATCTACATTTTCTACTATGCTACGTTCCATTGCATGCGAAAAAGGACCGTGACCAATATCGTGTAAAAGTATTGCGACATATAAAGCTTCCGATTCTTTATCTGAAATTTCAATTCCTTTAAAACGAAGCACTTGCACTGCTTTTTGCATTAAATGCATCGCACCAATTGCGTGATGAAAACGTGTGTGATGAGCCCCTGGATACACAAGGTACGACATCCCCATTTGCGAAATCCTACGTAATCTTTGAAAGTACCGATGTTCGATTAGTTCGAAAATGAGCACACTTGGTATGGTAATAAAACCATAGATCGGGTCGTTTATAATTTTGAGTTTGTTTTGCGAATTCAATCTTTAACTTTTATTTATTAGTAAAAGGTATTTTAATAGTTAGTACGGCTTTATTTTTGCAGTACTTTTTTGAAATACAAATAATTTCAAATAATAAACAAATATACATATATGAGCGATATAAAGATACTTTGGGTGGACGATGAAATAGAATTATTAAAGCCACACATCATTTTTTTAGAAAAGAGAAATTACAAGGTTACCAAAGCAATGAGTGGTACCGAAGCTTTAGAGGAAATTGAAAAAGAAAATTTTGATATTGTTTTTTTAGATGAAAATATGCCTGGTTTAACCGGACTTGAAACGCTGGCTGAAATAAAAGAGAAGCAAGCAACCCTTCCAGTAGTAATGATTACTAAAAGTGAAGAAGAGTATATTATGGAAGAAGCTATCGGTTCGAAAATTGCCGATTATTTGATAAAACCTGTTAATCCACATCAGATTCTTTTAAGTTTAAAAAAGAATTTAGACCATTCTCGATTAATTTCAGAAAAGACAACTACTAGTTATCAACAAGAATTCAGAAAAATAGCAATGGATCTTTCTATGGTAAATTCGTTTGAAGAATGGGTAGAAATGTATAAAAAACTAGTGTATTGGGAATTGGAATTAGAAAACATTGATGATTCTGGAATGTTCGAAATTTTAGAATCGCAAAAGACTGAAGCTAATACACAATTTTGTAAATTTATTGATAAAATACTAAATTGATACTCATCCTTTTTATTTATTCTAAAATAATAAAATTTATAAATTTATTGAAAAAGTAGCAATTGTAAATTAATTTTATCCATATTGATCAAATACTAACCCGATACTCACCTTTATATTACAAGTTTT
>CAZIMW010000203.1:0-4519 GCA_964540425.1 uncultured Flavobacterium sp.
TACTTCATTTAATGTTTTTACTGAAGCCGATATTTATAATAAAGTATATGCAATACCTTGGGAAAATTATATGGATGTAGATGGAACTTTGGCAGTAGATGCAACTGTTTTTTCAGAAAAATTTACGCATTCAAAATATATTTCATTAAAAACAAAAGATGCAATTGTCGATCGATTTAGAGATAAAGAGGGCAGACGTCCAGATGTAGATTTAGATCACCCAACTTTACGTGTTAATATCCATATAGATCGAAATATTTGTACGATTTCGTTGGATAGTTCTGGACAATCGTTGCACAAACGTGGTTATAAAGTTGCTAATACCATGGCGCCAATAAATGAAGTACTTGCCGCAGGGCTTATAATGCTTGCAGGTTGGGATGGACAATGCGATTTGTTGGATCCAATGTGTGGTAGTGGCACTATTTTAACAGAAGCTGCAATGATAGCTTGTAATATTCCGCCAAATTTAAATAGAGATGAATTTGCTTTCGAAAACTGGCTAGATTTTGATGTCGATTTATTTGAACTGATTGAAAATTCTACCTTAAAGAAAATTAGAGATTTTCACTTTAAAATTCAGGGGTTTGATATTGAATCAGATATAGTTCAGAAAGCAAAAGAAAATATAAGTAGTGCGAATTTAGATGAATTTATTTCAGTAAAAAAACAAGATTTTTTTGAAAGTAAAAAGGAATCTGAACGCCCTTTATTTATCGTTTTTAATCCTCCTTATGATGAACGTATTCAAGTAGATGCTGAGAAATTATATGCTTCAATTGGCACTACATTAAAACATGGGTATCCTGGAACTCAGGCTTGGATGATTACTAGCAATATGGAAGCTTTAAAACATGTTGGGTTACGCCCTTCAAGGAGAATTAAATTGTATAACGGAAAACTAGAAAGTAAATTGGTGCGTTACGAAATGTATGAGGGTAGTAAAAAAACGAAGAAACAATAAAAAAATAGGTTAGATTTTACTTCTTATAAATAGGAATTAAATAAGAAACTCCAAAGCCAAAACCTACTCCAAAATCACTAAAATCGTTGGTTCTATTGAAGCCAGGAATGTATATATTCCCGAAGTTTTCAGGAATATCTTCCGAAATTTTATTTTTAAGTTGAAGATTAATGGATAAAAATAAATTGGAAACAATTTCAGTTTTTACTCCAAAAACAAATTCTATCCATTGGGCTGAAAGCCCTGAGTAATTAGTAGTTTCGTTAATAATAGTCCCTGGAAAAGTTGCATCTCCCGTATAAACACCAAAACTGTTTAGTTCTTGGTCGAAAGTTGAAAATCCGTAACGAAGCCCTGCTACAATAGAGTTGTTCATACCAACCCAATTATTGTAAAAATTATAATCGAATCCTATTTTGGCATAGCTTCCTTTGGTGGAAGAAACCAAATTACTTTCATTTTGTTGGTCTTTGTCGTTTCCTAATTCCATTGCAATATAAAAACGATGCGTGATTCTAAAATCGGCCATAATTTCAAAACCAGTAAAAGCTTCATCAGTTAAAGTTCTAATGGGTCTTGCTAAATCTATTCCCAAACGCAAACCGTATTTGTTGTTTTTAGTTCTAACGGTATCTTTTATAGCAACAGGTGTTTCAGAAGTTATCTCGTCTTCTTGTGCATTCATTGAAGACGGAATAAATAACAACAGACTAATGGTACACAGTAACGTGCGTAGTATTTTCATCTTCAACAGTGTTTTCGTTAACAATTATTTCTTCAATCCAATTTTCGTTCTCTACAATTTCTAACTGACTTATTAAATCGTTAAAAATTGCTTTAAAAGCACAGGCTCTATTAATATAAATATAATCGAGTTGATAACTAAAAGTTACAATATCAGTATTTCCAGGGGTGTCGTTGGTGTTGTCCTTGATAAACTGAAATTTAGTTATATCGGCTCCTGTGTTTAAAGGAATTGCAATAGAATCTGTTGTAACCGATTTGTAAATGTTTATAGTATCGTTTTCAATAATAGTAGTCACTGTAAGGTTGCTTACTTCTTTAAATAGATTGTTGTTAATACTACTTTTAAAAACAATTATTAATTTTGGAGTCGTAGGAGTATCGCCTGTACAAATATCATCTTTAGAGCAGCCAATTATAACGCTTATAAATAAGAATACTACCGCAATTTTTTTAATCATAATTAGTTTCTAAGCGTTTCTTTTTTCTAAAAGCACCACGTTTTCAACGTGAAAAGTTTGCGGGAACATATCTACAGCCTGCGTTTTAGTAACTTTATATTGAGGATCTAATATTGCCAAATCACGAGCTTGAGTTGCGCTGTTGCAACTTACATAAACTATTTTGTTTGCCGAAATTTTTAACAATTGTTCTACCACATCTTTATGCATTCCGTCTCTAGGAGGGTCGGTGATAATTACATCTGGAATTCCGTGTTGGTTAATAAAAGCATCGTTGAACACTTTTTTCATATCTCCCACATAAAATTCTGTATTCTCAATATTGTTAAGTTTAGCATTTTCTTTTGCAGCCTCAATAGCATCTGGAACGGATTCAATTCCAATCACTTTTTTTGCGTTTTTTGAAACAAACTGAGCGATAGTTCCTGTTCCTGTGTATAAATCGAATACCAATTCTTCACCTGTTAATCCTGCAAAATCTCTGGTAACTTTATATAATTCGTAGGCTTGTTCTGAATTGGTTTGATAAAATGACTTGGCATTTATTTTAAAATGAAGTCCTTCCATTTCTTCAAAAATATGATCTTTACCTTGATAACAAACTATTTCTTGATCGTAAATTGTATCGTTTCCTTTTGAATTTACCACATATTGAAGCGAATTAATAGTTGGAAATTCATTATAAATAGCATCCAATAATAATTCCCTTTGTTCTTTATCTTCATAAAAAAACTGAAGCAAGACCATAATTTCATCAGTACTGGTAGTACGAATCATAAGGGTTCTTAACATTCCTTCTTGCTTTCGAGCATTATAAAAAGGTAAGTTTAATTCTTCCGATTTTTTCTTTACAAAATTCCGAATGTCATTACTAGGGTCGCGTTGTAAATGACAACTATCAATATCCAATATCTTATCCCACATTCCAGGAATATGAAACCCTAAAGCGTTTCTATCTTTAATTATTTCATCGCTTTTTATTTGCTCTAAAGTCAGCCATTTACTATCACTGAAAGAGAATTCCATCTTATTTCGATAGTAATATTGCTCTTTAGAACCTAAAATGGGAGAAACCTCTGGTAATTCAATTTTCCCAAGACGTTTTAAATTGTTTTCTACTTCTTTTTGTTTGTAGAATAGTTGATGCTCATAGCCCATATATTGCCATTTACATCCGCCACAAGTTCCAAAGTAATCACATTTAGGCTCCACTCGTTTATCGGAAAGCTTAGAAAACGAAATGGCTTTTCCTTCATAAAAACTCTTACGTTGTTTAGTGGTTTGTATAGTGCAAACATCGCCTGGTACAGCATTTCCTATAAAAACAACTTTTCCATCGGGAGCATGAGCAATTGCTTTTCCTTTTGCACCTGCATCGGTAATTTCTAAATCTTCAAAAACCTTATTTCTGTTTTTTCTAGCCATAGGCACAAAAATAGTGTAATTCATTCTTTTTATTTGCGAGAATTATTAAAATGTATTTGATATTTAGTAATTTCGCAGTTCTAAGGATGATTTCTCTCCTCCGCTGAATTTTCGTCCCGATTTTATCGGGATTTCGAAAGAATAAAGGTATAGTAGGAATTGTAAGTTTTCAATTTAAAATATAAAATTATGTCAGTTGTAGAAAAGACATTGTCACAAAAAGCAATCGCTTTAGAAAATGAGTATGGTGCTCATAATTATCATCCGTTACCAGTGGTTTTAGAGCGGGGAGAAGGAGTATTTGTTTGGGATGTTGAAGGGAAGAAATATTACGATTTTCTTTCGGCTTATTCTGCCGTAAACCAAGGTCATTGTCATCCAAAAATCATCAATGCTTTAACCGAACAAGCACAAAAACTAACTTTAACCTCAAGAGCATTTCATAATGATATCCTCGGAAAATACGAAAAGTATGTTTGTGATTTTTTTGGTTTTGATAAAGTACTTCCTATGAATAGTGGGGCAGAAGCAGTAGAAACCGCCATTAAGCTTTGTAGAAAATATGCTTATGAGAAAAAAGGTATTGAAGATAATAAAGCAGAGATAATTGTTTGTGAAAATAATTTTCACGGAAGGACAACAACGATTATATCATTTTCAAACGATGAAGATGCACGTAAAAACTTCGGTCCATTTACCGATGGATTTATTAAAATAGAATACAATAATTTAGAAGCTTTAGAAGACGTTTTAAAATCGAATAATAATGTAGCTGGATTTTTAGTAGAGCCAATTCAAGGGGAAGCTGGAGTTTATGTTCCTTCTGAAGGGTATTTAAGCAAAGCAAAAGATCTTTGTGCAAAATACGGTGTCTTATTTATTGCCGATGAAGTGCAAACAGGAATTGCACGTACTGGAAAAATTC
>CAZIMW010000204.1:0-4456 GCA_964540425.1 uncultured Flavobacterium sp.
AAAAAAATATCAAATTGTAACTCCTGAAAAGTTGCATTTATTACTTGAATTTAAGTAGGCTTTTTAGTTTGTGCAAAAGACAAACCTAATAAAGAAAAAAGGATTACTAAATAATACACTAAAATGATGGATACCTATTTTTTTGTTACTTATATTTTTGTGCTTTGTGCATTCTTGTTGTCTGTTTATTATTACAAGAATAATAAGTCTCGGGAGACTCTTTATTTAACTTGGTTTTTAGGCAGTACTATTTTTGTTGAAACCATTAGTTCGTATTCCTTTTTATTGGACGATTTTAATTTCTTATCTCGATTGAAAGGCACCAACTTTGAACATAACTATTGGATCTATAATATCTATATGATTCTAAGTTCCCTTTTCTATATTTCCTTTTTTAAATGGTATTTAAAATCTTATAAAGCCATAAAAACCTTAGACATTCTATCTGTATTTTATCTAATAGGAAGTATATTATATTTAATTATTAATGGAGGTTTTTTCGAGGGATACTCTTTATTTACTTTACTTGTTGGTGCCATATTGGTGCTACTAAGTATTTTTTACTATTACTATGAAATTATAAAAAGCGATAGCTTATTAAAAATAAAAAAATCGGTACCGTTTTATGTATCTTTAGGGGCTCTGTTTTTTTACTTATTTACAACCCCAGTTTTAATTTATAGTATTTATTACCGACAAAGTTTTAACCCAGATTTCAATACCGTTTTTAAAATAGTACTGTATGGTTCTGGTTTTATTTTATATTCAAGTTATATCATAGGTTTTATTATATGCTCCAAGAAAAAGAAAATCTAATTAGTCAAGAAACAATTGTTTTGATAGCCTACGCCATTGCGGTGATTTTTGTGCTGCTTATTTTTGTGATTTTCTTTTTTACTGCTTTTCAGAAACGAAAAAATAAATTACTCTTAGAACGTATCAAAACCAAACTTAAATTTGAAAAAGAGTTGGCAACTTCGCAGTTAGAAATTCAGGAACAAACCTTTAAAAATATTGCCTGGGAACTTCACGATAACGTAGGGCAGTTGCTATCGGTAGTAAATATGCAGTTGAGTATGGTAATGATGAAGGCTCCCGACGCCTTAAAGGAATCGCTGCAAGAAACCAAGTCGGTTGTAAGCGATACGGTACAGGAAGTACGAAACCTTTCTAAAACCTTAAACAACGATGTAATTAATAAAAACGGATTGGTACGTTCGCTTCAGATTGAACTAGAACGTTTCAATCGTTTGGGTTTTTTGGAAGCTAAATTTGAAGTAAATGGAACTGAAAAATACATTTCTTCAGAACACGAAATTTTAATATTCAGAATGTATCAAGAATTTCTATCCAACGTAATGAAGCATTCCAGAGCTGAAAACCTTTCCGTAGTACTCAATTATAAAAGCACAAATTTAGAAATTATTGCCGAAGATAACGGAGTAGGTTTCGATACAAATATGAAAACCGAAAGTTCAGGTTTACAGACTATTAAAGGAAGAGCAGCTTTGTTAAACGCCGAATATTTCTTAACTTCCGAAATAGGCAAAGGCACCCAATTAACACTAACTTATCCCTATCCAGATGACACCCACGAAAGAATATAACCTCGTAATAGTTGACGACCACTTTTTGGTGGCAGATTCATTAAAGATGCTAATTGGTATGTTTTCGGGCTATAATGTAATGTATCATGCTAAAAATGGCTACGATTTACAACAGAAAATGAAATCGGAAACAACTACACCCGACATAATTTTATTAGATGTAAATATGCCAGTAATGAACGGTTATGACACGATGGAATGGTTAGCTGCAGAACATTCAGACATTAAAGTGTTGGCTTTATCTATGGACGACGACGAGCAAATGGTGTTAAAAATGTTGAGCAAGGGAGCCAACGGTTATTTACTAAAAGACATTCATCCTGAGGCTCTTAAAATTGCCTTAAATGAAGTGATGGAAAAAGGCTATTACCATTCAAATAAAGTAGCAGCAACTTTATTAAATTCCTTAAAACCAAAAGAAGAAATTCCAACCATACATTTAAAAGAAAACGAACTGAAATTTCTACAACTTTCTTGTAGTGATTTAACCTACAATGAAATTGCCGAGCGAATGTTCCTAAGCCCTAAAACCATCGATAATTATCGGGGTGATTTATTTAAACGATTCAAGGTTAAAAACAGAGTAGGTTTGGTAATTTTTGGTTTAAGAAACAAGTTGATTTCTATTTAATTGCACTTAGTTCATAAGGCATATTTTTAATGAGATTACCACGTCGTTCCTCCTCGCAATGACAGAATTGTTAAATAAATTAATTTTGCCTACTGCCTACTGCCTACTGCCTACTGCCTATTGCCTACTGCCCAACTACTCATACGCCTTATCATGAACATTAGTAACCGCTCTACCACTAGGGTCATTCATGTTTTTAAAACTTTCGTCCCATTCCAATGCAATTTTCGTACTACAAGCCACCGAAGCTTCTTGAGGTACCGACCAAGCTGCGGTATCGCTCGGGAAGTGTTCGGCAAAAATAGAACGGTAATAAAATTCTTCTTTACTTGTTGGTGGCTGAATGGGGAATTTATAATGTGCATTTTTTAATTGCTCATCACTTACTTTATTTTCTACCATTTCTTTTAAAGAGTCTATCCAACTATAACCAACACCGTCACTAAATTGTTCTTTTTGTCGCCAAGCCACAGATTCTGGAAGCATATCTTCAAATGCTTTTCTTAATACCCATTTCTCCATACGTTCGCCATTAATCATTTTTTCTTGTGGATTAATACGCATCGCTACATCCATAAACTCTTTGTCCAAAAACGGAACACGTCCTTCAATTCCCCAAGCTGCTAGTGATTTGTTTGCTCGAAGACAATCGTACATATGTAATTTGTCTAATTTACGAACAGTTTCTTCATGAAATTCTTTAGCAGAAGGTGCTTTATGAAAATACAAATAGCCTCCAAAAATCTCATCGGCTCCTTCACCAGAAAGTACCATTTTAATTCCCATTGCTTTTATGGCTCTAGCTAATAAATACATAGGAGTGGAGGCACGAATGGTGGTAATGTCGTAAGTTTCTAGATGGTAAATTACATCACGTAAAGCATCGATTCCTTCTTGAATGGTAAATTTTATTTCGTGGTGTACCGTATCTAAATGGTCAGCTACTTTTTGTGCTGCAGCTAAATCTGGCGAACCTTTCAATCCAATTGCAAAAGAATGAAGTTGAGGATACCAGGCTTTATCCTTGTCATTACTTTCGATACGTTTGTCTGCATATTTTTTTGCAATTGCCGAAATGATAGAAGAATCTAATCCGCCAGAAAGTAATACTCCATAAGGAACATCACTCATTAATTGCCGGTGTACTGCTGCTTCTAGAGCCTCTTTTAATTTTTTAATATCAGTTTCATTGTCTTTAACGGCATCATATTCTTTCCAATCTCTTTCATGCCATCGTTTTAATTCTCCATCGGAACTATGTAAATAATGCCCAGGAGGGAAGAGTTCGATTTTTGTACAAATACCTTCTAGTGCTTTTAATTCGGAAGCCACATAGAAAGTTCCATTTTCATCCCAACCCATATATAATGGAATGATTCCCATATGATCCCGAGCTACAAAATATTCGTCCTTTTCAACATCATAGATAGCAAAACCGAAAATACCATTAAGTTCATCTAAAAATGAAATTCCCTTTTCTTTGTATAAAGCTAAAATAACCTCACAATCGGATTGTGTTTGAAAATTATAAGAACCCTCGAATTGTTTACGCAATTCTAAATGATTGTAAATCTCGCCATTGGCAGCTAGAACCAAGTTTTTATCTTCTGAAAACAAAGGCTGTTTCCCCGAAGTAGGATCTACAATTGCCAATCGTTCGTGCGACATAATAGCTTTTTTGTTATTGAAAATTCCGCTCCAATCGGGGCCGCGATGTCTTATTTTTTTTGACATTTCTAAAATTTGAGGTCTTAGTTTTTCTGAAGGTTGCTTTAGGTTAAAAGCGCATACAATTCCGCACATAATTTATTTTTATTCCTACGTAGGCAGGAATCTATTTTTAAAGGTTAGTATTATTCTTGTTCAATTAAGATTTTGTTATTTTTATTAAAACCTATAACAGGCTTTTACTTACTTTTATAAGATCCCAATCTGCAACGGGATTTGTTCAATTACGTAAATCGAAGATTTACTATTTTACAAAAAAAAAGCCTGTCAATAAAAACTTGACAGGCGTATATATTCTCGACAAGTTTTTGTTAAGGTTTGTAATTATTACTTAAATTATTATAAAACATGGTCGTTTGTGTTTTTATTTGTTTGGTAAATATATAGCTTTTTTAGTTCTTTCCAAATTTCTTTTAAAATTATGATAGGGCAAACTGTAACTATTCAGCCAAAAATTTAGGTATTTAAAATTCATGTGCTGTTGATTTTA
>CAZIMW010000205.1:0-4440 GCA_964540425.1 uncultured Flavobacterium sp.
TATTGCTAATAATGTGATAATTTTTTTCATTATTTTTTGGTTTTTATTATTAATCAAAAATAGAAACGATTAAGAAATCATACCATACCCATTAAAGGGTATTTTATTATTGAGACTGAAAATGTTGATATGCAATTTTATTTAATTGCCCTGCGCCAGAAAGTGCAAGTTTTTTTATAATATGTTTTCGGTGAGTACTTACTGTTGTTTTTTGAATACTTAGCATTTCTGAAATTTCTTTTGAGGAGCACCCCAAACCAACTAGTTTAAATATCTCAGACTCTCGTTTACTAAGATTGTTTATCCTAAAATTATCTTCTTTAGAATAAGATATTAATCCAATAACTTTCTCTACAATAAGCTTCTCAGCAGAAACGTTTTTTAATGCTTTAAAAACCAGTAAAGTTTCTTGGTAACTTAAATATTCGTTATTCTCTTTTAAACTATTAATTTTTAGTATTAGATCTTGAAGTTTATGCATATTTCAAAACTAATCCAGGAGGATAAGTTATAAAATACCCAATATTGGGGATATTATAAAGGCATTATTTTTTAAATATGTTTTTACTTAAAGCAAATGTTAATGAAACAAATGGGTTGACCCTATAATAAAAAGAATTAAGATCATCAGAGTTTATTGGAGTATTAATTAACCCTCGATGATCTTCAATGAATACTTTTATTATCATATCGGTATATCTATTAAAATGTTAGTGCCTTTACCTATGGTGCTATCTATATCTATACTCCCTTCCAGGTGTTCAATTCTTTTTTCGATGCTATTAAGTCCCATTCCATCGTTATTAATTTTTTTTCTAACATCAAATCCAATTCCGTTATCTTCTATGATAATACTAAGTATTTCTTCGTGTTGTGTTATTGAAATTGTTGCTTCCGAAGCTTTAGAGTGCTTAATAATATTAGTTACTAATTCTTGAATTACTCTAAATATAGAAATTTCTAAAGAAGCGTCTATTTTTTTTGAAAGCCCATAATCATTAACTTCTATTTCTAGACTTCTTGGGGTTGAAGCGTTTCTTGCTAGTTTTTGAATGGCTGGTAATAATCCTTTTGTTGCAATAACACCACTATTTTTAAGATGTGCCATAGAACGAATTTCTTGGTAGGCTTCTTCTAATAATTTTCCGGTTTTTGAAAAAAGTTCGTCTTCGTTTTCTAAAACTCCCTTACCTATATGTTTGCATAAATATTCAAATTGCAACCTTGCCGCAGATAATGTTGCTCCAACGCTATCATGAAGATCGTCTGCCAAGCGTTGCCGTTCTTTTTCTTGCCCCTCAATCATCGCATCAATAGTGTTGAGTTCTTGGTCTTTTAAAATTTTTTCTTTCTTCTGAATTTCAATTTCTCGTTCTTGTTCTGCGATGAGTTGTTTTCGTTTCACGTTTTTATAAATTAAAAAACTTAAAACGCTTCCGAATAAAAGTATAATAAACCCTCCTATCCATAAGTTTTTTTGCTGTCGTTGTTCTTCTTTTATTTGGGTTTGTTGTAAAATAATTTGTTTTTCTTTTTTTGTTGTTTGGTATTTTGTTTCAAGTTCATTTAACAAATTATTATATTCTTTCATTAAAATGCTATCCTGGATAAGTGTAGATTTATTAATATTTCGAATAGCAGATTTATAATCTCCATTTAAAGTATCAACCATAGCTTGATAGAAGGTGCTTAAAGCTTCAATTTTATAGTCTATTTTATTGTAGTGATTTTTATTTATTTTTTTTAAGGCAATGCTTGCTTTTTTAGGATTTTTTTCTTGAGCAGCAATTCTTGCAGTAAATGAATATAATTGATTTAGTCGTGATCTTGTGTATTTTTCAGAAACCAATAAAAGGTTTTTTTCTGCTTTATTAATATAGTGCCAAATGCTATCTTTTTGTTGCATCTCTTCAAAATAACTTGCATAGACCGTATAGCTTATTCCTTTTAAATAAGGCACTTGATGGTTTGAGAAAAAATGATTTAAATACCTATATGATTTACTATCCCAACTTTCGACTTTATAGTTTTTAAAATTTAATATTAAATTAAAATAATGATAGTAAGCCTTTTCTAGGCTATCATTGGCTGTTAATTTATATTTTTTTAAATACGGTTTATAGGTAATATTATCATACAGTAAATCAATTCTATGAAAGGTTAGGATTTTTTTTAGTGTTTCGTTTATTAAAAGAGTGTCGTTTGTTTTTTCTGCTAACTCTAAAGCTATTTGGTATTCTTTTAGAGCTTCAATATTTTTGTCTAAATACTTATAAAAATAAACATCTCCTTTATTTATGTGGTTGTATATATCTTCAAAGTAAGAGCTTTTAAAATATGTATTTAATGTATCGATACTAATTTTAGCATCATTGCTATTAAATGAAATTAAGAAATCATTTTGCCATTTAAGATTTGGTATGTTATTGTTTTGTAGCACATAGGAAGCACTATCAAGACGATAGTGCTTTAAATGTTCTATAATTATTTTTTCTTGTGCGTTTAAATTAAAAAAAATAAAAAATAAAATGAATATGTTTATTTTAAACTTCAAAATCACCTTACATACACATCTGATACTTTCATCTTGCATCTTCTATTTTGTGCCCAATGGTTTTCTGTAATTATTTTTATTTCTCCTGAAGTACTTAATTGCAATGCCTCATGGCCGTGCTCTTCTATTTTTGAAAGAATATTTTTAATATATTTCGCTTCTTCTAACAATCCAATTTCTTCACCATCTCTGTACATATATTCTTTATCAACAAAAAGACATTCGTTCTGTCTAGTTCCTGCATATTCATCAATCTTAGAAATAGTATTATTAATAGGTTCCATAAGTGTTATTACTTCTACAAAATCTCCTTGTTTTAAAAGGAGGGGTTCTGAATACTTACATTCAAAATTATTTGATAACCCTTGCAAAAGTAAAAATATTTTTATGTGCCTTCCAGAAGAGAAACCTTCTACATAATATTCATCAGATTTTGGGAACACATCGTCGGTTTTTATTCCAATTACAGAATTTAAACCTATCGTTACTTCGCCAGTATAGTTTTGTAACAGAAAATTTATTTCTTTTACTTCAAAACCATCATCTTTTTTTTCGCCACTAAAATTCCCGAAGATTCCAAAATGAGTATTATACTTTGAATCTGAATAAATTGGATCGTAACTTGTGTTGTTAACCTTGTTAGTATCATTTTCATTTTTTTCTTTTAAAATGATATTAAAACGTAATCTTTCGTGTGCCATCTTTTTTGTTTTTAGGATTAATGATTAAATATATGATTCTATAATTATATTTTCTAAATTACTAATATTATAATATGAGCTATTTATAGGTGTTATAGGTTTGTTAAAATGTAAAGGATTAATTACACTTACAAATTTGTTGTCGCCTCCTACAATTAATCCTACTATGTTTTTATTATTTTTGTTATATACCAATGTTCCTGAATCCCCCGGAACTGAGATTTTTTCAGTAATAATAAGATCTCTAATAATTGTGGAACCACCAGGATAAGAACTGCCGCTAACTTTTACAGTGCAATTTGTGCTTACTATTTTACCTTCTTGCTTTCCTTTAAAATTAGATTTTACAACTCGGTTTCCGCATTTTGGAGATTCAGCAATAAAAGCTTTGGTTTTGCAATCTAATAACGATGGCACAAATTTGTCATTTATTTTTGCCAATGCTACATCCATATATTTATCTAATCGGTACCAAATTAATTTTGCCACGAAGTCTTGATTGTTTTTAATTATTCCTTCAAAATCTATATTTGGTTGTATTATGTGATCATTAAGTTCACCATGTATTCCTGCTAAGACGTGCCAATTTGATAATATGTAAAAACCTTTTTTGTTTTTTAAAGTACAAATAACTCCTAATGTTCCTGAAAAACCATATTTTGGATTTCCAATAGGGACCCCGCTAATTAAAGGTCTTTTTCTATGAATATTATTAGTTATTATTTCATTAGTCTGCTTTTGAATAATTGGGATACGAATCTCATCATTTGGATGATCTAACAATGACTTTATAGTACTTTTTGAGAAACTGTTAAGTACATTATTTCTGTCGGAATTTAATTCAGATTTAGATATTTCAAGAAAAGTAGGAAAGGTATCGATATTTGAATAAACACCATTTTTAATCAGGTTATTATTACCAGTATTTATAATTTTTGTAACCCCTGCGATTAAATGAAAATATTTATCATTATTAATTTCTTTAATACAAAGAGTATTTAACGATGGAAAATCTGAAAACAATTTATTTTCAAAATGTTTTCTAATCGATTTTGCCTCTTCAAAAGTTACTCCTTTACTTTCCATATATCAATATAATTGTTTATTTAAAAATCATATTTCTTTTCAATAGCATATCTCAACAGCTCTCCTTTACCACTTAAGCCAAGTTTAAAGATCATATTT
>CAZIMW010000206.1:0-4391 GCA_964540425.1 uncultured Flavobacterium sp.
GAAATAGAAAATAAATAATAATATTTAAATTTATAGTTATGCCAAGCGGTAAAAAAAGAAAAAGACATAAGATGGCGACTCACAAGCGAAAAAAGAGACTTCGCAAGAATCGTCACAAGAAGAAAAAATAATGCAAGCATACTAGCTTGCTAGTTTTCTCAACTAAATACTTTTTTACTAAGAGTCCCTACATGCAAATGTGATGGGATTCTTGTGTTTGCATAACTTTTTCGCAACGAAGAATGAGTGTTGATTTAGTAATTAGCTCAAAACCCTCTGAAGATGTTATTGCGCTTCTAGAGAATAAACAATTAATTGAGTTACATAAGGAAAAAAGCAATAATAATTATTCCGTAGGAGATATTTACTTAGGTAGAATTAAGAAGGTAATGCCCGGCTTAAATGCTGCATTTGTAGATGTCGGATATAATAAGGATGCCTTTTTACATTATTTAGATTTGGGAGCAAATTTTGCTACCCTAAATAAGTATGTTCAGGCTGTTATTAATAAAAAGCAACGAAGTTCTTCTTTAAAGAACTTTAGTTTTCTGAATGAAATAAATAAAGATGGGAAGATAGCTGAGCAGCTTACGTCCAATCAATATGCTTTAGTTCAGATAGCAAAAGAGCCAATTTCAACAAAAGGCCCTCGACTTAGTAGTGAGATCTCAATAGCAGGAAGATACATGGTTTTAGTGCCATTCTCTGACCGTATTTCAGTTTCTCAAAAAATTCGAAATAATTCTGAAAAAGACCGTTTAAAGCGATTGATAAAGAGTATTAGACCCGAAGGATTTGGAATAATAGTTAGAACTGTTGCCGAAAATAAAAAGGTAGCCGATTTGCATGCTGATCTAAGTGAATTGTTGAATAAATGGGAAAAATGTTTTAAGAAATTACAAACTTCGAAACCACCACAACGTGTTCTGGGAGAAATTAGCAGAAGCTCGGCTATGTTGAGGGATTTGTTGAATAAGGATTTTAACCATATTTATGTTGATGATATTGAAACTAAGAAAGAGTTAGTTTCTTACGTAGCTTCTATCGCTCCTGGAAAAGAGCAGATGGTTAAGGGTTATCGAAGAGATACTCCAATATTCGAATACTTCGGAATAGAGAAACAAATAAAGGCTTTGTTTGGTAAAAATGTGACTATGAAATCAGGCGCCTATCTGGTTATTGAGCATACTGAAGCCTTGCATGTAGTTGACGTAAATAGTGGTCAAAGAAGTAAATCAAAAGATGATCAAGAGCAGAATGCCATTGATGTTAATTTAGAATCGGCTGCAGAAGTTGCCCGTCAACTCAGATTGAGAGACATGGGTGGGATTATTGTAATTGATTTTATTGATATGCGTGACAGCGCTAACAGAGATTTACTCTTTGAAAAGATGCGCGAATTCATGAAAAATGATCGCGCAAAACATACTGTGCTACCACCTACCAAGTTTGGATTAGTTCAGATAACACGTCAACGAGTTCGTCCAGAGATGAATATAAAAACCTCGGAGAAGTGTCCTTGTTGCAATGGGAATGGAGAAACTCAAGCAACTATTTTGTTAATTGAAGATATTGAAAATAATCTTCGATATTTTATGAATCAGCTTAATCAGAAGAAGATTACGCTAATCGTTCATCCTTTTGTTGAGGCTTATTTAACCAAAGGGTTTTATTCGATTCAACGAAAATGGTTTATGAAGTATAAAAAATGGGTAAATATTCGAAAATCGAATGGCTACCAGTTTCTGGAATATCGCTTTTTTGATATCAGAAATGAAGAGATAAAACTCAAATAGTTAAGGTTTTAGAGCTTGTATTTTACTAAGAGGGGGCGTTTGATATAAATCCATACCTCCAATCCATACCGCCCATCCCTCAATTTTAACAATTCCTGAGTTGTTTTTGGTTTATCCTGAGCGTAGCCGAAGGGACACTTCATTCTAAAATAAAGTGGTAGAAGCATTCGATTTAAAAATTCCATTTGCCAATACGAAATGGTTCTGAAGGTTTAAACCAATTCATTGCAAATTTATAAAGTTAGTCGAATATTATACGGATAATACTTGACTATTAAGAATAGAACGCCTTACTACGATTGAATTAATTAAATTTATTGCCTTAGAAAGCTATATTATGGATAACACACACTGGTGTGTGTTATCCAATTGTTGGCATTCATTAAGACAGACCAAATGAAATTCGAAAATAATTGGAAAAATAAATCTTTAGAAAATCTTGAAAAAGACTTTTGGAACGAACCTGAATATTCGAGTCATTTAGTAACTACTTGCCATAAACTAAGAAAAAAGCAAATAAAGGATTTTGGCATTGAAGATTTAAGGATAATGATTGGACAGAATATTGGATTAAATTTTCTAATTCCAGTTGCACTTGAAGAACTAAAGCAGGACATATTGGCTGAAGGAGATTTTTATGAAGGAGATTTACTAAAAAGTGTTTTAACAAGTGAAACTGACTATTGGAAAACGGAAAAGGAAAATTGGTCTTTAATTTTCAATCTGTTTAAAGAAAAAAGAGGTGCATTAGACTATAACCATAAAGATTTATTTGACTCTTTTAAAGATTTTGAAAAAATAAATGGATAATAAAAATACATTTAAAACCAAAACAGGATTTTGTCATATTTTACCCGATAAAATTATTCTAACGAGAGACGGAATAATTGGAAATGTTGACAAAGTGACTGTTGGAAATAATATCAGCCGAATACTACTAATTTACGGTGGACTTTCTTTGTTTCTACTTTACTCTGCATTTAACGATTTTCAAAAAGGACTGACTTCTATGTCAGTATTGTACGGAATAGTTGGTTTGTTTCTAATTTACGGAATATTTACAAGTCTGAACAATTCAGCCACACCGATAATTGAAAAAAATAAAATTAAAGGAATTAAACTAAAAAAAGCAATGTTTGGACTTACTCGTTCTCGATTTGAAGTCTTATTTGAAGATGATAATGGAAAAATTAAAAAGAGATTAATAATGCTTCCAGGTTCAATGACAGACGGACAAAATGAAACCGAAAAAGCAATAAAAATAATGACGGAAGAAAAATTAATGAATGAATAAAAAATAACGAAATGCCAACAATGGCTATAGTTAATACGGGTTTTGGTGCTTAACCCAAAGAGAAGTGCCTTGAACGAAGCCCGCAAAATTTTCAATTTTGCGTGTATATTGAAATAAAGAAAAAATTAAAAATTTGGCTAAGTGCGAGACCGAAAGTTTAGTCCTTCGAAATCCCGTACTAACCATAGCCGAGACGTTGGCAACAAGGCAAAAAAAGAGGACAGTAAATAGATAATGAAAAAAAATATTGAAAATATAAAACAAAAAATAGATTTATCAATTCGCAGAAGAAGATATTATAGTGATGAATGTGGATATACGTTTTGTCCAGAATGTAATTCTGAATTAGCAGAAGAAGGATGTACGATAATATTAGCAGTTAAATCAGACACAGATGAAGGCGAATTTATGACAAATCTAACAGGTAGTCATTTTTGCACCAATTGCCCTGTTGTTGTATTTGATAATGAAAAAGTTGAACAAGCAGCAAGATTAGGAATAAAAGGAGATAAAAATTTAAAATCTTTAATTGCAGGAATTGTAGATTTAAATTCAATTCCCAAAGAAAAAAGACATTTAGAAATCGGAATTGATGAAAATCCTTTACCATTAGTTCATTTTTTGCCTGATTTGAATACTTCTACTGTAACAAGAGAGATAAAAATTGGAAGAAATGAGCCTTGTCCGTGTGGAAGTGGAAAGAAATATAAAAAATGTTGTGGTAAATGAAAAAATGATTGTAAGAAAAGAATTTGAAAAAATATTTGCCCCATACAATGAAAAAGGGGTTCAGATTTGGGTGATAACGAGAGTAAAGAGATTACCAATTGAAATTATTGAAATAGCATTTAGATTGGCAGATTTAGAAATCATTAAATTTATTAGAATTTGTGATGAAACGTTATCTGCATCAAGTGAGAATTACCTAAAAAGACCAAAAGTTCCAATTACAAATATGAATCACGAAACGGCAGTTGGAGTTCAGATACTATATAATACAACATACAAAACGATTGATTTTTTTGATATAAATTCACCAGTAAAAGGAAATGGTAGTAAGATGGTTGATGCAATTTTCAAGGACTTTTCAACGGATTGGCAACCAACAGTTGTAATGGATTGGAGTAATGACTTTTGGGACAAAATGAAAGAAAAATATAAGAAACTTGAATGGATAATGTAATAAACCCAGTTGGTAACAAAGTGTAAAAACAATAAGGGTTTTAGTGCTAAACCAAAGTTTACTGCATTTTACAAAGTCCGCAAAATTTACAATTTTGCGTGTCTATTTTAAAAGAAAA
>CAZIMW010000207.1:0-4369 GCA_964540425.1 uncultured Flavobacterium sp.
TTAAATCCCAACAAATATAGGAAATATTCCACAATTAGGAATAATTACGGATATGCAATAAATAATATAATATTTAACACATACAATTCATTAATATTTAATATTTTAGTACCCAAACTAAAACAATAAATTCTATGAAAAAGAGTACACTATTTTCTGTTTTTCTTTCCGTGTTATTTACTGCAACTAGCTTAGTTGCACAAACACCTTCTGAAAGACTAGAAATTACCGAAAATTACAACTTAGAAAAACTGAGACAATTAGAGCAAGATTTTGAATTAAATTTCTTTACTGAAAAACAAAAAGCATTAGATGCAGGTTGGGATGAATATATTGAAATGCCTAATGGAGAAATTTCGATTTTAATTGGTGTATTAGATTCAGGAGAACCACTTTATTATGTAACTACTAACCGAGAAGGTGGAATTACGACTCGAACAGACAAAGTACATACAGGAGGAGGAGCTGGTTTAGATTTAAACGGAGAAAATATGATTGGTGGAATATGGGATGGTGGCCGTGTACGTGCAACCCACATTCTTATTGAAAATAGAGCAAATCAATTAGATTCACCTGGTGGTGGATTTAGTAGCCATGCAACTCATGTTGCAGGAACAATGATAGGAACAGGAGCTGTGGCAAGCGGAACAGCTAAAGGAATGGCGCCTGAAGCTGAACTTTGGGCATACGATTTTAATAGTGATACACCAGAAATGACTGCAGCAGCTGCAAATGGGTTGTTAGTTTCAAATCATTCTTATGGTTTCAATATTAATAATCTTCCGCTTTGGTATTTAGGTTATTATGATAATAATGCTAAAGCTTTTGACGAGATTACTTATAATGCTCCTTATTATTTACCTGTTGTTTCAGCAGGAAACGATCGTCAATCTGGAGTTAATACTGGAGATGGAGGATATGATTATTTAACCGATAAAGGAACAGCAAAAAATATATTGACTAGTGCAGCAGTTTTTGAAGTTTTAAATTATACGGGATCTGGTAGTGTGTCAATGTCTTCATTTAGTAGTTGGGGACCAACAGATGATGGGCGAATAAAACCAGATATTTCATCAAAAGGAGTGAATATGTATTCTTCAACGGCTAATTCAAATAGTTCTTTTGCAAATTTTAGTGGAACGTCTATGTCTGCACCAAACACTACAGGAAGCTTACTATTATTACAACAACATTATAATAATATTAATGGGGAATATATGCTAAGTTCAACATTAAAAGGTTTAGCATTACATACTGCAGATGAAGCAGGAAATGCTCCAGGTCCAGATTACAGATTTGGTTGGGGGCTTTTAAATATAGAAGTAGCTGCAGCAGTAATTTCAAATAACGGAACTACCTCGTTGCTTATTGAAGAGGAAATTATTAGCGGACAAACATACACAACAACAGTTAAAGCAGATGGAATAAACGATTTAATGGCTTCCATAACTTGGACAGATGTTCCAGGAAATGTTTTACCAGCAGGAAATGAAGACGTTGCTACTCCTTCATTAATTAACGATTTAGATTTAAGAGTATCACAAGATGGAGGTGCTACTTTTTTTCCTTGGAAATTAAATGTAGCAAGTTTTTCTGCTCCCGCTACAAAAGGAGATAATATTGTTGATAATATTGAAAAGACAGAAATTACAGGTGCAAGTGGTGAATATATTATTAAAATTTCTCATAAAGGGAATTTAGAAAATTCAAGTCAAGTTTTTTCAACAATTATTACAGGAATTAATAGAGAAGAGTTCTATGTATCAACTCATGATGCTCTGAAATTAATTTGTGCTACTGCGGGTTCTATAGATTTTGATATAGACTTATTGTTTAGCGATGGTTTTACAGATACGATAGATTTTACTGTATCTAATTTACCAGGAGGGACGACTGGGTCTTTTTCATCACCATCATTAAATAATGAAGGAACAACAACATTAACATTAAATAATATTAATGGACTTGCTAATGGAGATTATGATTTTAAAGTAACAGCAACGGGTACTTCTGAAACAATAAATTTATACTTGACATTAAGGATTACAGACGATATGAATTTTTCGGAACCAGATTTACTAGAACCTGGGAATAATTGGCAAAATAGACCGATTGATATAACGCTAGACTGGGCAGATTCAAATATTTTAACAGAAGAGTACGATTTTGAGCTTGCTTTAGACGATCAATTTACTTCAATTGTAGAGTCAGGAACAACTACAGAAAGCACCGTAGATATTACAGGTTTAAGTTTCGAAACAGAATATTTTTGGAGAGTTAGAGCTAAAAACTCTTGTGATATTGGTCCTTTTTCAGATGAATATAAATTTACTACTATGGTAGAACTTGGATTTGAAGATCAATCTATTGAAAACTTAATTATTTACCCAAATCCAACAACAAACATTCTAAATATTGATGCTTCTACACCCATAACAAATGTAGAAATTATTAATATTTTAGGACAAGTAATAATTTCAAAGAGAGAAACTACTATCTCACAAATAGATGTTTCAGAATTAAGCACAGGAAATTATTTTATTAAAGTAACATCAGATAATAATACCGATGTATTACAGTTTGTAAAAAAATAAAATCTATATAATATATTGAAAAAAGCCTTTGTCTATTTAGATAAAGGCTTTTTTCTGTAAAATAGTTTAAAAAAAATTACTATCTTCAAACTTTCAATAACTCCCTATTTTAAATATAAAATTATATGCTCACAAAAGTGTATGGGAGTGCTGTGTTTGGTGTGGAAGCAAGCACAATAACTGTTGAGGTTAACGTAGATAAAGGTGTAGGCTATCATTTGGTAGGCTTACCAGATAATGCGATAAGAGAAAGCAATTTTAGGATTGCTGCTGCTCTACAAAATAACGGTTACAAAATTCCAGGAAAAAAATTAATACTCAATATGTCGCCCGCAGATATGCGAAAAGAAGGCTCTGCTTACGACCTTACTTTAGCGATGGGAATATTAATTGCTACCGAACAAATTGAAGAAAAAAACCCACTTAAAGATTATATCATTATGGGCGAACTTTCGCTTGATGGAAGCCTTCAACCCATTCGAGGTGCTTTGCCAATTGCAATTAAAGCAAACGAAGAAGGTTTTAAGGGTTTTATCCTGCCAGAACAAAATGCCAAAGAAGCTGCCATTGTTGAAGGGTTAAAAGTTTATGGAGTTAATAATATAAAAGAAGTAATCGATTTTTTTAATGAAGAAACTCCATTAGAACAAACCATTGTAGATATTGAAGCAGAATTTTACAATCATTTAGAAAATCCAGAATTCGATTTTGCCGATGTAAAAGGACAAGAATCCATCAAACGTTGTATGGAAATTGCCGCTGCTGGCGGACATAATATAATATTAATTGGTCCTCCAGGTTCTGGAAAAACCATGCTTGCCAAACGTTTACCAAGTATATTACCTCCAATGACTTTAGGCGAAGCGTTGGAAACCACAAAAATTCATTCTGTGGCGGGGCGAACAATGAAAAAAGGAGGAATTATGAGTTCTCGCCCTTTTCGGAGTCCTCATCATACAATTTCGGATGTTGCCCTCGTTGGCGGTGGTGCCTATCCGCAACCTGGAGAGATATCACTTTCTCACAACGGAGTTTTATTTTTAGATGAACTCCCTGAGTTTAAACGTGGAGTTCTTGAAGTAATGAGACAACCTCTAGAAGATCGCGAAGTAACCATTTCCAGAGCAAAATTTACGGTAACGTATCCTTCCAGTTTTATGTTGGTAGCGAGTATGAACCCGAGTCCGAGTGGTTATTTTAACGATCCAGATTCTCCAATGACATCATCTCCTCAAGAAATGCAACGGTATTTAGGAAAGATTTCTGGTCCTTTATTAGACCGGATAGATATTCATATTGAAGTTACTCCTGTACCTTTTGAAAAGTTAAGTGATGAGCGTAGCGGAGAACTGAGCAATGTAATTAGAGAACGAGTTACTAAAGCTAGGAAATTACAAACAGCAAGGTTTTCAGATTCAGAAAGTGTTCATTATAACGCCCAAATGGGAGTGAAGCAAATCCGAAAATTCTGTAAATTAGAGGAAGCCTCCTTACAACTATTAAAAACTGCGATGGAACGATTAAATCTTTCGGCAAGAGCCTACGACAGAATCTTAAAAGTATCCAGGACCATTGCCGATTTAGAAGCTTCAGAAAACATTACTGGGGATCATATTTCAGAAGCCATTCAGTACCGTAGCTTGGATCGTGATGGTTGGTTGGGTTAGAAAACTGTTTTATCAGGTTGATCAATGTGTTAAAGTACTCTGAGTGATTTTCGACCCTAGTGTCAAGTCAATCATTAATTGACGGATAAAGTCTTTTCAGTTTTATTC
>CAZIMW010000208.1:0-4347 GCA_964540425.1 uncultured Flavobacterium sp.
TTTTTCACGGAGGATTATTCCTTTATCCACACAAATAAGGGTAGAACCAAAAAAGTAATTCTTAATACTGCAAATGAAGCCGATAGCAAAGTTAAAATGCTTGAAGGTTGGGTTCCGCAATCAAAAAAAGTAAAATTTGATAATTTCTTGAAAAAGGAAAACATTCTGTATGTAACAGAAAAAGCTTCAAATAAAGAAAAAATTCCAGTTTTACTAAAAAATAATAAATTCAGTAGGTTATTTGAACCAATAGGCAAGTTGTTTTCATTACCTTCCTATGCAGAGATGGATCTTACCGTATTTTTTGCTCCATTCTTTATGATGTTTTTCGGATTTTGCCTTGGGGATGCAGGATATGGATTAATATTCATAATTGGAGCTGGTTTATATAAACTAAAAGCCTCGACAGAAATAAAACCAATATTAACCTTATTACAAGTACTTGGTGTTGCAACTGTAATTTTCGGAATATTATCAGGAACTTTCTTTGGGATTAACCTAATAGAAACAGATATTAAGTTTTTTGATAACTATAGAGAAATGTTTCTAAACCCAAATAATATGTTCAATTTGGCATTGATTCTAGGCACTATTCAAATTATTTTTGCCATGTTTATCAAAGCGATTAATCAAATAAAACAATTTGGTCTTGCATACTCTCTAGCAACTTTTGGCTGGTTAATTGTGATATTGGGTAGTGGTACTTATGTAGCATTAATGAAATATAATATAATTGAAACTAATAATGTGATTCTTTATTTTATACTTGGAATTGGTGGATTTTTGATCATATTTTTTAGTGATGTAGAAATAAGTATTCCTGCAAGAATAGGAAAAGGAGTATGGGATATATATTCAACTGTAACAGGAATATTTGGAGACCTATTATCCTATATAAGGTTATTTGCTTTAGGATTATCAAGTGCAATTTTAGGATTTGTAATAAACGATATTGGTATTCAAATATTAGGTTCGTCTAAGTTTTTAGGCCCTATATTTTTTGTTGTATTCTTAATTCTTGGACACGGATTAAATATAATGATTTCATCTCTAGGATCATTTGTGCATCCTATGCGACTTACTTTTGTTGAATTTTATAAAAATTCAGGATTTGTAGGCGGGGGAAAAGAATACAAACCGTTTAAAATTAAATAGAATAATAAATAAACCATTAATAAATTTAAATTAGAATAATTATGACAACAGCAGTAATTCTTGCCTATGTAGGGCTAGCTTTAATGATTGCCTTATCAGGTATTGGAAGTGCAATTGGGGTTTCATCGGGAGGTAACGCAACGATAGGAGCATTGAAAAAAAACGACGAAGCTTTTGGTAGCTACATGTTATTAAGTGCGTTACCCGGAACTCAAGGCCTTTACGGCTTTGCAGGCTTTTTTATTATCAATGCAAAACTTCAGGGTTTTGTTACGAATGGTATTTTAGAATTAACAATATATCAAGGTGCTGCAATATTTGCGGCAGGACTTGCTTTAGGGTTTGTTGGACTTATGTCAGGAATTAAGCAAGGTGGAGTTTGTGCCTCAGGAATTAATGGAATTGGATCAGGGTACGATATTTTTGGTAAAACAATGGTACTGGCTGTGTTTCCAGAACTGTATGCAATTATTGCCTTTGCAGCAACATTTTTAATTGCAGCAGGATTGTAAAATCAGAATACAATTCATTTTTTAAAAAAAATAAACTCATACTGCCTAATGTAATTTTCTTAACATAAGGCAGTATGAGTCATATATAAGTCTAATCTTATTTTTATTGAGTGGAAGGTTTAATATTTTAGCATAGCTACAGCTATGCTAAAATATTAAAACGAAGCCTTGGGATTTATTACTAGCCCTGAGCTTAATTCCTCTTTTTATACGTAATAGGAATAGTAGGCTTAAAACTATTGCCCTATATCTTTGTTGATCTAATAGTAAGTCAAAGTTTATGTAATATACTTTACAAAAGCATTAAATCGTCACTAAAATGCTTGCCAACTAGTTAAGAACATCGCAATAGTTATTGAGACTTTTATCTTTTGTCTTTTGTCTTTTGTCTTTCGGCGGAGCAGCCTGTCCTGATGAAAATCAGGAGTCTTTAATCTTTTATAGAACAGCAGTGATTCTTTTTAAATTAATGTCCGTATATCTTATTATAAAGAACCTTGTATTTTTGCTTAATAATCTTCCGTTTTAATTTCATAGTAGGAGTAAGGTGCCCCGCTTCTATGCTCCAAGTATCTGGTGTTAGTTCAAAACGTTTTATTTTTTCCCAATTACCAAAATTCTCATTGCGGATATCTACTTCTTTCTGAATTCGTTTTATCAAACGTTCGTTAGTTACCATATCTTCAGGTGTACTTCCTAAATCAATCTCTTTTCTAAGTGCCCATTCCTTTACAAAATCGAAGTTTAACTGAATAAAAGCAGCAGGCATTTTTTCGCCATCACCAACAACCATAATCTGTTCGATAAAGAAAGATTCCTTCATAGCGTTTTCTAATAACTGAGGTGCTACATATTTACCGCCACTGGTTTTAAACATTTCCTTTTTGCGGTCGGTAATTTTTAAGAAACCATCGCTGTCTATTTCTCCAATATCTCCTGTATGAAAATAACCATCTTTTATAGTTTCATTAGTAAGTTCGGGTTGTTTGTAATAGCCTATCATTACCTGTGGTCCTTTTACGAGAATCTCACCATCTTCAGCAATTTTTATTTCTGTATCACGAATTACTTTTCCTACGGTTCCAATTCTAAAATGGAAATCTCGCATATCATTTACAGTTATTACAGGTGACGTTTCAGTTAAACCATAACCCTCCATTACAGGAATGCCAGCAGCGTTAAAAATTCTAGCTAGTCTAGGTTGTAAAGCAGCACTTCCAGATGCTACGGCTTGTAAATTTCCACCCAAAGCTGCTTGCCATTTGCTAAATATAAGTTTACGTGCAATACTTAATTGTTTCTCATACCACCATCCATTTTGACCGTAAGGTTTATAACGCAAGCCCAAATCGATAGCCCAGAAAAATAATTTCTTTTTAACTCCGGTTAAATCATTTCCTTTAGCATATATTTTATCATATATTTTTTCTAATAAACGTGGAACCACTGTGATTACTTCTGGTTTTACTTCTTGCAAATTAGCACTAATCGTCTCAATAGATTCAGCAAAGTAAATGCTTACTCCCGTATATTGATACATATATAAGAGCATACGTTCAAAAACATGACACACAGGTAAAAAACTCAATGCTTTAGATTTTCCCAATTGCATAGGTAATCTATAAGTACTGCTAATAGCATTACTTACAATGTTTTTATGTGAAAGCATCACCCCTTTAGGACGACCTGTAGTTCCTGAGGTGTAAATAATGGTTGCTAAATCTGTTTCAACAACAGCTGCTTTCCGTTTCTCTACTTCATCTTGATTACTTTCGTCTGCACCTAGTTTTAATACTTCCGACCAATGATCGCAATCTTTACGTTCGTCAAAACAATACACTCCTTTTAGAGTAGGTACTTGGGCTTTTATTTTATTTATTTTTTCCAATACAAATTCACACGAAACAAAACAATATACACTTTCGCTATGATTAAGAATGTATAAGTAATCTTCTTCAGAAATGGTCGGATAAATAGGTACATCTTGCGCACCTGTTTGTAAAATACCAATATCACAGATGTTCCATTCAGTTCGATTGGTCAACGATATAATTGCCACTTTATCATTCGGCTGAACTCCAAGACGTATTAACCCTCTACTTATTGCATTGGCTTTGTCTAAATATTCTTTAGTTGAAGTGGCTTCCCACTTTCCATCCACTTTTGAAACCAAAGATTCCTTTAATTCATAATTTTCTAATTGATAATAAGGAAAGTCGAAGAGGCGTTTTACATCAGTCATAAAGGCGTGTTTTTGTATAGACTGCAAAATAGGGAAAAAGTTTGGCTTTTTGAAAAAAAAATGAAGTATATATGTTGAAAATCAAATATCTTTGCAAGAGAGGATGCAACGAAACAACCTCGCCAACTCTGTGTCACAAACAAAACCAATTTGTCATGCCAAACTTATTTAAAAGCCTTATGATACTACCTAAATTATAAATCGTTACAAATGACTACCTACTGAAGACTTGAAAAACTACTCCTTCACAACCTTAACAGTTTTTGTACTATTTTCAGAAACAATTCTCATAAAATAAATGCCAGTAGTATATGCGCTAAAATCGATAGTTTGTGTTGCTGAAACGATCTTAATTTCAGTAACTAGTAGCCCTTGTATAGTATAAACCACAACAGAATAATTAGTGCAAGTAGTATTGATAATCAGAAAGTTATTAAA
>CAZIMW010000209.1:0-4323 GCA_964540425.1 uncultured Flavobacterium sp.
CTTTTTAGATTACACAAACTCTTTGCCTAATCCCCATAAAAAATATGTGACCCGTCATCTCCAAAAAATGGTTTCCCATTCACCAAAATTTTATTTACGGGTTTTCCGTTAACGGTTATTTTTCCATCTGCATCTACTTCAACTCCTGGCAATTGTTTCAGCAAATCTTCAACATTTGCATCTTTTTTAGTTTTGAAGGATTTTGCATTAAATTCTAAAGTATCTTTTTTAATAGTAATTGGTGCTCGTGACTTAATAATAATTTCATCTAACTGGTTGGTATTGGGTTTTAAAATTATTGGTGGAAGCACTATTTCTTCTTTATCAATCGTAATT
Organism: uncultured Flavobacterium sp.; assembly: GCA_964540425.1. Classification (GTDB taxonomy): domain Bacteria; phylum Bacteroidota; class Bacteroidia; order Flavobacteriales; family Flavobacteriaceae; genus Marifrigoribacter. The sequence goes on from CAZIMW010000209.1 coordinate 337, forward strand.
TTTTCAACATGTGTTAAATAACCAACATACGAAACATAGAGGTTTAAATGGGTGTCGAAAGTTTTTTCTTCAATATAAAAGTGGCCGTTTTTATCTGAAATTGTATAAGTAACCAAGGTACTATCCTTTACTCTTTCCAAATAAATGGTGGCAGATTCTAAAGGTGAATTATCTTCTTCGGAAAGAAGTGTCCCAGATAATTTAAAGATTTGATTTTGCGCAAAAGAATATGTCGTGCAGAATAGCACAATAATTAAAAGCAGGTATCGCATTTGTTGATTGTTAGTTGTAACAAAAACGAAGTTATACAAATTTTGTTTTAGGGAGTCTTAAAATAATTATAAAATGTAATTATGACCATTTCGGCTCCGCTCCATGACCGTATTTTTAGCTTCGGCAATTAGACTAGACTCAGTGTGATATTCAAAAAACTCACCTAATATCAGATTACTTCTGCTCTGCTCAGTAACCGACAACATTTACTTCTTACGAATATAGACCGTAATTGGAACTCCGTGAAAATTGAATTTTTCTCTAAGTTTATTTTCTAAAAAACGTTTATAGGGTTCCTTTACATATTGAGGAAGGTTTGCAAAAAACGCAAAACTAGGATAAGGCAATGGTAATTGAGTAATATATTTAATTTTAACGTATTTTCCTTTGTAAGCTGGAGGCCCGTAGTTTTCGACTACAGGAAGCATTACTTCGTTAAGCTCACTTGTTTTTATACGTTTGCTTCGGTTTTTAAAAACTTCAACCGCAGTTTCAATAGCTTTAAAAATTCGTTGTTTGGTTAACACCGAAATAAATACAATAGGAACATCGGTAAAAGGTTCGCATTGTTGTCGGATTTTAGTTTCGTATTCCTTGACGCTTTTATGATCTTTTTCAACCAAATCCCATTTGTTTACTAAAATTACAACTCCTTTGTTATTCTTTTGAGCCAACCAAAATATGTTCTGTACTTGTCCGTCAAAACCACGAGTAGCATCTAAAACAACAATTACAACATCGCAATGTTCGATGGCACGTACACTTCGCATTACTGAATAAAATTCAAGATCTTCTTTTACCTTACTTTTTCTTCGAATCCCGGCAGTATCTACCAAGTTAAATTCAAACCCAAAACGGTTATAACGTGTATCAATACTATCGCGAGTAGTTCCTGCAATGTCGGTTACTATGTAACGATCTTTCCCTATTAATGCATTAATAAAAGAAGATTTCCCAGCATTTGGTCGTCCTACTACTGCAAAACGAGGAAGTTCATTTCCGTCATCTTCCTCTGTTTCAGGAAGTATTTTTATTAAATCATCTAGTAATTCACCTGTTCCAGAACCATTGATACTAGACATGATGTAATATTTATCGAAACCTAATGAGTAAAATTCTACCGCATCGTCGGTGCGTTTTGCACTATCGACTTTATTTACCACTAAAAACACGGGTTTATTAGACTTCCGAAGTAATTTAGTTACATCTTCATCCATACCCGTAACTCCCGAAACAACATCGACCATAAAAATTATCGCATCAGATTCATCAATCGCTAATTCTACTTGTTTATCAATTTCAGCTTCAAAAACATCGTCAGATCCAACTATATAACCACCTGTGTCTATGAGCGAAAATTCTTTTCCGTTCCAATCACTTTTTCCGTAATGACGATCTCTCGTTACACCACTTACTGCATCTACAATCGCTTCACGACGTTGGATTAATCTATTAAATAAAGTAGATTTTCCTACGTTTGGTCTTCCTACAATGGCAACTATACTCATAATTTTTTATTCGAAAAGAAATTCTTGCAATAAACTGCAAGAGTCCTTATAATTTATCATCCTAAATTCATTTCAGGATCTAAATAATTAGCTTTTTTTAAAGCCTCATTATTTCGCTGCAAATGTAGGCTTTCCTAATTGAAGAAAAAACTCTAAATTACACTCCAAACAAATCTAAAAATGAGCTTAGAAAACGAAATTTTATTACGTCCAAGATTTAAAATCGAAATAGATCAAAACAACGAGAATGCCTTGGTAGCCCTTGACAAAACTAAGAAAAACCAAAAGAACTTTGTTGTTTCGAGAATTGACAATCATGTTTTTATTAGGATTCCGAAGAGCAAACAACACTTTTGGTCACCTCAACTTCATTTAGAAATTGAAGAAATTGACGATCATAAAAGTGAGCTGAAAGGATTATTTGGACCAAAACCTTCTGTATGAACGATGTTTATGTTTTTTCATTTTGCCGTGATTGGGCTTTTTGTAATTGTGGGCGTTTGGGCATATACTAATTGGTCATTAAAAACCGATTATGGAATGCAATTAGTTATGATAGCTGGATTAATTGCTGTTTGGGTTTTCTTATATTTTGCTGGAAGAATGGGGAAAGAAAAAGGGAAAGAAGAAATGAAACAGTTATGTGTTTTCTTGGAGGATACTTTGGATTTGAAGGATATTAAAGAACGGAAGGATTGTGTTTAGACACGGATTATCACTAATAAATTGGAACACGAATTATCACGGAGAAAAAACAGACACTAATTACACGAATTATCACGAATATACTTAGTACCTAGACGAGATTAATGTACGGGAGGATTGTGTTTGATTATTAAATAGGAACACGGATTTTACGGATTCAACAAATTTTCACAGATTTTTTACTAGCATTTGGCACTTCGATACATCCCGAAAAAAATCGGGACACTCAGTGTCCTTTCAAACTAAAATTATTGTTTAATATTGACTGTGACTGAAGACTGCAAACTAACAACCAACACTTCGATACGTTTGCGAAAAACAAACACTCAGTGTCCTTTCTAAAAAAAACATCCTTAACTATTTACTGTGATTGAATACTTAATTGCTGCGTACTGAACACGCACCCTTCGACACTTCCTCCTTCGTCGGAAACTCAGGGCACTCAATTCGCAGTTTCGATTTTACTGAAGACTGCCAACTGAAGACTGAATCACTGGTTATATCCAAAACGTTTTAATTGCCGATTATTGCTACGCCAATTTTTGTTCACTTTTACGTAGAGTTCCATGTGGACTTGCTTTCCGAAGAACTTTTCTAAATCTTTTCGAGCCTCTACTCCTACTCTTTTGATAGCTGCTCCTTTATGACCGATGATGATTCCTTTTTGTGTGTCGCGTTCTACAAAAATAACACTTCGAATACGGATGATTGTTTCTTCTTCAAAAAACTCTTCTGTGTCAATTTCAACCGAATATGGGATTTCTTTTTTGTAGTGTATCAAGATTTTTTCTCGAATGATTTCATTTACAAAAAAACGTTCTGGCTTATCGGTTAACTGATCTTTTGGATAAAATGCTGGTGATTCGGGAAGTAATTCCACAATCTTGCTAAATACTTCAGGAACTCCAAAATTTTCCAATGCTGAAATTGCAAAAATCTGTGCATTGGGTACTTTTTCACTCCATAATTCCATCGCTTCAGAAAGTAATTCTTCATTACCCTTATCAATTTTATTAATTAGAAGTAACACCGGGATTTTAGCATGGGTGATTTTATTAAAGAAAGCTTCATCTTTCAATTCCTTTTCGCCTAATTCGACCATATAAATAAGTACATCGGCATCCTCAAAAGCAGACTTTACAAAACCCATCATACTTTTTTGCAGCTCGTAGGCAGGTTTAATGATTCCTGGTGTATCACTTAAAATCATTTGAAAATCTTCACCATTTACAATTCCTAAAATACGATGACGTGTAGTTTGAGCTTTGGAAGTAATTATAGATAAACGTTCGCCTACAAAAGCGTTCATCAAAGTGCTTTTACCAACATTTGGGTTTCCAATAATATTTACAAATCCTGCTTTGTGTGCCATTTTCCTTTTTTTCACCTAAGCTTAAAGCTTCGGATATTTTTAATGCAAAGATAGAATAAAAAAGCCTCTTGATTTCTCAGGAGGTTTTCTTTCTTAATAGTGTGAACGGTCCCGAAACTTGGAAAGAAC
>CAZIMW010000210.1:0-4311 GCA_964540425.1 uncultured Flavobacterium sp.
CCACTTGAAAAATTTTAACTAAAAACAGCCTCCTTTTTGTCTATTACACCACATTTCTTAAAGGTTCAAAAATTTTTCTTTTATCATTAAAAATTGTCGATTTTAAATTCACTACCCCTTTTTTCCCATTATCAAAATTTAGCATAATGAAATAGTCTTTAATATATTCCGCTTTTGTTACACTTATAATCATACTATTTAATTTAATGGATCTATTTTATTATAGTTTCCAGTTTCCTCAATAGATTTCCAATTTTCAATTAGTTCGTCTTTATGAATTTCTAACCATTCAAAAATTAATTTCAATGCTCTTTTAGGCATTTTACCTTCTACAACTCCATCTTCAATTGATATTGATACTTTGAAACCTTGATATTCAGCGTGAAAATGAGGTGGATTATGTTCGTTGAAAAACATTTTAATTTTTCTTGAATAAAAAAAACACCATAATACGAGTAATCGAATAAATCAAAAATCGAAGAAATAAAAAATTAATTCACGGTGTGAATGGGTTTTTGGTTAAAGTAAATGGTTAAATTTAGGCAATAATCGAATAAATCAAAAATCGAGACAATCGAATAAATAAAAAATTTGTAGTTATAAGTTGAATTCAGCACTGCAAAAGAATATCTTGCTAAAAATTTGAATAAAGAATACAAATTTTCAAAAAACTAAATGAGCATTTTCAACAGATCCTTACGATCCAGAATATTTTTATCGATGATACTTCTAGTTGTAGGAGCTTCGATACTTATCGCTTTGGTAACCATTTATCAATATCGTGAAAACACTCAAGATTATCATCGTGAACGTTTAATTAGAAAAGAAAATGCAATTCATGAAAATATAGATTATGTTTTAAAAAACACAACTTACCCCATCGAAACGGATCGAATTCCACTGATATTCAAAAACAAAATTTATGAAATTAAAGACATTCATAAACTTGAAATATTTTTATACGATTTGGAAGGAAACTTACTCATTTCCTCCAAAGCTTCCTTTTTAAAAGATTCTACTCGTGGAAAGATTTCTCAAGTTTCGCTAAGAGGATTGAAAGGGTCTCCTGACAAACATTTTGTGAAGAAATTTAAAGAAGGTGAATTTGTATATCAATCCTCTTTTTCATATATAAATGACGCACATTTTAAACCTATAGCGATTCTAAATCTCCCCTATTTTGAAGATGATGAGTTTTTAAATAATGAGCTTAAAGAATACTTAGGAAGGCTGGGGGTAGCCTATGTTTTTATGTTGCTTAGTGCAATATTATTGTCTTATTTTCTTTCAAAATATATTACACGATCCTTAAATACTATTTCAGAAAAAATTAAGGAAACTCGATTGGATAAACGGAATGAAAAAATCTTAACCCCTGTAAAATCACAAGAAATTTCTACCTTAGTAAAAGCATATAATGAAATGATTGATGAGCTGGAAAATAGTGCAGCACAATTAGCAACCAACGAGCGGGAAGCAGCTTGGCGAGAAATGGCAAAACAAGTAGCTCACGAAATTAAAAACCCACTAACACCAATGCGTTTAACTGTACAAAGTTTTGAACGAAAATTTGATCCTAGTGACCCAGACATTGTTCAGAAAATGAAGGAATATACCCATAGTTTAATTCAGCAAATAGATACGATGAGTTCGATTGCTTCGGCATTTTCAACCTATGCGCAAATGCCAGCTCAGAAAGACGAATCTATTAACATTGTAAAGATCACGAAGCTTTCGTTAGATATATTTAATGAAAATTACATTTATTTCAATTCAGAAAAAGAAGAAATAATTATCAATTTTGACCGAACACAACTCATTCGGGTAATCAATAATTTGGTAAAAAACAGTATTCAGGCAATTCACGAAAATCAGCCTGATAATCCAAAAATTGATGTAGTAGTTTCTGAAGAAAACAATTTTGCAATCATCACAGTTTCCGATAATGGAATAGGAATTTCAGAAGAACACAAGGAGAAAGTTTTTGAACCAAAATTCACTACAAAAACTAGCGGAATGGGGCTTGGTTTAGCGATGGTAAAAAATATTGTAGAAACCTTAGAAGGAGAAATTAATTTTACTTCTGAAGTAAATAAAGGTACTATATTTACAGTGCGGTTGCCTAAAAAATAAGCTTTGTTTTTGTAGCTTTGTAAACAAGAATTGTATTAATAACAAACGCTGTGTGACTCTGTGTTTCCTCAGTGAACCTCTGCGTAATAACTTATAAAAAGCATGAACTACAACAACATCCTTTCAGAATTCAACAAAGGTATTTGCACCATAACTATCAATAGACCTTCCAAACTAAACGCCTTAAATCGTGATACTATCAACGAACTACACCAAGCATTTAAAAGAGCTGATGAAGATAAAGCAACCAAAGTAATCATCATCACCGGAAGCGGAGAAAAAGCATTTGTAGCTGGAGCAGATATTAGTGAATTTGCAGATTATTCGGTCGTTGAAGGAAGTGATTTAGCTTCAGAAGGACAAGCATTATTATTCGATTTTGTTGCAAATTTATCTACTCCCGTAATTGCAGCCGTCAATGGTTTTGCATTGGGTGGCGGATTGGAATTGGCAATGGCAGCACACTTTAGAATTGCCAGCGATAACGCAAAAATGGGATTGCCAGAAGTTTCATTAGGCGTAATTCCAGGATATGGAGGAACGCAACGTTTGCCACAATTAGTTGGAAAAGGACGTGCGATGGAACTAATAATGACCGCAGGAATGATAGATGCAGAAACCGCTCAAAATTATGGTTTGGTAAATCACGTTACTTCGCAAGAAGAACTTATGCCATTAGTTGAAAAAACAGCTTCAAAAATTATGCGTAACTCTTCCGTAGCTATTGCAGCTGCAATTTGCGCTATCAACGCAGGATTTGAAGAAGGCGAAAACGGATTTGATGCAGAGGTTTCCAACTTCGGGAAATGTTTTGGAACCGCAGATTTTAAAGAAGGCACTACTGCTTTTTTAGAAAAACGGCGTGCTGATTTTCCTGGGGAATAATCACAATAGAAATAACTAACATTTTTTTAATCGAAAGAATTCCCCGAGGCTCTGCCTCGGTGGTCAAAAAGGAAAGTTTGAAAACCTGAGGTTTTCATCAAACTAAAAATAAAATTTTTTCCGCTTGATACCTCTATGGCTCTGCCTCGAGGTAGTTCATTATACTTAAAACGGCATCATGCGATTAACACTTTTTTTTACTATAATACTACTTTTTTTCACTACTCTATCCTCTGCTCAAAAAACAAAAATAGAACATAGAATCTCTTCTGAAAATAAATTAGAAAATGGGGCGAGTGATTATTCGTTTAAATGCTTTAGTGAAGATGGGGGTGTTTTAATTGGACAAAGTTTTTATAAAAGCATGATGGTTCGAAGTATTAAAGGGTATGAAATGAAATACTTTGATAGCAACCTAAAGTTAAAGAAAAGTTTTATTTATGAAAAAAAGAATTCCGTAATACTTTCTTCAATAATTAAAGACAATATTATTTATCTAGTTGAGGCTCGCTTTGAATATTTTGGTAAGGAAGTAGAATTTTTCATGAGTTCAAGCCCATTAGATGATATAAATTTTGTTGAGACAAAATTATTTACATCTACATCTAAATATGTTTTAAAGAATGTAATTGATGCAACAGGTTCAATAAATGAGAATTCACCGATTGGTGTAAGTTTCTCTTCTAAAAAAGAGAATTTTCTAATTAATTTTAAAATAAGTGATAAAAGTAAAACTTCATACTATTTCTATTTATTTGATATTAATAGTAATTTAATATTCAAACAATCAACGACCAAAAATGAAAAGGATAGAAAAATAGATTTTCAAAACTTATATTTCAATGATGAGAATCAATCTGCTTATTTTATGTTGAAAATGAAATCAACAAATAAGAATAATGGCGGAAAATACTTTTACGAGATTTTTAAAGTTTCAAAAGAAAAAGTAATATCTAAACCTATAGACGTAGGAGACAAATACTTTCCTGATTTAGAATTATTTAAAAATGGAAACTCACCGGCATGTTTAGGTATTTATTCTAATGAAGATGATAAAAAAGGAGCTGGTGTTGTTTACTATAAATTTAATCCAGATAATTTAGATTTGGAAATTAAAAAATTTAGCGAATTATCTGAACAATATTTTATTGATAAATATGGGAAAGAAAAAGATAAGGAAACTAAAAATGTATTTATTAGAAGTATTGGAGTTAATGAGGACAATACAATTCTCGTGAATGCAGAAGAGTATTATACTAAAGGAGAAGAAAAAGTGGACCAACCTACCTTTAG
>CAZIMW010000211.1:0-4311 GCA_964540425.1 uncultured Flavobacterium sp.
AGCTCTACATTGGCCAGAATTAACTATGGGTACATTTATGAAAATAATGAGTACGCCAGGAGATATAGAAGATACACTTGAAGCGCTTTGTGAATAACAAAGTAAAGCCCTAAAACTTCATAAGTTTAGGGCTTTTAATTTGGACTAATTATTGCGTATTTTTATAAAAATATTAAATTATGAAAAAGGTATTAGTTGTAGTTGTTATGTTTTTGAGTTTCAGTCAGATAGTGTTTTCGCAATCCAAAAAAGAATTGAAAGAAGAAAAGGCAGTCCTACAATATCAAGCAATGAAAGAGTTAATCAATTCGAAAATATATGTTTTTGATGCAGATTGGATTTCAACAACCCGAGGAATTCGTATAAATATTGCTGGTGGTTCCAACAGAATTGCAGTTGTACAAGACTCTGCAAAAGCATCATTACAATTTTTTGGTGAAGTTACTTCCATTCGGTTTGATGATGGTGAGGGAGTAGAATTCAACAATAAAATGGAAGACTACGAGGTGAAATATAATGATGAGAAAAGAAGAATAACGGTTTCATTTAAAGCAAAATTTAAATCTGAAACATATAATATTTATATGTCAATTACTAAGTCGGGTACTACCTATGTAGATGTGAATAGTAATAATAAACGAAGTGTAACTTATGATGGTAGAATTACTGACATTACTATAGAATGATACAAGTAATTATTAGACTACCTATTTTTTAAGTTGGAGTAGTGATATTTATCATACTATTAGTACTTCAGCTTTTGTAATTTTAAGAGAATTTCAAATCATAAGCAATGAAAGAAGATCTTAAAACTAGCAAGCAACACAACGAATTTGGAAGAAATATATTGACCATTATTGCACAGATTCATCCTTATGTTAAGCATCGATTATATACTGCTGAAATTAGTGGAATCATTCCTCATAACATGTACACAAGTACAGAAATTATAGATGATACCATTGTTGAGTTGTATGAAAAATACGAAGGAAAAACTAATGATAATCAAGAAATTTTATTTAACGATGCTGAGAAAAACTTTATTAATTCACTTTAAATTAACGATACTAGATTAGATATTAGTGAAGATAAACGAAAAGCTTTCAATAATATTTATAACTGTTGCTTTTTCATTGCTTTTTTCATTTATGAGAATTGCTCAAGATGAAAGTGAAACAAAAGCAAAAGGGAGTAATTCAAATATTAAAATTGGAATTAAAGCTGGTTACAATTTAGGAAAACTACAAAATACAACCGATAATATCTATTCAGAAAACTATGAGTCTGTAAGTGGTTTTGATATCGGGCTTACCTTCGAATTTAAAATTACAGATTTAATTTCTATGCAACCTTCGGAAGTGAATCGGATTTACAATATTTAGAAGTTCCAGCATTAGTTAAATTTGGTTGGGGTAACGATTTTAGGTTTTCTGTAGCTGTTGGTCCTTATGTTGGGGTACTTTTAAAAGCTACTCAGAAAACAAGCGGTAATAGCCAATTTTATTTAGATGGAGATGCTACAACTCCTGTATTTATTTCTGGGCCTGATAGACAATCACCATTTACTGTTTTACCTGAACAGTCTTTAGCAGCTAATACAGATATTAAAGATGATTTTGGAAAAAGTAATATCGGAGGTGTTATTTTCTCTTTAGGATATGCTTATGTAGTTCAGTAAAACAATAAAGAAAACATATAAAAAAGAGGCTTAATCGCCTCTTTTTTTATTCAATAATTCTTTTTATAACACGTAATTTATGGGTGTATTTTTTAGTATCTAAATTAAAAATACCAGAATGATCTAATTGGTCAATACGTACTTTTCCGCTTGCGTGAATTATTAAATTATTTTCCATAATAATTCCTACGTGAGTTATACTTCCTTCTTCATTATCAAAAAATGCTAAATCGCCAGGCTCACTTTCTTCAATAAAACTTAAAGCTTCTCCTTGATTGGCTTGTAAGCTTGCATCACGTAATAGTTTGTAACCATTAATTTTATACACCATTTGTGTTAAGCCACTGCAATCAATTCCGAAGGGAGTTTTTCCTCCCCATAAATACGGACTGTTTAAATAAGTAAATGCCGTTTCTGTAAGTTTGTCTTTCGGCTGTTTATCTGAAATAATTTCACCTTCAAAACTGTGTTTCAGATAATTGGAAATAGCAATATTACTACCCATACTTATCGGTAGTAATTCATTTTTAGAAGTTGTAATTATATCTACTAAATTGTTAGCAAATTTTTTAGAGAGATTTTGTAAACTATGAAAATCTGTTTCAGAAATAGGAAGCATTTGTTTGTTGTCTATCCAACCTTCATAATCGTCAAATTCTAGTTTAATGAAACTCCATTTTTTGTTTGCTTCAATTATTTCAAATAAATCACCATACAAAACCTGAGAAATCATCTCGCTGGTATCTGAAGGTTCAGACCGCAAGGGGACAATACTCAAATTACAAAGTCCGTAATTCATTTATAATTTACTATTAGTTTCTTTCAATTACCATTGCAGAAGCACCTCCACCACCATTACAAATGGCAGCTGCACCAATTTTCGCATTGTTTTGTTTTAACACATTTACCAATGTAATTAAAATACGAACGCCACTACAACCTAGCGGATGACCTAGAGAAACAGCACCTCCGTTAACATTTACGTTTGCATCGGTAAGTCCTAAAATTTTCATATTAGCCAAACCAACTACCGAAAAAGCTTCGTTGAATTCAAAATAATCCACGTCGCTTAGGTCTATATTTGCTTTTGCCAATGCTTTTGGCAATGCTTTTGCAGGAGCCGTTGTAAACCAAACGGGATCTTGTGCTGCATCTGCATAACTTTTAATGGAAGCCAAAGGAGTTAATCCTAATTCGGTTGCTTTCTCCTCGCTCATTAAGATCATTGCACCTGCACCGTCATTTATTGTAGATGAATTTGCTGCTGTTGCTGTACCGTCTTTTGAAAAAGCGGGTCTCAAACTTGCAATTCTATCCATTTTTACATTTTTATATTCTTCATCTTCCGAAACAATTACAGGTTCGCCTCTACGTTGAGGTACTTCAACAGGAACTACTTCTTCAGAAAACTTTCCTTCTTTCCAAGCAGCAGCAGAACGGTTATATGATTGTACGGCAAAAGCGTCTTGGTCTTCTCTAGAAAATTCATATTCCGTTGCACATAAATCTGCACAAACGCCCATTGCATTGTTATCGTAGGCATCTACCAAACCGTCTTTTTGCATTCCGTCGATCATTGTCTGTGTACCGAATTTATGAGCTTTCCGTAAATGTGTATAATGAGGAATGTTACTCATGCTTTCCATACCTCCAGCAACCACAATATCTGCATCACCTAAAGCTATTGCTTGTGCTGCATTCATTACAGCTTTCATACCGGATGCACATACTTTATTTACTGTTGTACAAGGAACCGTATCTGAAATTCCTGCACCTAAAGCAGCTTGTCTTGCTGGTGCTTGACCAACGCCAGCCTGTACCACATTACCCATATATACTTCTTGAACTAATGCTGGATCTAAATTAATTTTATTTAAAGCGCCTTTAATGGCAGCCGACCCTAATTTTGTAGCAGTTAATGAAGATAGACTTCCCATAAAACTCCCAATAGGAGTTCGTACTGCAGCGACAATTACAACTTTTTTACTCATTTTATTTGACTATTATTATTTGAAAAATATATTGTACAAATTTACACTATTATATTTTTAGAGTCAACAAAATAAATGTAAGATTTATAGGGGAGATGTGAAACAAATTTATTGTTTTAATGATTGGGCGAACTCTCATACGCTAAGGGTGGATTTAGGGTGAAGTATCTATTTAATGATACTTTGGAAACTAGAAAATGGAATTCTGAATAAATAAAGGGTTTACAAAAGATTGTAAATTTGCTGCAAATTAAGTATCTTTGGTTGTGTCAAATACTAATTTTATACAACTCCAATTTTTCAATCACCCAGAGGGCTATATAGAACCTACTCCAAGTTTGGTAGATGGGGCGACTGGCGAGATAATAAAAGGAGAAAAATCTGTAAAAGGTTTTGATACAGGCACTGGCACTACTACCTATTCAGATTACAAATATGTGTTTCAATTTAAAGACCACTTAGGTAATGTACGACTGTCCTACTCAGATGGTAATTTAGACGGCACAATATCCCAAGATGAAATTATTGAGGAGTCAAACTATTATCCCTTTGGTCTGAAACAAAAAGGATATAATTACGTACAACAAGGCGGAAACGATTTAGCTCAAAACTGGAAGTTTAACGGTATGGAGCAAAACCAAG
>CAZIMW010000212.1:0-4268 GCA_964540425.1 uncultured Flavobacterium sp.
TATTTTAGAAAATTCTAAAGAAGCACCTTGTGCAGAGATTGCTAATAAATTTATCCTAGGAGATATTAATGATTATGATGCTGTTTATAATTTTGGTAAAAATGTTGATGTATTAACTATTGAAATAGAACACGTTAATATTGAAGCTTTATTACAATTAGAAAAAGAAGGTCATAAAATATTCCCACAACCCAAAGTGTTACAAATTATTCAGCATAAAGGCTTACAAAAAGATTTTTATACGAAAAATAAACACATTCATTTCCTTTTATATGGAAAACTGCACAATTTGGGTATGATGGTACTGGTGTGAAAAAAATAAATTCGACTACGGATTTAGATAATTTACCAAATGTTGCTTGTATTATTGAAGAATTAATTCCGTTTAAAAATGAATTGGCTGTCATTATAGCACGTTCTGAAAATGGTGAGATAAAAACCTATCCTGTAGTGGAAATGGAATTTAATTCAGATGCTAATCAAATAGAGTACGTACTTTGTCCCGCTCGAATTTCAGATGAAATAGCTATTAAAGCACGAAAAATAGCTTTAGATGTAGCTCATGCTTTTGCTCATGTCGGTTTACTTTCGGTGGAGTTATTTTTAACAGATGACAATCAAATTATAGTAAATGAAGTTGCACCAAGATCTCATAACAGTGGGTATTTTAGTATCGAAAGTTCTTATACCAATCAATTTGAACAACATCTGCGAGCTATCTTAAATTTACCCCTTGGTAATACAGATAACAAACTAACTTCTGTAATGGTAAATTTGGTTGGTGCTAATAATCATTATGGTGATGTTACTTATAAAAATATGAAGGAAATTTTGAAAATAAAAGGTATTACTCCTCATATTTACGGTAAAAAACAAACGAAACCTTTTCGGAAAATGGGACATGTAACCATTGTCAATAAAAATATTACGGAAGCTCGTAAGATTGCTGAAAAAGTCAAACAATTAATTTTAGTAGAAAGTGTCTAAATTCAATCGAAATTAACTATTCCTCGAATAGTAAAAAAATTATCTTATTCATCCCAATATTGGACAGTTCCGTTAAAATCTTGTCCATAATAGACAATATCCATTAAAAATCCATCTTTTTCATCATTTTGATCGGAAGCAATGATTTTAAACCAACCTGAATTAATATTTCCTAAGTCAATAGATAACGATTCTCCATCTTTTCTGAAATTTTTAATATATCTAGAAGAACCAATAGCTCCAGATGCAGATTGAGAATCACCAATAAGAATAAAATTCCAAAAATTAACGGAATCACCTGAGTTGTTAGTTATGGTTACTGTTTCCGATCCAGTGTTAAATTTAACTTCTATCCCTTCGGGATGGTTCCATAAAATGGGATCAACAACCCCATTTGACCTAATAATTCTTGTTTTAATTCCATCATTAATATTTGTCCAAGTGGCTTTCCCATTACTATCTGAAACCAAAATTTTATTATTTCCTTGGTTTCCATCTACCATTTGTATTGAGCCTCTTACGTCTAATTTTTGTTGAGGGTTTGTAGTCCCTATACCTACTTGAGAATACGAAAAAAACACATTAGTCAGTATAATAAAAACTACACTATTTTTCAAACTTAAATTTAAGAATCTCTAAATTACAATTAATTTTAATACCTAAAAAATAAAGCTTCATCTGCAAAGCTGAAATAACTATTTAATATAATTATTATATGATCTAACACTTTAATATCTAAGGTTTTTCCTGCTTCTATTATTTTTTGTGTTAATTCTTTGTCTGCTTTACTTGCTTTTAAACTTCCACTTGGGTGATTATGACATAAGATAACTCCAATTGCTTGCAATTCTATTGCCTTTTTGAAAAGAATACGTGTGTCCACCAATGTGCCAGTTAAGCCACCTTTACTTAATTGTTTTTTTTCTATAATTGTATTGGCATTATCTAAATAAATCACCCAAAATTCTTCGTGTTTTAAATCCCAAAGAATAGGTTGCATTATTTCGAAAACAGATTTACTTGATGTAATTTTTAGTTTTTCTAATGCTTTTTCTAATTGCCTTCTTTTTCCTAATTCGAGTGCCGTAATTATAGATATCGCTTTGGCTTCGCCAATTGGTTATGTTTCCCATCTGTCCAATCACTATTTCAGCATTAAAACCTAAACCTAACAACTACCCAACATCACTAAATACATTAGCAGACCACTTATTAGCAAAGCGATTAGACTTACGGTTATCTAAAACTAACATGGCAAAGATACTAAATGTAATGAGTATTTCAGGTTGGGAGTTTGGTTATAAAAAACCAGTACCTAAAATGATGAAAAAAATAATTAAATTCTTGGGATATATTCCACCATTAGATATTGATAAAAATACACTTGGGGGGAGATTATTTACTTACAGAATGGTAAATGGATTAACACAAAGTGAAGTGGCTCTATATCTTAAAGTTGACCATTGGGCAATCTGTAAAATTGAGAATAATCAAGAAGTTGATGAGCGATATAAAACGAAAGTGAAATCACTTTTGCAATTAGAAAACCAAAATTATAAATTGTCTTCATCTGCAAAACTGTAATAATCTTTTTCAGTAATAATTAAATGGTCAAGTAACTTTATATCTAAAACTACTCCTGCATCTTTAATCTTTTGAGTTAGTTTTTTATCCGATTCACTTGGTGTTATTTTTCCTGACGGATGATTATGACAAACTATAATTCCCACAGCTAGTAATTCAACTGCTTTTTTGAAAAGCATTCTGACATCAACTAAAGTTCCTGTAATTCCTCCTTTGCTTAATTGCTTTTTATGAATTACTTTATTAGAATTATTTAAAAATAATATCCAAAATTCTTCATGGTTTAGGTTTCCAATAATAGGTTGCATGATATTGAATACAGATTTACTGCTATTAATAATCGGTTTAACCATGGCACTTTCTAATTGTGTTCTCCTTCCTAATGTTATTGCTGTTATAATTGAGATTGCTTTTGCTTCTCCAACTCCTTTGAATTTCATTAAATCGGAAATTGAAAGTGTTGCTAATTCATTTAGATTATTATTTACCGATGCTAAAATACGTTTTGATAAATCAACAGCCGATTCTTGACGATTACCTGAACCAATTAATATAGCGACAAGTTCTGCATCCGATAATGATTCACGACCCTTAGAAAGCATTTTCTCTCTAGGTCTGTCATCTTCTTTCCATTGATTAATAGGTAGGTTTGTCTTTTTATTCACAGCGTTAATTTTCTGTAAATGTAATAATTTTATTTTTTCTTCCTCATTGATGATAAAATCATCTTTGCAATTTCATCTTCTTTTTTTAAAGTTGAGTACGATGTGTCTTCTTCATAATTAGTTTGTACACGATAGCCTAATATTCTTCTTGTCTTTGGTTTATCTTGTATATCAATTTTATCTAATTCATTCGCAACTTGATTAGGATTTAAAAAAGAAAGGATTTTATCATGCTTTTTATCAATCGTTTTTAAGGCAAGTTCTTTTATGTTTTTTAAGTGAACGTCACTTTCTGAAACCATATAAATCAATGTAAATCCTTCTTTTATTGATTTAAGAATATTTTTTACTTCATAAGATTTTGTATTGGTTTCTGAGATTTCAATTGCAATGCGTGTTTTGTTTTTTTGTAAACCTACATCTACAAAACCATCTGCTACTTTTTCTTCCAGAGTTGCTTTAAATCCTCGTTGAACAGCAATCGTTTTAATGAAATTTTGAATGGATTTATGCTTTCTTATTTTTTCTTTATTTGCTTCTTTTCTAAGTACTTTTTCTTTTTGCTCCTCAAAATTAGATGAATATATCTTAGGTTTATCTTCTGTTATGGATATTAGTGACTTTTCTTTTTGAACTACCTTTGGTACTTCAACAATCTTTTTTTCAATATCCTGTTTTTTAGAAATAACTTTTCGAGATATTTTTGGCAATAGATTTATAAGTAATTCTTCAATTTCTGCTTTAGATTTTGTATAATTATCACGAGTATTTTGAATTATATAATCTTTTATAGTTAAAGATACTTCATCATTAATTTCAGACATTCTATATGTCTTCATGTTAAAATCATTGTTATTACCACCAATACGAACAATCGTTTCTCCAATATTCAAACCTTGTAAATCACTTTGCTCAAAATACGAAAAGCCTGATTCTAATTTTTTAGCATCGTTATCTCCAAGTCTAAAGCAAATCCGGGGTCACATATTTTTTATGGGGATTAGGCAAAGAGTTTGTGTAATCTAAAAAGGA
>CAZIMW010000213.1:0-4266 GCA_964540425.1 uncultured Flavobacterium sp.
TCAACCGATTTAAAAGTAGAACCTAAAAATTGGAGTCAATCCAAGCAAAAGTTAAAAAACATTGCAGGAGACAAAACAAAAGATGCCGTTAATGAACATTTATTAAATTTAAAAAAGTTTATTATTGATGACTTCAATGTAGATAATTCTGTAGGTGTTTATATCGACAAAGAATGGTTAAATAAAAAAATTGCTAAATACTTTAACAGACCATTAAACGAAAGTGAAATGGATAAAGTCTTCTTTATCTCATACATTGAAAACTACATTAAAGAAGCACCTACACGGATAATTAAAGGCTCTAATAAACCCGTAAGCGCATCAACTATAACCAAATACGGAAGTACGAAAAAGAAGTTAGAAGCATACGAAGAACACTTTAAAACTAAAATAAAGTTTACAGATTTAGATTTGTCCTTCCACAAAAACTTCTTGCATTTCCTTTCATCAGTTCAGAGCATAGGAAACAATACAGCAGGGAAATACATTAGTATAATTAAAGCAATTGCACGTGATGCCCTCTTACAAGGTCTTCCTGTAAACAAAGATATTAATCACCCAAACTTCTTTGTACCAACTGAAAAAACACAAGACATCTATTTGAAAGATGAAGAAATAAACAAAATTTTCAATCACGATTTCAAAGGCAATGAAAAATACGAAAACGCAAGAGACTTATTTATTATCGGTTTACGAACAGGATTAAGAATATCCGATTTCTTACGTTTAAAGCAAACAAATATTATTGATGGGTTTATTGAAATTGAAACTCAAAAAACAAGTCAGCCTGTAGTTATTCCAATGCATTCACAAGTTGAAAGCATCCTTAAAAATCGTAATGGATTCCCTAAATCAATTTCTGACCAAAAATTCAATTTATATATAAAAGATGTTGCAGAGTTTTCTGGGTTAAAAGAAATGGTTAGTGGTAGTAAAATAAACAAAAAAACGAATAGAAAAGAAAAAGGCACATACCCAAAATATGAATTAATCACATCACATATTTGTCGCAGGAGTTTTGCTTCCAATTTATATGGAGAATTACCAAATATGGTAATTATGGGAATCACTGGCCATAAAACAGAAACTCAATTTTTGAAATACATTAAAATAACACCTAAAGAAAACGCTATGAAATTAAAAGAATATTGGGCAAAACAAAAAGAAGAAAAAGGATATGAACAACTTAAAATGAAAGTTGTAAAATAGTACGTTATCTTAAAAATTACTAACTTTTCAAACTATCAAATCATATTGGAAGCCATACTTGAATTACAAAACGCACTTATCAAAGATTATTATAAAGATTTTATCGTGTCATTAGATGAGAAGGAAATAGATTTTAACGACTATTATTTTAACCCAATAGTATATCGGGAGAATGAGTATTTTGAAAAAAACTTAGATGTTATCCACAATGAAATAAGATACATAACAGACGATATAAAGCCTCTATATGTTAAAGCATTAGGAGAAATATTAGTAAAACTCTCTAACTTAACCAATCCAAAAGAAAAACTTAATTACCTTGTTTACACTACCAAACTTTTAACAATTCCTCTAAACCAATTAAAAAAAGATTATTATATAAATGAAAAGAAATCAAGGTACTTTTCAAAACCTGCCGAAATAGAAGACATTCCCTCTATAGGAAATCTTGTAGATATTATTACGAATGAAAAAACAGAAGAAGGTAATGTTATTACACACATAGAATTTAGTTCTTATGCTCTATACGAACTCTCTCTCTTTAATATTAGACTAAAAACATTATCATTCCTCCCATTCTCTCTATTTACAATAGCATCCAGTTTAATAAATATTCTTCAACATAAAATCAATGAAGTAACTGAAGAATTAGAAGGACTTCAAAACATAAAATCAAAATTAAAATGGGTAGGAAAACCCTCTCAATTAGGTTACATTATCGGACAACTTGCACAACTTGACTACATTGAACCACCTAAAAGAGATAATGGAGAAATAAATTACAGCCAATTCGGAAGAGATGTTTTGAAAATATTCAATGTAAAAACTACACAAGGAACACTTTCAACTTATTTAAATATTGACAACAATAAAGCCCAAGAAACACACAGAAATTTTGAAAAAGCAAACTTTAATATACCTCACAAAAAAGAAGTAAGTTAATGCCGTTCGAGAACCTACTCGAACGCTTACTTAAACATAACCATTCTACTTTTGTCCACGTAACAAATAAATATTTTTACGATGGAACAAAACAATATTACACAACTTCACGTAATCACTCCTAAAGAATTAAAAGAAAGCATCATTGCGGATGTAAGAGCAGAGTTAAATATCATTGCTCAAAATTTTCAACCAAAAAAACAATCAGAATTACTAACTCGAAAAGAAGTTGCTGTAATTCTAAAAGTATCATTAGTAACCCTTTCCGACTGGAATAAAAAGGGAATACTAAAACCCTACCGATTAGGTAATTTAATCAGGTACAAACGCTCTGAATTAGAGGAATCATTAATTGCCATCAATAGAAGGTAAATTGTATGACACTATCAAAATAATGAATGAATTAGATCACATCCCAAAACAAGCAAAGGAACTACAACAAACTCCTTTTGAATGGAGTGGTTTCTTGTGGACACCTCACTTCAAGGATAGTAACACACCACGCTATTACAGTTCTCGACTTAAAAATTTGTATTTAAGACTTATAGACAATCAACTATATGTTACAAATTCATTACACAAATCATATCGAGGGAACAATTACGAACCCTTTTCACATCAACAAGTCTATAATTCAATCATTTTACTTAACAACCTTTTACCAATTGATGTTTACAATGCTAAAGTTTTAAAATTAAGTGTTGGTGTTGTTATCAATGCTAACCCTCAAAAAGTATTTGGTGAATGGCTATACTATTTAAACAAACCATATATCCCAATGAGAGACCGCAACAAAATGTATGGTGCTAAATTCTACTTAACCGATTACTCAATAAAAGGCTACGACAAAACTTTTGAGGTTAAAAATCATAATCAAATTAAATTGGAAGGCAATTATTTCCGATTTGAAATTGAAGGAAAAACAAAAATTTTCAATAGCAAGACAAACAATGTAGGCATCTATACCGTCAATGATTTACTAAACCATAAAAAATATACTCGATTAGGAGAAATACTATTAGAAAAATACATACAAATAGAAAAACAACCTAAACTTGATTTCACCCTATTAACCATCAAACAAAAAAGGTTAGTTGCCTCAATAAGGAATCCTGAAATAAAAGAAAGCATAAAAAAACAACATCCTGATTCTTACAAAAAAGACAGAAAAGAATATAATAAATTAATGAAATCGCTTGATGATAGTACTTTTCAAAAAGACATAATTGACAAGTTAAAACAGCAAATAAATTACAGTATAAATAACTAATGTTTTACAACTTGTAATATAGTCTAAAACAGGGGTAAAAATAAGCCTATGAAAACAACAGAAAAAACTCAAATAGAATTAAAAGAAATTCAAGATAAGTTAGAACAAACTATCAAGAGGTTAGGTAAACTACAAAAAAGTATTTTTTCTAACCATATAATTGATAATTCCGACTTTATTAGATTAATGAATATAAGCAATAGTACTGCCAAGAATTGGCGTAAAAAAGGCATTATCCCTTACTCTCAAATTCAAAATAAAATCTATTATAAAACAATAGACATACAAAAAATGATTAATGACAATTACAACTTGTAATATACCCTAAAACAGAGGGTAAAAAGTAAATCTAAAAACCACAATACTAAACCAAATAATAGTTATATTTTTATCATTCAATTTAAGCACGTACCAAACAAATGTCAGAAGACCATAAAAAACAATTAGAACAACAACTTTGGAATATAGCAAATACCCTAAGAGGTAAAATGAATGCTGATGAATTTCGAGATTATATATTAGGCTTTATTTTCTACAAATACCTATCTGAAAAGATGGATATATATGCAAATAAAATGTTGAAAGATGGAGGAGATAAGTTTCTGTATTCCGAAATAAAAGAAGATTCAAAAGAAGGCAAAGAATACATAGAAGCAATTAGTGAAGAATCTATAGAAACATTAGGTTATTTTTTAAAACCATCCGAATTATTTTCTGAATTAGCCAAAAGAGGAAATAATAATACAGAAGGTAAATCTAATTTTATAATTGAAGACCTGCAAAAAATCCTAAATAATATTCAAAATTCTACAATGGGTACAGAGAGCGAAGAAGATTTTGACAAT
>CAZIMW010000214.1:0-4260 GCA_964540425.1 uncultured Flavobacterium sp.
ATAAAATTTTTTCCGCTTGATACCTCTATGGCTCTGCCTCGAGGTAGTTCATTACAGCGCTTACAACTGTTAATCTTGCTAAGATTACACATTGGATCCCTGTTGAAAAAAACCTAAGGGAGGCTTTCTCAATGAAGGACATTAAAGCCCTGCATCACAATGAGTTAATGCTTGCTCGATTTTTTAACGTGTTCGCTATAAGACCGGACTTGAAGAATAATAAACAAAAAATACAAGAACTACTCTATTATGGTATTAGAGCAGCATAAAAAATATGTGACCCATTAATAGCAAGTAGAATATTACTAATTAGAGGTCATAAAGTAATGATATATAGTGATATTGCAGAACTTTACGAAGTAACTACAAAAAGGTTAAATCAGCAAGTAAATAGAAATATAAACCGCTTTCCTTCTAACTTTATGTTTGAACTTACAGAAGCAGAGAAAAAAGAGGTGGTTGCAATTTGCAACCACCTTAAAAACTTAAAATTCTCGTCATTTTTACCAAAAGCATTTACAAAACACGGAGTAATGATGCTTGCAAATGTTTTAAGAAGCGAGCGAGCAACAACAATGAGCGTTAAAATAATAGAGATTTTTATTGAAATGCGAGAAGCAATAATAGACAATCTAAATTTAAAACTTGATATTGAAGAAATCAAAAAGAAGTTATCTAATCATAGCAAGAATATAGAATTGGTTTTTAGCTATTTGGATGAATTGACAGGCAAGAAAGAAAACGAAAAAGCAAGAACTCAAATAGGTTACAAAAAGAATAGAAAGTAAAACCCCCACAAAACAAAATCCAACTTTATCTCCCGATAGCTATCGGGAGGAACTTACAAGTAAATAAAGGGTTTGCAGAAAATTATAAATTTGCAAACCCTTTTAATTTTTTTCAATCAATGCAACAGCTAAGATAAAATATTACAAAGGCTAAGTTAAAATCTTACCGTCAAGGTGCGCTTTTTTTTAGAAGTCTATTAAAAGCATTAACCTTCCAAATTGCAATAACAAATCAAAAAAAAAGTATCTTTGTAGTATAATAATATAGATTATGAACGTAGAAACCACAAAATTAGAGTTAATGCAGCTTTTATTGCAAACACAAAAAGAAAGTCTATTAGCAAAGCTAAAAAAGGTTTTTGAGGAAGAGCAAGAAGATTGGTGGAATGAAATGTCTAAAGAAGAACAGCAAGAAGTTGAAATTGGTTTAACTCAAGCAGATAAAAAAAATTATATAGCTAACTCAACTGTGATGAAACGTTTTAACAAATGGCATTAAAAATTGTTTGGACTCTACAAGCTGATAAAGGTTTAGATAAGGTTTTGGTATATTTAGAAGAAGAATGGACTGTAAAGGAGATTCTTAATTTAGAACAAAAAATACAAAATCTTTTAAATCGAATTAGTAAATATCCTAAAATCTGCCCAGTAACAGGAAAGTATAAAAATGTTCACAAAGGATTGGTAGATAAAAACAACTATATTATTTACAGAATAAAACCAAGAAAAGGTATTATTGAAATCATCAATTTTAGAGGAACTAAACAGAAAATTCCTTAACAATCCCCACAAAACTAAATCCAACTTTATCTCCCGAAAGCTATCAGGACTTTTGTCTTTTGTCTTTTGTCTTTCAGCGGAGCGGTCTTTAATCTTTTATTGGACACTAGATTTAAAAAGATAAAAAACCGTTGTTATACAGCTATTATATAAAATTGCCGACGTGATTCAACACTTTTTGTAATCGCTTTTGCGAGCAACTTCTTTTTTTAAATAAACTGTCCAGTTAAGGAAATGTACTAATAAATTAAAATCATTTTTTACACTATTTTCTTTGTTGTATAAGTTCCTAATAGTTTAAAGTTTACAAAAACGTGTGCTTTATTTACTAAAAACATTCCCGATAA
Organism: uncultured Flavobacterium sp.; assembly: GCA_964540425.1. GTDB lineage: Bacteria > Bacteroidota > Bacteroidia > Flavobacteriales > Flavobacteriaceae > Marifrigoribacter. Next base: position 1,916 of record CAZIMW010000214.1, read on the forward strand.
TTTCGTAATTGAAAATAAACAAACGATATTTATACCTTTACTTTTCGCAACTAAATTGTATGAATAGCATTTTTTCATTTTTTTCTAAGAATCAATCCTTTATTTATAAAATATTTCTGTTTGTTTTGGCAACAGTATTAATAATATACTTATTACCAAAAGGGGGGCAGTTTAAATATAATTTTCAGAAAGGGAAGCCTTGGCAGTACGAAAACTTGTATGCACCTTTTAGTTTTGCTATTAAAAAAAGCCAAGAAGAGATTGATTTAGAAATAGATAATATACGTTCGGAAGCAATCCCTTATTTTGAAATTGATGAAGAAACACCTTCAGAAATAACATCACTTTTTATAGAATTATTTGATGAGGTTAATGAAAATTCTTCAGAAAAAGTAACACCAAAAGTAAAGCGTATTGGAACCACCATATTAAATAAAATTTATAGCGTAGGAGTTGTAAAAGATCGATATCCCTACGATTCGGGTAAATTAATTTATTTAAAAAGCGGTAGCGAAATAGAAGAATTTACCTATAAACAATTGGTATATTTGGAACAAATAGATGCCATAATTACAAACGAAATTGAAAAAAATTCGGTTCAAGAGTCTGAATCAATACTAAGCGAATTAATTTCGAAAGTAGTAATTCCAAATGTTGTTATTAATAATCAATTAACCGAAACAATCATAAATTCAGAAATTGATGCGATAAATCCCAATAGAGGAATTATTGAAAAAGGAAGTAGAATAATAGCCAAAGGAGAAGTAGTTGAAGGTGAAAAATTTCAAAAATTAAATTCTTTTAAATTGGTGTTTCAATCGCAAGTTTGGAGTCAATCTAATTACTTTTGGTTGTTGTTAGGGTATTCATTGTTAGTGTCTTTAGTGTTTTTAATGTTGTTTTTGTTTATGAAAAACTACCGACCAGACATTTATAGTAATAATACCAAAGTTACCTTTATATTCTTCAATATTATTTTTATGGTATTTATTACCACTTTGGTAGTTAAATACGATGCTAAATTGGTTTATATAACTCCATTGTGTATTTTACCATTGGTATTAAAAACCTTTTTTGATGCGCGTTTAGGCTTGTTTGTTCATGTGCTAACAATTTTACTTTTAGGCTTTATTGTGCCCAATAGTTTTGAGTTTTTATTTCTTCAAATTATAGCGGGTATGGTAACAATTTTAACGGTGAACGAACTCTATAAAAGAGCTAATTTATTTATTTCTGTTGGTCAAATTACTTTCGTATATATCTTAGGTTATTTTGCTTTTTTTATTATTCAGGAAGGAAATATAGAGTTAATAGAAATCGAGAATTTTGGTTATTTTATTTTATGTGGCTTGTTAACTTTATTTTCATTTCCTCTAATTTATATCTATGAAAAGATGTTTGGTTTGGTGTCTGATGTTACTTTATTAGAACTGAGTGATACCAATTCAAAGTTATTAAAAGAACTTTCTAATAAGGCACCAGGAACGTTTCATCATTCTTTAAATGTAGCTAATTTAGCGGAAGCTGCAGCCAATGAAATTGGAGCAAACGCTATGTTAACAAGGGTAGGGGCATTGTATCATGATATTGGTAAAATGGTGAACCCAACTTATTTCACCGAAAACCAAGTATCGTCCATTAATTCACATGATGAATTAGACCCTAAAGAAAGTGCTCAAATAATTATTGGTCATGTAATTAAAGGAATTGAAATTGCAAAGAAGAACAAATTGCCTGATAGAATCATCGATTTTATAAGAACTCACCACGGAACTAGTTTGGTGTATTATTTTTATTCAAAGGAAAACGATAATATAGGTGAAGCAAATAAAGCAGATTTTAGTTATCCGGGACCAACACCTTTTTCAAAAGAAACGGCTATTTTAATGATGGCAGACAGTGTAGAGGCTGCAAGTAAAAGTTTGAAGGAACCTACCTCTTCAAAATTAGATGAATTTGTCGAAAAAATAATTGATAGTCAAATGGATCAGGGACAATTTATAAATGCAAATATTACCTTTAAAGAAATTCAGAAAATTAAAAAAGTCCTTAAAAAGAAGCTTAACAACATGTATCATTTGCGTATAGAATATCCTGAGTGATGTTAGGTTGTAGGTGATAGATTTGTGATAGTTGTAAAATGGAAGGTTAGATATTAGTTTACCCGTATTTGGAGTTGCTTTATCAATGATTTATACACGTTGTTCTTGTAGGTATTTTATTTAAATAGTTCATACTGTCCATTTAGTCTAATAGTAACGACAATATCTTTGTTCGTTTCGTTTCTAAAATACCAACCATGTTTTCCTTCAAAAGGAGCAGTTAATGTTCCTGCCATATTGTTC
>CAZIMW010000215.1:0-4246 GCA_964540425.1 uncultured Flavobacterium sp.
TAATAACATCTTATGAAAAAAGTACTATTTCTAATTTTATCCATTTCAATAATAACAAACGGATTATCACAAAAAGTTAACAAAGAAGATTCAACAATAATTAAAGAAATTTACAATACCTCCTTGATTGACGGGGCAAGTTACGATTGGCTAGATTATATGTCTAACAACATAGGATCAAGACTTTCAGGGTCTTTAGGGGCAGAATTAGCAGTTGAATACACCAAAGAACAATTAGAAGAATTAGGCTTAGATAAAGTTTGGTTACAGTCTGTAATGGTTCCAAAATGGACTCGTGGCGGGAAAGAATTTTCATACATTGAAACTTCGCCAGGAATGACCACGCAAGCAGATATTTGTGCTTTGGGAGGTTCAGTACCAACACCTTATGGGGGATTAAAAGCAGAAGTGATTGAAGTAATGAGTTTTGAGGAATTAGCCGTTTTAGGAAAATATGAAATAGAAGGTAAAATTGTTTTTTATAATCGCCCAATCCAGGCAGATTTAATACAAACAATGGGAGCTTATGGTGGTGCTGTGAATCAACGATATGCAGGAGCAGAAGAGGCAGCTAAATATGGAGCAGTTGGTGTAATTGTTCGTTCTATGAGTTTGCGTTTGGATGATTATCCACATACAGGAGCAATGAGTTATGGCGATACTCCAGAACATCTTTTAATTCCTGCCTGTGCAATAAGTACCAACGGTGCAAATTATTTAAGTGCAACATTAAAGCTTCAACCAAAACTACTTTTTTACTATAGTATGAATTGTAGAGCCCATCAAGATGTACAGTCTTATAATGTGATTGGTGAAATAAAAGGAAGTGTTTATCCAAATAAATACATTGTTGTAGGTGGTCATTTAGATTCTTGGGATTTGGGAGATGGTTCTCATGATGACGGCGCTGGATGCGTACAGTCTATGGAAGTTTTAAGAATTCTGAAAAAAATAGGGTATCAGCCAAGATATACCATTCGAGTAGTTTTATTTATGAATGAAGAAAATGGATTACGCGGTGGAAAAAAATATGCAGCAGAAGCAAAACGAAAAGGAGAACATCATATTTTTGCGTTGGAAAGTGATGCTGGCGGATTTACACCTCGTGGTTTTTCGTTTGATGCAAATGAAGCTAACTTTAACCAAATAAAATCTTGGGAATCACTTTTTGAACCATACCTAGCAAATTGGTTTACAAAAGGAGGAAGCGGTGCAGATATTGGGCCTCTTAAAAAAGAAGGTATGGTAACTGTCTTGTCTGGATTACGTCCAGATTCACAACGGTATTTTGATTATCACCACGCTGCAAACGATGTATTCGAATCTGTAAACAAACGTGAATTAGAATTAGGTGCAGCAGCCATGACGAGCCTTATTTATTTGTTTGATAAATATGGAGTTAAGTAAAAACAGTCGGTAGATTACCGACAGATAGTAATAAATTGGTATTGCCAATTCCAGAAAATGAGTAAAATACCAATGCAAATTCTTCTCAGAATCCCGGATATTAATTAGAAACCTACTAGGTTAAAAAAAACCTAGTAGGTTTTTTTATTTTGTGCTCAACAAAAAAGAGGAATTAATAAGCATATAGAATCTTTGTAATTTTTGTTTTAGAACTTACATGTTTTCAACCAAAAATAACAATAAGTATTAATCTATATGGCAAACAAATGACTAAAACACATAGTTTACCGGTATTGCGTTTGCTTTATCAACGTTTGTATATGTGCCGTACGTGCGGGCGAGAATAGGTTTTGCCATTCGGTTGAGCAAAAGCAGATTTTTACAAATTCCGATTTTTATTTTTTTGGTCAAAAGTCGGATTTGTAAAAATTCGGTGACTTCCAAATATACCTTAACTTTTAATCGAAAGAATTCCCCGAGGCTCTGCCTCGGTGGTCAAAAAGGAAAGTTTGAAAACCTGAGGTTTTCATCAAACTAAAAATAAAATTTTTTCCGCTTGATACCTCTATGGCTCTGCCTCGAGGTAGTTCATTTAAGCAACAACTCCCGCATTGCTTATATATGTTGTTGTGCAACGAATATTATTCGAGTTTAAAATATACTATAACTGTGGCATCTACTCTAATTTTATCAAATTCTACATCCATTTTTGCTTCTTGAGCGGCATACCCCACAATGAAATTAGAACCATTGCTTCCGTTTAATTGACGTGAAATAGACGTTGATAAATCTGAAATAAATATAGCAGAACCTAATTTTTGATTAAGATTTTTAACCATTTCTTCTGCTTGTCTTTTTGCCTTTTCGACTGCTTTTCCTTTAAGCTCAATTTTTAACTCTTCTAATTTAATATATTCTGTTTTCACCAATTCAACATTAGATATTTCTTGTTTCTCTAATCCCTTTAAAATTTTTCCAGCACTTTGGGCATCGAACATTATAAGTTGATAATTTTTAGTTTTTTGCACGTCGGTTTTTTTCAAAAAATAATTTTTGAAATTACTTGACAAATCAACTAAAAAAAGTTGTTTTTGTAGGTCAACTTTATTTTCAAGTAATACTTTTTCCATTCTTTGCTCTAATTGTTCAATTGACACTTTACCTCTTGTATTTTCCTCGGATAAAGTTATGGAAAGAGTAATTTTATCAGGATTAACTTCTGCTGTAAAAGTCGCTTTAGTTTGAATTTGAGGAATATTGGATAAATCCGCTTGTTGAGAAAGCGAAATGGCCGAAATTAAGAATGTAAAACAGATTAAAATATATCTCATAGGTTTTTTTTATATGTTGCACAACGTAAGTATATCAGTAGTTTAATTATTAAATTGATGATATACATTGTTGTAAAGTTAGCTGAAAAAATTGAGAAAGTCAAGTAAAAACAATAGCTAATCCAAAATATTTTAATCTAAAGAATTCCCCGAGGCTCTGCCTCGGTGGTCAAAAAGGAAAGTTTGAAAACCTGAGGTTTTCATCAAACTAAAAATAAAATTTTTTCCGCTTGATACCTCTATGGCTCTGCCTCGAGGTAGTTCATTTAATTTTTTTGATTGAGCTTGGGCTCCGAGCGGAGCTGAAGTCCAAATTGTCTCCTTGAGCGCAGTCGAAAGGTTTTTAAAACTAAAGAATAGTTAAAGTTTTCGACTTCGCTCAAACAGACAATAAAACAGCTTTAGATAGCCTCTTTATTTAGATGCTGAAACATTAATCGTAAACCCAATATCATCAGAAATTAGATAATCTACAGGAACACCTTCGGTTCCTTCTGCGTTATAGTTTAGGTTCCAATCTTTTCTATCTACTGAAAAATCTTCCGATTTAATAGAAACCTCGTTGTCAGAAACATTCACATTAGCATTAAAAGTGATGCTTTTAGTAATTCCCATTATGGTTAAGTTTCCTGTGATAGTGTTTGAAAAATCTCCTGAAGCCTTTTCAACTTTAGTGATTTCAAAAGTTGCTACTGGATTTTTTTCAACATCAAAGAAGTCGGCAGCTTTTAAATGATTTGCTAAATCGGTGTTCTTTTCATCTCCTTCAGGAAAACTAGTAACCGTTAACGAACTCATAGCTATTTCAACTTTTCCATTAGTTAATTCGTTGTTATTTGCTGAAAAACTTCCAGATTGCAAGCTTATTTTTCCAAATCTAGGATTGGTTCCTGCTAAATGTGAAGCTCTCCAATCTAGGTTGCTTCCATCAGAAATAGTAGTGTAGGTTACGGTCGTTTCGACTTTTGTTTCGGTAACTTCTTTAGCTTCTTCGGTAGTAGCTTTTTTTCCGTTATTACCACAAGAAACTAATAAAGCTCCTAGGATTATTGTTGTTAGAATTGTTTTTTTCATTTTAAATTTGTTTTAAGTGAATGTATTAGTGATTATTAAGAATGCGAAGATATTTAAATTTCTTTCTGAAACGCATCAATTTTAACGTTTAATTGATTGCTTAACTCATTGTTAGTAATTCTGTTTTCTGAAAAATTATCATAAAAGGAGGGTAACGAAAAATCTGTAATAAGATTTGCTCCCATTCTTGGAAACGTATTTTTAGCCGTTTCTAAAACAGAAGTGCCGCCTCTTGCTCCAGGAGAAGTCGCCATTAAAAACATCGGTTTGTTTTTCCAAACATATTTATCAACTCTAGAAAGCCAATCGAATATGCTTTTAAAAGCCGCTGAATACGAACCATTATGTTCTGCAAGTGAAATTACAATGCCGTCAACCGAAGCTATTAAATTACTGAGTTCTTGTATTTGTGCTGGAATTCCGTGTTCGGTTTC
>CAZIMW010000216.1:0-4239 GCA_964540425.1 uncultured Flavobacterium sp.
TGCATATTTATGAAACGAGTATGTTAAAATATTTATCACTTAAGGGAATAACTAAAAGCGAACAGTCCCGATAGCTATCGGGATGACCATTAAACAACAATAATTATAAACACATGAAACGAGCATGTTAAAAAGTTTATCACCCAAGGAAATGACTAATAGCGAACAGCATGTGACCGATTCAACAAATAGTATAGACACATGAAAAAGAAAGTATTTATCATATTAATTTTATTATTGTGTTTTGGAAAAAGTTTTTCTCAAGACACCAATAGAATCCTAAGTCTAAAAAACCAGTTAGAGTTATTAAAAGTAACTACGCCAGGTTTAGAGGAAATTATCAATATTAATATTACTCAAACCACACTACCCAATTTTTTATTGGCAATATCTAAGGTACATAGTTTAAATATTAATGTGCCTCCTGAGTTGAACTCCATTTCAATAGTCAATAACTTTTCAAATGTTTCTGTGGAAGATATTCTCATATTTTTAGTAAAAGAATACAACTTAGATATTGAGTTTACAGGGAATATTTTATCGATTAAAAAATATATCCCACCCGTTTTAGAAGATAAGGAAAAACAAATCAATGTTATTTATTTACCTCCAAGAAATCTTCTTAGTTTAGATTTAAAAAAAGACAAGCTCGACAGGGTTTTTAGAAAAATTATGGATGCTTCTGGGAAAAATTTATTGTACGCTTCAGATTTAGAGTCTCATTTACTTTCTATCTACATCAAAGACACTCCTTTTGATATTGCTTTGGAAAAATTAGCAGAGTCCAATAACTTAGAACTTACAAAATCCAATGATGGTTTTTATGTGTTTTCTTCTGCTTTTGAAGACCTTGCAATTGACGAAACAAATAAGAAAAGACCTGTTCGTAAAAAAAGAGCTTCTTTTTATTATCGTGTTCTTGATACCTTGAACAGACAAGTAACAGTCGATTTTAAAAACACTCCTATTTCAGATATCATCTATATCATTGGTGAAGATTTAGATTTGAATATTTTTACAGCCACTCCACTAAATAATGCTGGTACTGCTACCGTGACGGCAGAAAATATTTCCTTTGATTTACTACTTGATAAAATATTTGAAAGTACTGGGAATAACCAAGGAAGTGCTTCAAGTAATTCTGAAAAAAGCATTGCAAAATTCACTTATAAGAAGGAAGGGAATATTTATTATTTTGGTACCGAAAATCAACTTTCTTTAAAACAAGTAGAAGTAATTCCGATGATGTATAGATCGATAAAATTACTATCCGATCCTTCAGGAGCAGGGCAACGAAAAGCTGGTAGAACAACAAGTTTTAATACCAACCCTGTTAATTATATTAATGGTGCAAACCAAAATCAGAACAACAAAAATAATACCAACAGAAATAATACCAACAGAAATTCAGCTTCAACTACTAATAGTTCTTCCAATTCAAATAATTCTATTTCTATTGAAGATATTATTCCTGATGATATTAAGGACGGATTGGATATTAAGATAGACTTTGAACTCAACAGTTTTATTGTTAGTGGTTCGGGAGTAAAAGTAGAACGATTTAAAAAATTCATAACATTTATTGATAAACCTGTTCCCGTTATATTAATTGAAGTAATGATTTTGGAAGTGAACCGTTCTGCCATAATTGAAACAGGAATTAAATTTGGTTTGGGAGAAGAACCTACACAAACAGTTGGAGAGGTATTCCCTTCTACCAATATTCGTCTTGGTTCTGAAACTATCAATAAAGTTATAGGAAGTTTTTCAGGTTTTGGAGCTTTAAATCTTGGCTCAGTACTTCCAGAGTTTTATTTAGATATAAAAGCAATGGAGTCCAATGGAACCATTAAGGTTTTATCTACTCCAAAACTAAGTACTTTAAACGGTCATAAAGCAACCCTATCTAGTGGTCAGACTACCTATTATGCAGTAACTACACAAAACTTTTTTGGTACTCAAACTCCCGTAAATTCTGAAATCACTAACTATGTCCCCATTGATGCTGAACTTGCCATAGAAATACTTCCTTTTGTTTCTGGTAATGGCGAAATTACTTTGGATATTCAAGTAATACAATCTGCCTTTAATGGTGAACGAATAGCAGAGGATGCACCTCCAGGGATTAATAGTCGAGAGTTTTCTTCCATTATAAGAATGCGAGATCAAGATGTGGTTATTTTAGGCGGAATTGAAGAAGTAAGAAAAGACGATTCAGGCACTGGACTGCCTTTATTATCTAGAGTGCCTGTATTAAAATGGATTTTTGGTTCAAGAAGAAGAGAGGATTCTAAAAAGAACCTTAATATTCTTATTAAACCAACCATCATTTATTAATGATTTCAAACATCAAAACATATTGGAATTATGGTCAAACCTATTGTGGAATAGAAGTCACAACCTATAAAGGAAAGCAAAAACTGTTTACTGTTACCGCTAAGAAAAAGAAAGAAGAGTTTATTGATTTTATTTATAATGAATTTTCAGAAACTTCTAATCTATCAGATAAAATTGCAACTAACCAACATTGTTATGTTAGTATCACTACCGATAAAGTGCTTATTAAAGAAATTGGATTCGTTCAAGATAAACAAAAGGCTGTTTCTATGGCATTCCCTGGTCTCTCCCTTACAGAGTTTTATTATGAAGTAATTTTCACTAAAACCAATTGTTTTGTTGCGGTTTGTAGAAAAGAGGAGGTACATTTAATTTTAAAAGAACTAGAAAAACATAAAATTGATGTCATTGGTTTTCAACTTGGTTTTTCTACAATTACAAACCTTATTCCCTTGTTAAAACAAGAAAGGATATATTCTGCTAGTTATGAATTAAGTTGTATTGAAAATCAGCTAAATTCTTTTTCTCAAAATAAGGAGCAACTAAGTAGTCACTACCAAATTGAGGATAGTACTGTTGATTCTAATTATTTGATTGCTCTTTCAGGGATATTCAATTACGTTACAAATAGAGGTTCAAATTCTAACTTTGAGGAAGAAAATAATATATCTAAAACACTTCAAAAACAAAAAATTTTTTTTAGAAAAGGAGTGTTTTTTGCTGTTGGCATATTACTATTGTTATTGCTAATTAACTTTTTTGTTTTTAATTACAACTTCAATCGTTTGCAAATAAAACAAGAAGAAGTTCAACTTTTAAAAAATCAGCAAGAAAATTACCTCACTAAATCAGCATCATTAGAAAAAAAAGAACAAGTAGTAAGTAATATACTAACTAGCGGAAGTTCAAAAACATCTTTTTATATCAATAGAATCGTTGCTTATAAACCTCATTCTATCTTATTTAATAGTATTGTTTATCAACCACTCAAAAAAGCAATACGTCCAGACAAATCTATAGACTTTAATAAAAACAAGATTATTATTAGTGGAAAAAGTAACGATCAAGCAGCATTTTCTTCTTGGATAGAAGCCTTAGAAATTTTAGAGTGGACTAGTGAGGTATCTGTAACAAATTATGGTGCTTTAAAATCAAATTTAGCCACTTTTGAAATAAGTATAATTTTAAAAAAGAATGAAACAAAGCAATAAAAACAAACTACTTATCCTTGGTTTTTTTCTGGCAATACTTATTGCTTATCAGTTAGCATTTTCAAAAACATTTGAGATTAAAAGTGAGTTGACTACATTGGAAAAACAAAGTATTTCATTTGAAAACATGGCACGATTTTCAGCAACTATAAACGAGCGAGAAAAGTTTGTAGACTCTATTTTAAAAAAGAATAATATAAAAAACACCTCCATTCAAAATAATTTATTGGAATTATTAAACATGCAATCTCTTGAAAAAGGATTTACTATAAATCAGTTTGTAGAACCTCATATAATAAGCAACGAAAATATAACAACCACCTCTTTTCAATTTACCCTTAAAGGAAATTTTAAAAACTTACTAGAGGTAATTTATCAATTAGAACAAAATTACAATTACGGTAAGGTCGTCCATATAAATTTTGAAAAGAAACGAGATTATCGAAAACGAAAAGACGAGCTATTTTGTTTTGTATTACTGGAGAGTTTAATCTCTAAATAATAGTTTCAATTTAAAATAAAACAGTTTTTATAATAATTAACTGCTTCGGTTACATTTTCAAAATCGATGTTAAAAAAAGAAGTTAGTTTTTCCTTGATTCTAATGTTATAGCGAAATACATTTTCTTTCTTTTTATGTAACTATTCAGCCAAAAATTAAAATTAAAAAAAATAGTAAAATTTCATGTCA
>CAZIMW010000217.1:0-4176 GCA_964540425.1 uncultured Flavobacterium sp.
TGTTACTGGAAATCCGTTTTTCTCTTGTTGCTTTAAACGGTATTTAACTTGAAGTCCATATTTTTTTTGATTAGACGTTCTTGAAACACCTACGTTCAACCAATCATAGAATCCATAAATAAATTTAAATTGAGTTACTGAATTATCCAAACCAAAAAAGTCGTCAATTCCGTTTTGAACAGATCCAAAACGGTGTGAGATAATCATATATAAATCTCCTTTATAAGCGAGTTTAGTACTTTCAAAATTCACTACTTTTAAGGAATTAAAAACTCCATAAACCGGTATTTTTTCGTTTTTTACTTCTTCAGTTTCATCTGTTTGAGAAAAGACTAATAATGGAAGTATCAATAATAAGAATGTAATTTTTTTCATAGTGATTAGTTTTCTAAAAGTCCATCTGTATTCCATTTAACAATTAAATCTATTGAAGATTGTGGTAATCTTGGACCACCCAATGGCATTAGTCCATTATCACCTTCATTCTTACTAATTAGATTGATTAGATCTCTATTCTGAACAGCTTCTTTTACATTCTCAAAAGAAACCAAAGCCATTGGCGCTCCATTTTGAGGTGGATTGCTGTGACAAGCCAAGCAAACACTATCTATAATAAGTTTTACATCTTGGTACGTTACGACTTCAGGAATTGGATTGGTTTCTTCTTCAATATCATCGTAGGTGCTTTGTGAGCAACTCGCTATTGATAAAATCAAAAAAAAATTTTCAATAATTATGAATTTATTTTTCTTAAAAATTAGTTATTAATTTCATTAAATAAACAAGATTTTATATTAAAACCTTACTTTTTAATATTTATTTTTAACAAAAAAAAAAAAAAAAAACCAAAGAAGATATTTCAAATATCTTCTTTGGTTAAATTTTAATATTTATTGAGCAACTTCAGTATCTACATTTGCAATTGACCAAACTCCTGGAGCAGGAAAACTAATTCCTTTATTATCTCCACGGTTTGTATCTTGACCAAAATAATACAATGGCCATCCTTTGTAAGTTAATTGTGTTCTTCCAAATATGTCAATGGTACTAAAGTCAGAGTTATTTAAAATACTTGGTATTTTATCTAAAGAAATTTCAGCAATTGGCCAAACTCCATTATTTGAAAAATCTGGAGCTGTAAAATTATTTACCCCGTTCGTATCATTGATAAATGTATATAAAGTGTTTCCTTCAATATCGGTCATATAAAATGTATCTCCGTTGCCTTCTGTATATTCACTTGTGTAATTTAACCCATCGTGCCCCACTAATTGAGAAACTACGTACATTAAAGAATAATCAGGCTTAGCAATAAACCAAACATTATTTACATCATCTCCATTGGTATCTCCTTCAGCTACATCATTTACAAAATAATACAATGGCCATCCTAGGTAAGTAGTTTGTTTTATTCCATCGGCTCTTGTAATTGTTGCAAAATCATTAACATCTAATCCAGAATCAACCGTGATATTTGCATCATAAAATACGGGCCAAACATCTAAACACTCATCTAAACATGCTGAAGTTTGCTTGGTATCTTTTGAGAAGAAATACAAAGACATTCCTTCAGAGTCTGTCAAAATAGATCCGTGAGTTGTAATACTTGCTAATCTTACAATATTTGCTACAGGTACTACTGTTGTGTTATCATCATCACTGCTACAACTTATTAAAGTTGAAATAAACACCAACGTAATTACTAATTTGTTGCTTTTTTTCATAGTTCAATTGTTTTTGGTTATTAATTTAATATGATACAAATAAAATGGTAATCCAGTTATTTAAATAATGAAATAGACTGAACTAACTAAATTTCTACCTGAATCACCCATGTTTTCAACTGAAGTATTTTTGGAATGATGTTGATTTTCGTTTTATTTAAACTCATTATAAATAAAAATTAATTGTATTTTCGATAAAAATTAAAGACATTAAATGAAACAAATAGTACTCCCCAGCACACTTCTACTTCTTGGTATTATTTATTATTTCAGTTTTAATTATGTTTATAATACTGCAGTTAATGACATTTTAAACCAGCAAGTTGAAAATTCAAAAGTTCAAGCAAATTTAATTTCAAACTTGTTATACGAAAAATTAAATTCAGGTATTCTAGAAAAACAAGTTAGAGAGGAGCTTCAGAAAAGTCTTGAAAATATGTCCACCGAAAATAGTTTCGTTTGTATGTTTGATGGAAATGGAAAAGGAATTTGCCACCCAGATATTAGTAAAATTGGAGTAACTATTTCTAAAAATAATTCTACAATAAAATCCCTATCAAACATAGAAACCGAGTTAAATTTTAAAAAAGCAATATTAGAAAGACTAGAAACGGGTGGTTTAAGAACCTTAAAAAATTATACTGAAATTGTTTATTTAAGTCCTGTTAAAAATATGGATTGGGTAGTTGCTTCACACTCCAACATCCATAAAATTCAAACTGTTTTCAATAATTTAAAAGAAAAACTTGCCCTTATTTTTATTTTAGTATGGCTAAGTAGTTCCTTATTAATTTACTTTTTTCTACAATATATCAACACTAAAAATTTAAAGAAAATTTCAGAATTAAACAGAAATACTGGAAGCCAATATTTTAATGATTTAAAAGAAATAAAAAATAAAATAGCAAGTAGTTCTTTAAAAACGAATCCTTCTGAAACTAAACGAATATTGGCAGACCGAGGAAATAAATTAGCTCCTGTTTATTTTAAAAACATCGCATTTGTTTATACTCAAAATAAAATTACTTACATTGTTGAACAGGATCATAAAACGTCAACTATAAATATTTCATTAGATGATTTATATTTAATGTTTGATGACTCTCAATTTTACAGAGCTTCAAGGCAAGTGATTGTTTCAGCAAAAGCTATTGATAAGATTGAAAAATATGGTGCTACTCAGTTAAAAGTAATTACCAAACCTATTGCTCCAATAGATATTACCATAAGTAAAGCTAAGATTACTGAATTTAAAAAATGGTTGGGACAAAATTGATTAAAACAGTGCCGGTGTGACTTAGAGTTACACCGGCACTAAATTGAAAAAGTCATAAGATGACTTTGAGTCATCTTATGACTGTAATTTACTTAGTCAAATACATTTTCCTACGAGAATATAAATTATAAAATTCATCGTCTTTTAAACTGTCGATAAATAAGATGCTTTCTCCTGTACTTTTCATTTCTGGTCCTAATTGTTTATTTACATTCGGAAATTTATCAAAACTAAAAACTGGCTGCTTAATTGCGTAGCCTTCTAATTGAGGATTAAAATCAAAATCTGTTACCTTATTATGTCCCAGCATTACTTTGGTTGCATAATTTACATACGGTTCGCCGTAAGCTTTCGATATAAATGGTACGGTACGTGAAGCTCTAGGATTTGCTTCAATAATATAAACCGTATCGTCTTTAATGGCAAACTGAATATTTATCAATCCAACTGTATTCAACGCCAAGGCAATATTCTTGGTATGATCTTTTATTTGCTGCATCACAAACTCACCTAAATTAAAAGGAGGTAAAGTTGCGTTAGAATCTCCAGAGTGAACTCCACAAGGTTCAATATGTTCCATAATACCAATAATATACACATTTTCCCCATCACAAATAGCATCAGCTTCCGCTTCAATTGCTCCGTCTAAATAATGATCTAAAAGCAATTTGTTATTTGGCATTTTCCGAAGAATGTTAACAACATGCTCTTCCAATTCCTTTTTATTTATTACAATTTTCATTCCCTGACCACCTAAAACGTAGGAAGGTCTAATTAATAATGGAAAGTCTAGGACATCTGCTAAAGCTAGTGCTTCCTCAGCAGTTTCAGCTACTCCAAATTCTGGATATGGAATGTTTATATTTTTCAGAATAGTTGAAAAACTACCTCGATCTTCCGCTAAATCTAAAGATTCGAAATTCGTACCAAGTATTTTAATTCCGTAGCGCTCTAATTTTTCAGCAAGTTTTAAAGCGGTTTGTCCACCTAATTGAACAATAACACCTTCTGGTTTTTCATGCTGAATAATATCGTAAATATGTTCCCAGAAAACAGGTTCAAAATACAATTTATCTGCAACATCAAAATCGGTAGAAACGGTTTCAGGATTACAGTTAATCATGATGGTTTCGTAGCCTAATTCTGAAGCAGCTAAAATTCCGTGTACACAGCAAT
>CAZIMW010000218.1:0-4165 GCA_964540425.1 uncultured Flavobacterium sp.
ATAAAATTTTTTCCGCTTGATACCTCTATGGCTCTGCCTCGAGGTAGTTCATTTCTTAACCTCACCATAAACTAAAAAAGCCTGTTTAGCAATCTCCAACTCTTCATTAGTAGGAATTACCAAGGTTTTAATTTTTGCTTTTCCAGAAGAAATATCTCTTTCCAATTTACTTTTAGAAAGGTTTAAATCTTCTTTGATTTCAATTCCTAAATGGGATAAATCTTCTGTTACCATTTTACGTATAGTCGAACTATTTTCGCCAACTCCAGCGGTAAAAACAATGGCATCTACCCTTCCGATAATTGCTAAATAAGAACCAATATATTTTTTAATTCGGTAGGCGTAAATCTTTAAAGCGAGTGCAGCTTTTTCATCTCCTTTTTCAAATTGGGCTTCAATAAAACGTAAATCGTTATTTCCTGTAAGTCCTTTAAGACCACTTTCTTTATTGATAATTCGTTTTACTTCATCAATTTCAATTCCTAGTGAATCCTCCATATATAGAATCACACCTGGATCAATATCCCCAACTCTGGTTCCCATGACAAGTCCCGTAGTGGGTGTCATACCTAAGCTAGTATCAATACTCTTTCCGTTTTTAACAGCGGTAATACTGGCTCCATTTCCTAAATGAATGGTGATTAAATTTACTTTATTAAGCTTCTTATTCAGTATTTTTGCAGCCCTTTCTGTTACATATTGATGGGAAGTTCCGTGGAAACCATAAACTCTAATTCCGTGTTCTTCATATAAATAATTAGGAATAGCATAACGATACGCATATTCCGGTAAAGTGGAATGAAATGAAGTATCGAAAACACCAATTTGTGTAGCTTCCTTAAAAATCTGTTCGGCTACGTGAATTCCTATTAAATTGGGTGGATTATGGAGAGGTGCAATACTCGAAAGTTTTTCGATTGTTTCCTTAACCTCATCGGTAATCACAGAAGTTTTACTGTATTTTTCGCCTCCCATTACAATGCGATGACCCACTAATTTTACATCTGAAGTGTTTTCAATCACCCCAAATTCTGCATCGGTTAATAAGGATGCTACTCGTTTCATTCCTATTTCGTGAGTAGGAATTTCTTCATTAAAAACCACTTCAGATTTAACTCCATTTATAAATTTTCGATGGGTAATGGTTCCTGTTTCTTCTCCGATTCTTTCTACCAATCCCGAGCTTAATACTTCGCCAGAAGGCATATTGATAAACTGGTATTTTATAGAAGAACTACCGGTATTGATGACTAAAGTATTCATATTAATTTTCTTGTGCTTGAATTGCGGTAATAATAATAGTGTTCACGATATCTTCCACCGTACAACCACGACTTAAATCGTTTACGGGCTTGTTTAATCCTTGTAAAACAGGTCCAATTGCAATGGCACCTGTTTCACGTTGCACTGCTTTATAAGTGTTATTTCCGGTGTTTAAATCCGGAAATATCAACACACTAGCTTGTCCGGCAACTTCAGAATTTGGAAGTTTCTTTTTACCCACTTCCATATCTACCGCAGCATCATATTGAATGGGTCCTTCGATTTTTATATCTGGACGTGTTGCTTTAACAATTTTAGTTGCTTTCCTAACAATCTCTACATCGGCACCTTTTCCGGAGTCTCCCGAAGAATACGACAACATCGCTACTTTGGGTTCAATTCCAAATCTCTTGGTGGTTTTTGCTGAAGAAATGGCAATTTCAGCCAATTGTTCTGCATTCGGGTTTGGGTTAATAGCACAATCTCCATAAGCCACCACACGATCGTCCAAGCACATAAAAAACACCGAGGAAACCACTTTATTTCCAGGTTTGGTTTTTATAATCTGAAGTGCAGGTCTAATAGTGTGTTGCGTGGTATGTGCTGCCCCAGAAACCATTCCGTCTGCGTGCCCTTTATGAACCATCATCGTTCCGAAGTAAGATACATCTGTCATTAAATCGTAGGCAACCTCCATGTTTACTCCTTTTTCTTTTCTCAATTCGAAAAAAGCAGAAGCATATTTTTTAAAATTTGAAGAGGTTTTAGGATCAACAACTGGTGTTTTTTCAAAATCGATACGCAAACCTAAACTTCTACTTTGATTTTTAATAAGATCACTATTACCTATTAAAATCATATCTACTAAATCCTTTTTTTGAAGGATTTCAACAGCCTTTAATATTCTATCATCATTCCCTTCGGGTAAAACGATTGTTTTCCTTTCATTTGAAGCTAACTTCTGTAAATGATATATAAACATTTTCGGTGTCATCCCTGAAGGAGTCATGTTTTTCACCAATTCTCCTAAAGCATTCACGTCAAAATACTTATCGAATAAGGTCAGCGAAAGGTTAATTTTCCGCTTGCTATTTTTATTAATGGAAGAAACTACCAGATTTGCTTTTACCGAAGTTTCAAAGGTATGATCATCAACCAATAAAACTGGCAAAACATCTGGAAGTCCTTTTAATAGTTGCCTTATATGTTTATCAGGTTTTATTCCTCCTGTTAATATTATCCCTGAAATATCCGGATAATTTGTAGAAATATTTGCCTGTAAGGCTCCCATTAAAATATCAATTCGATCACCAGGAGTAATTGCCATACTTCCTTTTTTAAGGTATTTCAAATAATTATTTAATTGCATTGCTACTACTTGAAAATTAGTAACCAACATTTCTGTTTTCCCTTTCCCGTATAAAATTTCAGCGTTTAATTGATCGGCAATTTCTTTTATAGAAGGATTGCTTAGCGTCTCGTCTATTGGAATTACAGATAATATACTAGACGTATTTGGTAGTTCTTTTTTTAAAGCACTTTCAATTTCATTTCTTCTGTCTTTTTGAACTCTATTTACTACAACTCCAATAATTTTTGTATCCCGATGGTCAAATGCTTTAACCGCCATTTTTATAGGGTTTACTATTTCTTGAAGCGACCGACCTAGTCCTTGACCTATAATTAAAATTGGCAAACCTAAACTTTTTGCAATAAAAGAATTAATGTCGAATTCAAAAAAAGAACCTTCTCCAATATAATCGGAACCTTCGCAAATAACAAAGTCATTTTTCTCTTCTAAAGCCTTAAAATCATTGATTATTTTTTCAATAATCTCATTCTGTTTACCTTCTCCAAAAAGCTCTTGTACTTCACTTCTTTGAAAAGAATAAGACTCTGAATAGGATTGTTCTAAATTGAAATAATCTAAAATTAATTCAATATTTTTATCCTTGCTTCCTTTTTTTTTATCTCTTATAATAGGTTTGTAAAAAGCTACTTTTTTTGTTTTTCGTAAAATAGCTTCAGAAATTCCAAGGGTTATAAGTGACTTCCCAGAATAAGGCTCTGCTGAAGAAATGAAGATTGATTTAATCATTTTAAGATTCTTTTATTGAATGTGCAAAGTTATTATTTTTAAAACCCAATCAAGCTTCTAATCAAAATAAAATGATTAAAAATCAAGTAATTTTTTAATTTATCTTCTACTGATTTCTTACCTTTGAGTGTCTCAAAAAATACATTATTATGCCAAACGAAAACACCGCAGATTACGGTCCATTAGAATTATTATTCGGAACTTGGAAAGGTGATAAAGGAGAAGATTTTGCTCCCGAACCTGACGGAGACACAACGAGTCCATACTACGAAACAATTGTTTTTGAAAGGGCTGGAGATGTTGACAATGCAGACGATCAAGTTTTGGCAATTGCTAGATACCATCTATCTGTTAGAAGAAAGAAAAATGATGAAACTTTCCACGATCAAGTAGGTTACTGGCTTTGGGACAAAGCAAACGAAACGATTATGCACTCTTTTACCATTCCACGTGGATTGGTAGTTTTAGCTGGCGGTAAATTTGATAGCGAGAAAATCGGAAAGTCTAGAATCACTTTAAATGTTATAGCAAAAGAAGGAGAAGAATGGGGATTTACCCAGTCTCCTTTTATGATGGAAAAAGCCAAAACTTTGGAGTTTACTCAAAAAATGATGGTTACCAAAGATGTTTTAAGCTATTCTCAAACTACAGTTTTAGATATTTATGGTCGCATTATGAATCATACTGATTTTAATAATTTGAAAAGGGTTTAATTAGGTAAGTATAACATTAAACAAACACAAAAAGAGTAGGCTCTAGTTTAATTCAGCTATTATTCGTATATTTATATTATGGATTTACAAG
>CAZIMW010000219.1:0-4155 GCA_964540425.1 uncultured Flavobacterium sp.
TATTTTTAATAAAATATTAAAAGATGAGATAGGTGAAGATATTTTAATTTTAAATAATTTTGAACAATCTTTTGTTAAAGGTAAAACCGTTTCGGAGGAGCAAATCATTTCTAATTCAAAAATTTTAGCCAAGAAAAGTGCCTCTGGTGTGTTAGGTTCTCTAAAAACGCTTCCAAGAGCTATTAATAATATTAATTGGATTGAATTCTCACTTGCTTTAGGTACAATTTTCATTGTATTTGGTTTTAAAAGAATCACAAAAAAAATTCCAAGTTCTCTCATTGCATTAGTCGTTATGTCACTCATTGCTGTTGGGTTTGGGCTAGATTATAGGAAAATTTCTGAAATCCCAAGTGGCTTGCCTGTTTTAAATTTGGATATTTTTTATGGCTTTAATTTAAAAACTATTATGCCCTACTTTTTTGCTGCATTATCTTTAGCATTTTTAAGTACAATTGACACCTTATTATCTTCAGTAATAGCTGAAAATATGACAAAACTCAAAAACAAACCCAATAGAGAATTAATAGGTCAAGGAATTGGGAATATAATAAGTTCAATGTTTGGTGGTATTCCTGGTGCAGGAGCTACTACACGAACGATAGTAAATATTGAAGCTGGCGGAAAAACTAGATTGTCTGGAATGGTATCTGCATTATTTTTACTTGTAGTCTTATTAGTTTTAAGTCCTGTTGCTTCATTAATACCATCAGCAGTTCTGTCAGGAATATTAATTACCATTGGAATAGGAGTAATTGATTATAAAGGCATAAAAGCGATCCCTTTTATACCTAAAACAGAAGGAGTAATAATGATCGTAGTTTTATTATTATCCGCTTTATGGAATCTTGTTTTTGCAGTTGGAATAGGACTGATTATTGCCTCTATTATATTTATGAAAAAAATTGGAGACCTTACTGCTGAACAATCAATTTTTAGATTATTAGAAAAAGAAGAAGCTTGGGAAGATGAAATAGGTTTTACCGAAAATTTAAAAGGAAATGTATATTTATTACATATAAAAGGACCCTTGTTTTTTGGCTCTACAAGTGATTTTCAACAATCCGCTAAAAACATTTCTAATAAAGCAACAATTGTTATTATTAGAATGGGAAGAATGCCCTACTTAGACCAATCTGGTTTATATGTTATAGAAGAAACTATAAAAAATCTAATAAATAATGGTAAAATAGTATTACTTGTTAATATTTCGCCACAACCCAAAACATTACTTAAAAGTCTTAAAATAATACCAGATTTAATTCCTGAAAACCAATTGTTAACTGATTTTGAATCAAGTTTGGAATGGTTGAGAAAGAACAATGTGAATTAAATTGACTAATATACTCAATACACATAGCTTTTAAGGTTTTAAGACCGTTACACGGTAAAAAAGATAAAAAAGCACGATATATTTTATTATTAACTAGTTATCATTGAGTAGTGTAAGTTGTATTTTTATATCAAAAAATTATACTTCCGAATTCAGCCATTATTTTTATGCCAACCGTCATAAAGTAACTTTTTAATACGAGTATTTACTCTCCAAATATTATAAATCCCTACGCTTCAAAATTAAATAAGTCCAATAAATAAACAGTGCAGTCCAAATTAAAACGATAAGTACGTTTAAGGGTTGTACGCTATAATCTTTATCAAAAGCTTCGCCTAATTGGCTTGCAGCAGATTGCACCGCGCCTAACCTAGAGAAAGGTTCTTTTATTAAGTTAGCCATAGACGATAATGGAAAAAATTGACTAACAGTATCTGCAATGTCGGTATTTTTAAATAGTATCCACTTTAATAAAGCATAGATAATACCTTCAGCAATACTCCAAATAGCTAAAAAGCCTAAAGCAAAAGCAGATTTTTTTACTAAAACTCCTAAAAATAAACAGAAGGAAAAGAAGCCTAAGAGTTTTATAAAATATGCAAACAGGTATTCGGTATCACTAAAAATAATTCCAATTTCGTTATAATCTGAAAATATTAACCCTAATATTAAAGATACCCCAAAAACAAATAGGGTTGAAACTGCTGCAAATAAAACAACCGTTAGAAACTTTGAAAGAACAAATTCCTTTTTGCTTAAACCATCAATAAGGTTTTGTTTGAGTGTTCTATTGCTATACTCGTTTGCCATCATGGAAACAATTACTATAGCTAAAAATATTTTAAGTAATGCAGCTATGTAAGCATTAAAATGCCAGATATATGGAAAATTAAATATTCCTTGGTCGGCAATTCTAACGTTAATTATTGGAATTTCAATAGATGAAATTAATGCAATAAACATAATCAAAATGAAGTAAACAATCGAAATAACTATAGCCGATTTGTTATATTTTAATTTATGTAATTCTATGGTAAGTAGTCGTAGCATTGTAAGTTGTTTAAGCAGTTTTGGTTAGTTCTAAAAATTGTTCTTCTAAACTTTCTTTTCGGTGTACTAAATAGGAAAGGTTAATTCCTTTTTTGAACAATAATTTATTTAATTCAGCACTATCTAAAGGCTCTTTTAAATAAGCAATAAGTTTTTGGTCTTCTTGCTTAATAGTTCCAAAACTATCGTGTGCTTCTAAAACCGTTTTTAACTTTTCTAAATCGTCTGATTGTAATGTGAAAAATCCGTGACTAGCAATCATATCTTCAACTCTACCAGAATACAAGCTTTTCCCTTTCTGAAGTATCACCACATGGGTACATACTTTTTCAACCTCATCTAATAAATGGGAGGCTAAAAGTATCGTGGTTCCTTCGGAAGCAATTTGTTTAATGATCTCTCTAATTTGATGAATTCCTTGAGGGTCTAATCCGTTGGTAGGTTCATCTAAAATTAATATTTCAGGATCGTTAAGTAATGCAGAAGCGATTGCAAGACGTTGTTTCATACCCAATGAAAAGGTTTTGAATTTATCATCTTTCCGATCTAATAATCCAACGATTTTTAATTTTTCGTTTACTTTATCTTTGGAAACCCCCTTTATTTTACAAACTAAATTTAAATTTTGAGCTGCCGTCATATAAGGATAGAAGTTTGGGTGTTCAATAATGGCACCTACTTTTTTTAGTGCTTGGTGGGTGCTTCCGCTACCATCAAACCAATGAAAATCGCCACTTGTTTTATTAACGACATTTAAAACAATGCCTAGCGTAGTTGATTTGCCACTTCCGTTTGGACCTAAAATACCATAAACGTTACCTTTTTCTATGGTTACTGAAAGGTTATTAACCGCAGTTAACGATCCGTATTTTTTAGTAAGATTACTGAGTGTGAGAATTTCTTGCACAGTTTTGTATTGTTGATTAGATAAAAGTAAGACGAGGCTGATTAATAATTGTTACAAAAAATTAATTAACAAAAATTAAAAAATCAAAAATAAGTATGAGAAATATATTTAAGAGCTAGTTTGATAATAAAAAACAAAGCTAATTATAAAGATTAATAATGTCAATATATAAGGTAGTTTCCATTCTATAATTTCTTGATTTAATATTGCAGAAACAAAACTAAACGTATAATTTATCACCCATATTAAAATTGATAAACTTGAAATAGTTAAATAAAAGAATGATAAAGGATTCTGATGGACATTGAATCCATTAAAATCTACTACAAGTTGAGATGTCGGAGAGAAGAACTTATTAAGACTTAAAGCTGCAATAATAAAAAGCCCAGGAAATGTGATTACCCATAAAATTTTCATCCAAAACGGAAGCTTTCTTGTCATTATTAACCTAAATCACTCAAAATTCAACTTCTTCTTTCTAAGTTCAAAATTCTGACCTAAATATACCTTTCGTACCATTTCGTCACTTGCCAATTCTTCTGGTTTTCCGTGTTTTAAGATACTTCCTTCAAACATTAAATAAGTGCGGTCGGTGATTGCTAGAGTTTCTTGTACGTTGTGATCGGTAATAAGAATACCAATATTTTTAGTCACCAATTTAGCGACGATACGTTGAATGTCTTCAACCGCAACAGGATCTACTCCTGCAAAAGGTTCGTCCAATAAAATAAAACTTGGATCGGTAGCCAATGCACGAGCAATTTCGGTTCTTCTACGTTCACCACCGCTTAATAAATCGCCTCTGCTTTTTCGTATATGCCCTAGTCCAAACTCTTCAATAAGCGATTCCATTTTATCATTTTGT
>CAZIMW010000220.1:0-4115 GCA_964540425.1 uncultured Flavobacterium sp.
AATTAAAAAATGCTAACTGAAAGCAGATAGATCACTTCGTCGCTCAAATGCTCCTCATCAAGACAACTAATATAGTTGTTCATATAAATCTAAATATTTTCCCGTTGTATGTTTAGTATTAAATTTGTTATTTACATGAGCAATACACGCAGTACTCATTTGTTTTAACAACTTTTCGTCATTAATTAAAGTAGCTATTTTATTAGATAATTCTTTTATGTTTTTATCTTCTACAAGAAACCCTGTTTCGCCATCTAGAACTGTATCTGGAAAACCACCCGCATTAAACCCAACAATAGGTAAACCCATTGCTTGCGCTTCTAAAGACACTACACCAAAGGCTTCACTCCTGCCAGATTCATCTTTTGTGGATGTCATTAAAAATAAATGATGGTTTTCTAACAGTTCTTTTATTTCTAACTGACTTTTAGAACCGAGTAAAAAAACTTGATTCTCTAAATTTAATCTTTTAATTAACCCTAGTAAATTATCGTATTCTGCTCCAGTTCCAACAATTGTATAAGAAATATCAAAACCCATTTCTTTTAACTGAAATATGGCTTTTATTCCAAAATCATGACCTTTTAAGGTTACTAACCTCCCTACAGAAATTATTTTAAACGGTACATTATTAAAATTTTTACTTTTTTTGAGTTGAAAAACAGTTTCATCGAAGCCAATTGGTATAATTTCAATTACATTTTTATTAAAACCTTTAGCAACTAATTTTTCTTTTAAATAGGTTGAGTTTACTGTTATTCTTGAAACATAGGTATTAAAGTTTTCAAGTAAGCGTTTTAAAGAATTTCCTTCAGGTAAAAAATGCGCATCATACCCATGAAAAGTAACGATGATTTTAGATTTTAATAATCCTATTTTTTTTAAATCGAATAAAGGATTAATTGCTGTTGCAAAATGAACGTGAATTATTTTTGCATTTCTATAGTTCCAATAAAATTGAATGAGAAAAATATAGTCGAGTGACTTTTTTTTACGAAGTTGCCAAAGTTTTAAAAAATAATATAATTTCTTGGGGCGTAATAATATTTGTAATGCCTTTGCTTTTCGGTTACTACCTGTTGGGCTTTTAAATGCAATCGTTTTCTCTAATAATTGATATTTCTTAAAAAGATATTCTTGAGAACTTTTAGCTATTGGATTTATTTTGTCTGTTATAATCGTAACCGAATACCCTTTCTTAATAGCTTCTACAATATTAGCGACCACAAAAGTTTCTGATATTTGTGGGAATGATTTTAATTTGAAAATAATATGATTATTTTTTTGATCCAAAACTACATTTAATTTCTACTTTTAATAGAATTCAACTATTTATCTGTTTTTAATAAATATTTTTGAAAATAATAACAAACACTTTGTGTGGATTTTATTAGCCATTTTATATTTTTCTAATTCACTTATTAAAATATATTTTTTTGAGACATGCTTTTTATCATACTCTAATAACTGTTTATTATCATAAATAAACAAAGGAAAATTATCTTTTAGACTAACCTTTCTTTCACTTAATCTAATTTCATTAAATTCTGGTTGACTTGATATTCCTCCAACATCAAAATTTGTTACTGTTATACCAATATGCTTATAACTTGCATTCCATTTACAAATTGCATTTACATAAAAATCCCAGTCGGCAACAATTTTAAATTTCTCTCGATATAATCCTATTTTATCAAATAAAGTCTTTTTAGTAAATGACGCAGGATGGGGCAAATGACCTTTGTCGAAAAAATAATAAAATGACAATTCATCAGGATACTGCTTTACTTTTCCCTTGCCATTAGCATCAACAAAACATAAATCTCCATAATAAATATCAATTCCACTTTTTAACTCAGTACTAACCTTCTCTAACACTTTATCATCATATAAATAGTCCCCACTATTTAAAAAAAGCAAATACTCCCCTTTTGCCTTATCAATCCCCTTATTCATAGCATTATAAATACCCGAATCTGGTTCGCTTACCCAATAACTAAAAGAGTTTTTATGTTTTTCAATAATGGCTTTACTTCCATCGGTACTATTGCCATCTATTATAATATGCTCAAAATTTTTAAACGTTTGAGATTGCACACTTTTGATGGTTTTTTCTAAACCAATTGCATCGTTATAATTAACTGTTATTATTGAAATGAGCATCCTGCCTATTTATTAAATGTTTGTTGATACACTTCTTTAATTCCCTCTTCGAGTACAATACTATACTTCCAACCCAAATCATTCAATCTAGATACATCTAGTAGTTTTCTAGGAGTTCCATCTGGTTTATTAGTATTCCATTTTAATTCTCCTTTAAAGCCAACTATTTTCTGAATGAGTTCTGCCAATTCTTTAATGGATAAATCTTCTCCTGTACCAATGTTTACAAAGTCGGTTCCTGAATACGTTTCCATTAAAAAATAACAAGCAGCTGCCAAATCATCTACGTGTAAAAACTCACGTTTGGGTGTTCCTGTTCCCCATACTTCTACAAACGCATCGTTATTTTGTTTGGCTTCGTGAAATTTTCGTAATAAGGCGGGTAAAACGTGTGAGTTTTTTAAATCGTAATTGTCATTAGGACCATATAAATTGGTAGGCATCACCGAAATAAAATCACATCCGTATTGCTTTCTGTAATTCTCGCAAAGCTTTATTCCTGCAATTTTTGCAATGGCATAAGGTTCGTTGGTATATTCTAATTCGCCCGTAAGTAAATATGCTTCTTTTAATGGTTGCGGTGCTAACTTAGGATAAATACAAGAGGAGCCTAAAAACAATAATTTTTTTACTTTATTAACATAACTAGAATGAATTACATTATTCTGAATCATTAAATTATCATACAAAAAATCGGCTCGATAGGTATTATTGGCTTGTATCCCTCCTACTTTTGCGGCTGCTAAAAAAACGTATTCGGGTTTTTCGGTTTTGAAAAATATCTTGACTGCTTCTTGATTGGTTAAGTCTAATTCTTTAGAAGTTCGTAAAACAAAATTGGTAAAGCCTTCGCTTTTAAGTTTTCGTAAAATAGCAGATCCTACCATTCCGTTATGACCTGCTATGTATATTTTTGAGCTTTTATTCATTAATGTAAATCCCGAAATCTCGGAAGGAATCTCTTATTTAATTTTATATTTTACTGGATTTTGTCTTGTATCGAAAACCATTAGTATATAAATTAAATTTTTGCTTTTAATTTTATAAACGACTTTATAATTTCCAATAACAATTCTTCTGTAGGGAGAGCCTAGGAGTTCATCTTCTTGCCATTGTTCCAGAAAGGCTATTTCACCAACTTTCTGATAAATCTGTTTTCTAATCTTTAAAGCAAACTCTAATGAAAGGGTTTTCTTATTAAATTTATAAATACCTTTTAAATCTTCTTTAGCTTTATTATCCCAGACAATTTTAATAGAAGTTTTAATCATTACCAATCTTTCATTTCCTTGGCTAAATCTTTATGACTAGTAAAATCACCTTGGTCAATTCTTTTTTCTGCGTCTTTAGCTTTTTTAATGTATTCACTCTTAGTTAATGGTTCTTCCTGAACTGCATATGCTACAATCTCTGGTGAAGATTTTTCTTTTAATTCACTTACTTTATATAAAAGTTCTTCTTGAACACTAAGTATCCACTTTACCAATTCTATCCTTTTTGCCTGAACATCCATCTTATTTTTATTTGTTAATCAAAGGTAGTAATTATATTTAAAAATAAGATGGTTATAATTGAAACAGGTAATAAAATTGAAAATGAAGTTGAAATGTCTTAGCGAGGCACGAAACGATCTCATGATTGAAACTATTATTAAACAGATCACTTCGTCACTCTTGAGAGCTCCTCGTGAAGACATACTATGTGGCATTTTACTAAATGTTTAATGCGATGTCTTCGCGAGGAGCTTTTGGGCGACGAAGCGACCTTATGAATTGAAACAAAACTATTTTAATGAGATCACCACGCTCCTAGGGTCGCTCGTGAAGACATACGATTTCATAATGCACTTGTCTTCGCGAGAGAGGCACGACCGAAGCGACCTCTTGATCAAAACTACCATTAAACAGATCACTTTGTCGCCCAAAAGCTCCTCGTGAAGACATGTTATTCAT
>CAZIMW010000221.1:0-4075 GCA_964540425.1 uncultured Flavobacterium sp.
TTTTGGCTCTATGCTACTTGTGGTTAACGGTTAATATATGGCAAGTTGGCAGTAGAAAGCGATAAACTTTCAATTTTGTACTGAACCAAAACGTTGTATTTTATTTTTAATTTATTCATTCTTAAAAGCCAAGTCTATGATTTGGCGGTATTAGTTAATAGCACTGGCTATTTGCTATATATATTATTATTGTAAGTAGTTATTCCCTCTAAGTCAACTTCATCAAATAATTTGAAGAAGTTATACTCTTTTAATAATTTAACCAATACTTTTCCCATTTGTTCAGAGCAGTTGTTTCGGAAAGAACTCTCCGTCAACTTACTATCTACATCAATATTCCCAGTCATTGTAGAAATACGTATTTCGGTTAAAACAATTCCTTCTTTATAAATATATAAAACCAAGTTGTAGTGATAAGGAAATGCTCTTGATTGATTGTATGATTTCGGGTTTTGTAGGTTAGTTATAAATAACTGTTGATCCTTTTTACTTAACGTTGCTCGTTCTAATTCCTTTTCTAATTCCTTTTCCTCTTGACCTGGTAATGAAATTTCTTTATTATGTACTTCCCAAATAGAAAATTGAATACTATCTAAAGTATTTGGAATCAAATCAAGGTCAAAGGAATCGACTTGTGAATACCCTATAGAGGATATCAAGAATATGTATAATAGAATTGCTTGTTTCATATCTTATTACTTACAACTACGTGATATACGCACTTAATTATAAATTCTATATTTCACAGAACATGTTAAAATGCACCAACTTTTGGTTTGGCACTTAAGCCTTATTATTTTATACTTTATTCCATGTCGTTATTTATCTTTTTTAAATATTTATAGTTTTAAATTTTACATTCAATTATTTACTACGCCAATCAGTTCAGTATCCTTATTTCGTAAGTCAAGTCCACCTTCTAAAACAGATTTTAAATTTAATAAGTAAAAGGTCCATCCAAAGGCACAACCAAGTCGGATATTTTCTTTTGAATTATTGTCTAATGGAATTTCCGATTGAGTAAGTTTTACAAGAGTTTGATTCTTCACTTTTGATAATTCTACTAATACTTTACAGTTTCCTGCAAAAGTGAATTCTATTCGGTTAATTCCGTTTACATCTATTACAACCCCTTCTTCATAGTGGTTTTGTGCATACCAGTTCCATTTATAAATATTTCCAGACACCGTGTTTTCTGTCGGTGATATTTTTCTGCTTTCCTTTGAAGAAAATGAGGCTTTAGATAAAAACCATTTTTCAAGTTCTTCACTTTTTGTCCAAAAATTATAAACTGTTTTTAATTCAGTATTCACAAAAATACGTTTTGAAAATTGCGACCAATTAAAGTTTTCCATAGTTTTTTATTTTAAATATGTTATTGCTGCCAACGTTTTGTGTAAAAATAGTTATAGTGTATTTTTTATATAGTGTTATTTCTTTATGTTTTATCATATTTAAATAGTTCTATTCCTTTTTTTGTTAGAAAGTAACATATTATTGAGCCAAATATATTATAAGGAAAGGATAATAAAATAATGAACCATCCCAATTGAAGTCCTTCAATAAATCCTTTACTTATCATTTTAGAAATCCAATTTTCAGGAAAATATCCTGCTTTCATATCGTGATAATGCCATAGCATTCCTCCAAAAGGAGAACTAATTAAAATGGTTAATACAATAATCAAGAATGTTAAGTATATGCGTCCTCGTGTTTTTTTATTTTGAAATTTACCCGCCAAAAGGCTTGCAATTATTCCATAAAAAAAACAAGGGATTACTATGTATTGCATTGGAGATGAAGAATGATATAAAAACATTCTGTATAATGATCCAAAAACTCTATGCCCAGGCGTAACCAGCCATAATACATAATACAAAGAGTATGCAAGTATAAAACTTGATACCCAATAAAAAAGAAATCTATTTATTGTTGTTTTATTCATCACACTTTATTTCAAAAGGATAATGTACCCATTCTGAATCTCTATTTTTTCGTACTGTAAATTTCCATCTGTTTTTTTGTTTTTGGTCTTTTTCTAAAACACAAATAATATCATCTGTATGGCAACCTATATACTCTGAATCAAAATTACAGTCGTCATCATTACTTTTAAAATCTCTTGGCGTATCCCAAGTTTCTTTATAATAAAAAACCCGTAAGTAATTCTCTTTTTCTACTATTTCGCAAAGGCTAAAATTAGACTTACTATATCTTTCAATACTAAAAGCCAATGAATCCAAGTTTTTAGATGGGTTTGCAATGACTATGTGTTTCTGAATTAATTTATTATAAATATATGTTTCGCTTTCTAAAGGGAAAAATTCCATTTTTTTTAAAATGATATTGTCGATTATTATGGCTAAAATAAATACTCCCACTAATGATAATGTCCAAATTCTTCGAGTTTTATTGTTAAATATCCATTTGACTAACCTGAATATCAGATATAGAAATACAACCAAGGTTATCACTAAAAAAAGAATCAGTATTATTTCCATTGGTGTGTTTTAATCCGCTTATTTTTATTCTGCTTCAAGAGTTTCCATTAATTCAAAGCATAGTTTATCAATGTTTCCCATTTGGGAGCTATAACCCGAAACATTAGACAGTATAATAATTCCATTTTTACTTTTCATATCTATTGCCATAGAAGACGAATAACCACCAGTTCCGCCATTATGCCAATTTAAAATACTTTCCGACTTTGACTTAATTATATGCCAGCCTAAACCAATACTCATATTATCGTTTATCTCGAATGTTTTTTGTCTTGTTAATTTTAATTCTTCATTTGAATAATCAAATTGAGCAATTGCAAACTTTGATAAATCTTCAACTGTCGATAAAATTCCTCCAGCACCAGCCAAAACCGAAAATTCCCAATTAGGAACTTCATTTCCTGAAGCATCTTGCCCTTTGATTAATTGACCATTAACGTTATTCAATTTTGTTGTTGAGTTTAACATATTGTATTTAGAAAATATGTTAGTACGCAAAAGGCTATCATAACTAATGTTTTCTATTCCGCTCAACGTATAGCCAAGTAAACCTGCACCTAAATTTGAATATTCATATTTCAATTCAGAATTTTCTGATATTATTAGATGTTTGGTCAAATATTCTACTAAATCTTGTTTTCTATATTCTTTATATGGGTTTTGCGGATTCGCTTTTGTTAAATCTAAGTTTGAAGGTAAAACTGGAAGTCCAGAAGTATGGTTCGCCAGTTTTTTGAATGGTATTTTAGTTTCGTTATTAAATGGTAAATTCAAATAATCATTAATGTCGTCATCTAATTTAATTTTTTTGTCTGTTACAAATGCTGAAAGCAAGGTAGATGTAAAAACTTTTGTAATTGAGCCAATTTCAAATGTACTTTTATAGTTTTCTGATGTAGAAATAGTATCGTTATTTCGTTTTATTCCGTAATAATTAACTTTACCATTTTTGATAATAGCAATGGCTATTTGTGTATTATTTGGAAAAGATTTTACGTTTTTAAATATTATTTCGGTTTGTTTTTTTGTAATAAAACTATCTTTAGTAGATAAATTATTAATTGTATTTTCTGAAAAAGTTTCGTCTATAAACGGTTTAACTAATAGACCATTTATTTTTGAACTATCATCTACTGAAATATTTAGCGAAAACACAGCACGTTCAAATGTTGTTTTATAAGATGCATAAGTTCCATTTTCATATTTTATAAATTCTTGGTCGGTAATATTTCCTGCTTGGGATTTTAAACCTGTTAAAAATTCAATTGTGTTATTTATTGGTAGTGCTTTCTGCATTACTTCTGCAAACATTGAAAAGATGCTCGTATAATCATCAGAATTGTAATTTTCTACAAAATTTTCGATTACAATTTTGTTTGCTTTTTTTTCAGTTTGTGCTGATGCAAAATTTCCAATTAGAGTTATGATTAATACTATTACTATTTTTTTCATACTTATTTCTTATTTATGGTGTTTTTTATTCTTCTTTTAAATCAGATTTTTCTGAACTAACCAAGGCTATGTTTTTAAAATCATAGTTAAAAATATCGGTTTGAGTCCAATCCGTCCTACTT
>CAZIMW010000222.1:0-4075 GCA_964540425.1 uncultured Flavobacterium sp.
TCACGATATTTTGATAACTCAATGAGTAATAAAGTGATTTGTGAAAGTGCTGCAAATCAATTAAAAGACAATCAAACAGCTTATGAGTTTATAAAAAATCATGGAACGCAAAAAGCAGATTTAGGCTTGGGTAAAAGTGTTGTTATTTACACCTTAGAACAATATGAAAGTCATTGTAATAAATACTTTAAAAAGAACAGAACTAAGCTTAAAAACTTATTAAGTGAAGAAATTCCTGAAGGGTTTATAAAAAGGCAATTAAACGATAGTAGATACATAAGTACTTTAGTAAAAGGCTTGTTGAGTAATTTGGTAAGAGAAGAAAATGAAAAAGAAGCAACCTCTAAACATATTGTTCCCGTAACAGGAGCCATTACAGGTAAGTTAAAACAAGATTGGGGTTTAAATGATAAATGGAATGAGTTAGTAGCTCCAAGGTTTGAACGTTTAAATAGATTGACAAACAGCAATGATTTTGGTTATTGGGATTATCAAAAAGATGAAAAAGGAAACAACATTGGAAAACAATTTTTTAGAACGCAAGTTCCTAATGAAATTTCTAAAGGATTTAATAAGAAAAGGATAGATCATAGGCATCACGCATTAGATGCCTTGGTAATTGCTTGTTGTACAAAAAAACACACCAATTATTTGGGAGCATTAAACGCAGAAAATAAAAATTATGGTTTGCGTGATTCCTTATTAATAAAAAGTGACAAAGGACATTATACCAAACACTTTTTAATGCCTTGGAATGGTTTTACTATAGACGCAAAAACTCATTTAGAAAAAACAGTTATTAGTTTTAAGCAAAACACTCGTGTTATTAATAAAACAAACAATAAAACCTTACAATGGGTAGAAAAAGAAGGGCAATGGAAAAAACAATTAGTACAGCAAACAAAAGGAGATAATTGGGCTATTCGTAAACCAATGCATAAAGAAACAGTTTCGGGAAAAGTTATATTAAAACGAGAAAAAGGGCTTGTTAATTTTAATTCTGCTTTGGATGATTGGAAAATGATTGTAGATAAAGGTATCAAAAATAAAATTAAAGGTGCTTTTAATTTATTTGATAATGATGTGAAAAAAGTAAAAACTTATTTTAAAAAGAATCCAATAAAAATAAATGATAAAGAGGTAAAAAAAATATTGATTTACGAAAACATTGAAGCCACAGCAACAAGAACATCTTTAACAGACAAGTTTACACGTAAACATTTGGAAAGTATCACAGATACGGGCATTCAGAAAATATTAGAAAATCACATTGAAAATTATTTAGAAACAGATAATAACGGAAAAGTTAAAGAACGTTTTGACCTAGCTTTTAGTTTAGAAGGGATAGAAGAATTAAATAAAAATATAGTTTCTCTAAACAATGGAAAAAAACACCAACCTATTTATAAGGTAAGAATTTATGAAGTAGGTAGTAAATTTCCAATTTCAGAAAAAAAAGGAACTCCAAAAAATAAAAAATATGTAGAAGCTGCAAAAGGCACGAATTTATTTTTTGCTATATATAAAGATGAAAAAGGGAATAGAAAATACGAGACCATCCCTTTAATTGAAGTAATAGAACATCAAAAATGGAGAGCGACATTAGATAAAAAAGAAAGAGATACTACACCAATGATTCCTGTTAAAAGTATATTTATTGAAAGAGGAAAAGAAGTTTCTGTTCAATTTCTATTCTCTCTTTCTCCAAACGATTTGGTATATGTACCTACAGATGAAGAAATAGAAAGCCCTGGCTCGGTTGATTTTACACTATTAAGTAAAGAGCAAGTACAGAGGGTTTATAAAATGGTGAGTACAACTCAAGGGAAATTGAATTGTGTACCTCATTATTACTCTTCACCGATAAAAACAAATGAGATGGGGTCAAATAATAAAAGTCAAAATACTTTTGACGGACTTTCTCAAATTAAAGATCGTTGTTGGAAATTAAAAGTAGATAGATTAGGTAATGTAGCAAGAGTAAGAGACTAATTAAACACCAGACCTACTAGGTTTTCAAAACCTAGTAGGTCTATAAAAAAAACTGAAAGATATTGAAGTCACAACCCATAGAAATATCACAATACTATTATTACTTTAACAGGAGTAATAACAAAGAACTCATTTTTAGAGAAAAAGAAAACTATGGTTATTTTTTAAGACTTATCAATAAATACATACTTTCCATTGCTGAAATATATAGTTACTGTCTTTTACCAAATCACTTTCATTTTATTTTAAGAATAAAAGATAGTAAAGATCTTCCAGAAAAATATCAATCTAATAAATCAAAAATATCCCAACCGTTTCCAAATTTGTTTAATGCTTATACCAAAGCCTATAATAAAAAATATGGAAGAAAAGGGAGTTTGTTTCAAAAGCATCCCAAGCATATTCTTATTACAAATGAAAACTATTTAAGAAATTTGATTGTGTATGTAAATTGTAATCCAAGCCATCATAATATTGAAAATTTTGACACTTATAGCTATTCATCATACAAAGCTTTATTAAGTAATTTACCCAGTAAAATTAACAGAACAACTATAATAGAATTATTTGACACTAAAGAAAATTTAGCCTTTGCACTTAAAAATAAACACATAAATATGAAGTTATTGAATGACTTAGACTTAGAATAATTATCATTAATAGACCTACTAGGTTTTTAAAACCTAGTAGGTCTCGATAAATACAAACCCATGATAAAACGAACCCTTTTTTTTAGCAATCCAGCTTATCTAAGCACAAAAAACAAGCAATTAGTAATTAATTATCCTGAAGAAGATAAAGAAACTAAAACCGTCCCAATAGAAGATATTGGTATTTTAGTATTAGAAAATCAACAAATTACCATTACCAATGGTTTACTTTCAAAACTTATAAAAAACAAAGCAGCAATCATTAATTGTGACGCTTATCATTTGCCTATTAGTATATTACAGCCTTTGGTAGGGCATAGTGAGCAGACCGAACGAATGAGGCATCAGTTAAATGCTAGTATTCCTTTAAAAAAGAATTTATGGCAGCAAACTATCAGTGCTAAAATCACCAATCAAGCAAAATTTCTTGAACAACGAGAAACCCCTGTACAGAAAATGTATAAATGGGCAAACGAGGTTAAAAGTGGCGATATAGAAAATCATGAAAGTAGAGCAGCAGTATATTATTGGAAACATATATTTAATTTAGAGCGTTTTAATCGGAACCCTAAAGGAGATGCTCCAAATCAATTATTAAATTACGGCTATGCAATTTTACGGGGCATTACAGCAAGAGCAATTGTAAGTTCTGGAATGTTTCCGAGTGTGGGTATATTTCATAGAAACAAATACAATGCTTTCTGTTTAGCAGACGATATTATGGAACCCTATAGAGTTTATGTAGATGTTTTGGTAAACGATATTGTACAATCTGGTGAGCCTTATGAAGAATTAACAACCTCATTAAAAATGAACCTATTACAAATAACTGCTATGGATGTAAAAATAGACGGTAATAGAAGCCCATTAATGGTAGCTATGAGTAGAACTACCAATAGTTTATACGAATGTTTTACAGGAGTAAGTAGGAAGGTTTTATATCCAGTATTTTAATTTTTAGACCTACTAGGTTTCTAAAACCTAGAAGGTCTGGTATAAAATAAAAAGAGATGAAAGAAAATCATTTTTCACGTTTAAATCAATATAGATCTATGTGGGTATTAGTATTTTTCGATTTACCGACCGAAACAAAAAAAGACAGAAAAGCAGCAACACGTTTTCGGAAAAACTTGCTGGACGATGGTTTTACTATGTTTCAGTTTTCTATTTATATGCGTTTTTGTGCCAGTAGAGAAAATGCTGAGGTACATGAAAAACGTGTAAAATACGGACTACCAGAATATGGAAAAGTCGGAATATTGCAAATTACCGATAAGCAGTTTGGAATGATACAATTATTTCACGGACAAAAAGCAGCAGCATTAGAAAAGCCATCGCAACAATTAGAATTGTTTTAAAAAATAAAAAAGACCTAAATGTTTTCAAAACCTTTAGGTCTTTTTTATTAGGATTTAAAAAACATATAGATTTTG
>CAZIMW010000223.1:0-4072 GCA_964540425.1 uncultured Flavobacterium sp.
TTCAGAAAAAGCCTTAGAACTTTTCAAAAACATAGAATCTAATGGAGGATTCCTTTCACAATTAAAAGAAGGAACCATTCAACGAAAAATAAAAGAAATCGCCCAAAAAGAACAGGAATTATTCGATGCTGGAAAATTAGAATTATTAGGAACCAACATTCATCCAAATCCGAATGACCGAATGAAAGACGATTTAGAATTGTACCCTTTTGTAAAAATAAAACCAAGAAAAACACTCATCGAACCTATTATTGAAAGACGTCTTTCAGAAAAACTAGAACAAGAAAGGTTAAAAAATGAAGCATAAAATGAATAAGTTTATATTATTTACTCTTATTATTACAGCTTTATTTAGCTGTTCAAAACCGCTGGAATATAAGTTTTTAGACAAAGATAAACTTATAACTAACTGTAATGAGTTAGACATAAATTTAGTTCATGAAGCTTATTATAGTTTTAAAGAGGACATTGCAAATTACGCAAAAAACAATACACAAACAGAGGGCTTAAAATATCAATACAGTCTAGCTCTTTTTATTGTTAATGGGTCTTCAGGGCAAGCGAATTATAAAAATATAGTTTCAAAACACACAAAAAATATTGTGACGATATTAGCAAAAGAGAATCAACTTTGGAATAAAGACAAATCAATAAATTACAAATCTTCCTACATAAATTGTCTCATTGATAACATAAAAAACAGTGAAGTTAAAAATGCAATTCTTTTTTATAGAGATGATAAATTAAGTAAAAACGAATTAGTAGAAACATATAGGTTGAATATTAGAGATGTAAAAACTGACGATCATTTTGCAATGTTTATTGCTTTTGAAAGTTATTATCAATTTCTAATTAAATTAGACTATTAATATGAAGACTCGTAAAAACCTTCAACATATAAATTTTATTTCTGAAAATTCAGAAACCAAATCGGAGTCATTCAAACACGAGAATTTCGTAGCAGGAATAGCACCCTATTTACGGGGGCCTTATTCTACGATGTACGTTCGCAGGCCTTGGACCATTCGGCAATACGCAGGCTTTTCTACAGCCGAAGATAGCAATGCTTTCTACAGAAGAAACTTAGCCGCGGGTCAAAAAGGACTTTCCGTAGCGTTCGATTTAGCAACCCATAGAGGTTACGATAGCGATCACAAACGTGTGGAAGGTGACGTTGGAAAAGCTGGTGTAGCCATTGACAGTGTAGAAGATATGAAAATTTTATTCGATCAGATTCCATTGGATAAAATGAGTGTTTCGATGACGATGAACGGCGCTGTTTTACCAATTATGGCATTTTATATTGTTGCTGCGGAAGAGCAAGGAATTCCTCCTGAAGCACTTTCAGGAACTATTCAAAACGATATACTAAAGGAGTTTATGGTGCGAAATACGTACATCTATCCTCCTTCGCCTTCGATGAAAATCATTAGTGATATTTTTGAATTTGCTTCAGAAAAAATGCCGAAATACAACTCTATTTCTATTTCTGGGTATCATATGCAAGAAGCTGGTGCCACTTGCGAAATTGAATTGGCTTACACGTTAGCAGATGGATTGGAATATATTCGTATTGGGATAGCTGCCGGAATGGACATCGATACTTTTGCTCCAAGATTGTCTTTCTTTTGGGCAATTGGTATGGATCATTTTACTGAAATTGCCAAGCTACGAGCAGCAAGAATGCTTTGGGCTAAAATCGTGAAGGAATTCAATCCGAAGAATCAAAAATCATTAGCATTACGAACGCATTGTCAGACAAGTGGTTGGAGTTTAACCGAGCAAGACCCTTTTAATAACGTAGCAAGAACTTGTATTGAAGCAATGGCAGCTGCTTTGGGAGGAACACAATCATTACACACCAATGCCTTGGATGAAGCCATCGCATTACCCACCGATTTCTCGGCAAGAATCGCTAGAAACACACAAATTTATCTTCAAAAAGAAACTCAAATCACCAAAACTGTTGATCCATGGGCGGGAAGTAATTTTATTGAAAAACGCACCGAAGATATCGCCAATAAAGCATGGAAGCTTATTAAAGAAGTTGAAAAATTAGGAGGAATGACCAAAGCGATTGAAGCCGGAATTCCTAAGTTACGAATCGAGGAAGCAGCTGCTAGAAAGCAAGCACGAATCGATTCTAGTCAAGATATAATTGTTGGTGTTAACAAATACCGGTTAGAAAAAGAAGACCCTCTACAGATTTTAGATGTGGATAACCAGAAAGTTCGTAGTTCACAAATTAAGCGTTTAGAAAAAATAAAATCCGAGCGAAACTCTGTAAAAGTTTCTGAAGCTTTATCAAAATTAACAGAATCTGCTAAAACAGGTAAAGAAAATTTACTAGCTTTAGCCATTGTAGCAGCTCGTGAAAGAGCTACATTAGGAGAAATTAGCGATGCTTTGGAAGAGGTATTCGGAAGACATAAAGCACAAATTAAATCGTTTAGTGGCGTGTATAGCAAAGAGATAAAACAAGACCCCTCATTTAAGAAAGCAAGAGAACTTGCCAATAAATTTGCAGAATTAGAAGGACGTCGTCCTCGAATTATGATTGCAAAAATGGGTCAAGACGGTCACGATCGTGGTGCCAAAGTGGTAGCAACTGGTTATGCAGATGTAGGTTTTGATGTGGATATTGGTCCGCTATTTCAAACTCCCGAAGAAGCGACTAAGCAAGCGATGGAAAACGATGTTCATATTATTGGAGTTTCCTCTTTAGCGGCTGGGCATAAAACGTTGGTTCCGAAGGTAATTGAAGAATTAAAACGTTATGGTCGCGAGGATATTATGGTGATTGTTGGCGGTGTAATTCCTCCGCAAGATTACCAATTTTTGTTTGATGCCGGTGCCGTTGCCGTTTATGGTCCGGGCACTAGAATTAGTGATGCTGCGATTGATTTACTTCAGATTTTAATTGATTCTGTCTATTAATAAAATGTTATAAAACAATAAAAAGCTCCGCAACATTTCAAGCCTTACCAAATAGCAACTTACCATTTGGTATGTTACTACTTGGTAAGTTTCCATTTGGTAAGTTAATTATAAAATCGTATTTTTGAACAAACAATTAGATATGAGTCTGCCTTTTAAGTTCGGTAAAGTTGTAGAAAAGAAGTTTTTTGTAAACCGACATTTCGAAATAGATTTTATAAAACAAAACATCTTATCTCAAATAAACATCACATTAATTTCCCCACGAAGGTGGGGAAAATCTTCTTTGGTACACATTACCACCAATGAGCTTAGTAAAGCAAACAAGCAGATTAGAATTTGCCATATCGATTTATTTAACATTAGAACCGAAGAAGAGTTTTATAAAACTTTCGCCGCTAGTGTTATAAAAGCAAGCACCTCAAAATGGGAAGAACAAATAAAACTAACCAAGCTGTTTTTTAAGAAGTTAATTCCGAAATTAAGTTTTGGAGTGGACGAATCAAATAGTTTATCCTTAAGTTTTGATTGGGAGGAAGTAAAAAAGGATCCTTCAGAAATACTAAACCTTCCAGAATTAATTTCAAAAAAAAAGAAAATTCAATTGGTTATCTGTTTGGATGAATTTCAGAATATATCTCATTTTAAATATCCATTGGCATTTCAAAAAAAATTACGTGCCAATTGGCAACACCATCAAAAAGCTTCTTATGTTGTTTATGGCAGCAAACAGCATATGATGACTCATATTTTTGAAAGTAAATCAATGCCATTTTATAAGTTTGGTGAGGTAATTTTTCTTTTAAAAATCACCAACGATCATTGGAAAAAGTACATCGTCAGAAAATTTAAAGCAACTAAAAAGACTATTCCCACAAAATTAGCTTCAAAACTGGCTCAGCTAGTTGAAAATCATTCGTATTTTGTGCAACAGTTTGCTAATATGGTATGGTTAAATACCGAAAAATCTTGTAATGAAGATATTATAGAAAAATCTTTAGACCAATTACCTTTAATGTGGAACTCATCATTTTGTAGTGTTTCCAACAGAGGCTCGAAAACAAAATCCATTGTTTTCATATCAGCAAAGTGTTCTAATTTAGTTTTAGCCATTTGTTTAAATTTATAACGAATT
>CAZIMW010000224.1:0-4054 GCA_964540425.1 uncultured Flavobacterium sp.
TATGGACAGTGGATTGTCTTGATTTTTTAATAAAGTTTTGCGGATTTAAGGTAATTTATTAATTAGTTATCTTTGTCGAAAATTTGTTACAATTAAATCACTATAAATATGTACCCTCCAGAATTAGTTAAACCAATGCGTGAAGACCTAACAAAAGTTGGCTTCACCGAATTATTTAATGCAGAAGAAGTAAACAATGCACTTAGCAAAAGCGGAACAACCTTAGTTGTTGTAAATTCGGTTTGTGGCTGTGCTGCTGCCAATGCCCGCCCTGCTGCTGCAATGTCTATTCAAAATGACAAAAAACCAGACCAAATCGTCACCGTTTTTGCTGGTGTAGATCGCGAAGCGGTAGATGCTGCTCGTGCACATATGATTCCGTTTCCTCCAAGTTCACCTTGTATGGCCTTGTTTAAAGATGGCGAATTAGTGCATATGTTAGAGCGTCACCATATTGAAGGGCGTCCTGCTGAAATGATTTCAGAAAACCTAATAGATGCCTTTAACGAGGTATGTTAATTGTTTGTCATTCAGAACGGAGTAAAAGAATCTCAATGATTACTCCATTCTGAATGATATTTTATTAACACTATGAAACAAATCACATACATTTTAAGCTATCCAGTAACGGTACTATTTTACTTGTTGTTTAGCTTGGTTTTGTTAATAATGCATCCAATACAATGGGTTTGTCTTACTATTTTTGGCTACCAAGCACATAAAAAAAGTGTTGATACCCTCAATTTTTTAATTCTAGTTTGTTTAAGAGTTCTAGGAACTTCTTATAAAATTAAAAAACCGAGAAATTTACCTAAAAACGCTTCTATAATTTTTGTTTCAAATCATCAAAGTCTTTGGGACATCCCTCCTTTAGTTTGGCATTTACGGAAGTTTCATCCAAAATTTGTTTCTAAAATTGAATTAGGAAAAGGAATCCCTTCTGTTTCCTATAATTTACGTCATGGTGGTGCGGTTTTAATCGATCGTAAAAACCCAAGGCAAGCACTTACGGCAATGTTAAAATACGCCAATTACCTTACTGAAAACAACAGAAGTTCTGTGATTTTTCCTGAAGGAACCCGAAGTAAAACGGGAGAGCCAAAACGTTTTCAACGTAAAGGATTGGAGTTGTTGCTAAAGAAAATGCCCGATGCTTATGTGGTTCCAATTACCATCAATAATTCTTGGAAATTGCAACGCTACGGAATGTTTCCGATGCCTTTGGGAGTAAGAATAAAATATGAGTTGCATCCTGTTTTAAAAATTTCAGATTTTGAAATCGATGCATTAATCGATACGGTTGAAGCACAAGTAAAATCTGGGGTTAATTAATATGAAACCTCCAAAACTTATCTCAAAAACCATTGCATTTGTAAAACAAGAATTAGCAAATGCTGAAGGTGGTCACGATTGGTTTCATATTGAGCGAGTTTATAAAAACTCCTTATTAATTTCAAAAACTGAAAACATTGATTCTTTAGTGGTGGCTTTAGGAGCCTTACTTCACGATATAGCAGATTCTAAGTTTCATAATGGTGATGAAACGATAGGTCCCAAAAAAGCAAGAAAGTTTTTAGAAACTGAAAACGTTTCAGAAGAAATTATCATTCACGTAATTAATATTATTGAAAACATATCTTATAAAGGAGGTAATAGAATTCAAAATTTTAATTCGAAGGAACTTGAAGTAGTTCAAGATGCTGACCGTTTGGATGCTATTGGAGCCATAGGTATTGCACGTGCTTTTAATTATGGCGGATTTAAAAATCGGAAATTATACGACCCAGAAATCACTCCTAATTTATCAATGTCTCCTTCAGAATACAAAGCTTCCACTGCACCAACTATCAATCATTTTTACGAAAAACTATTGTTACTAAAAGACAAATTGAACACACAAACCGGAACACAAATTGCTCAAAAACGTCATGAATATATGGAGGGTTTTTTAATGCAGTTTTATGGGGAATGGGAAGGAGAAAAATAATATACTTAAAGACTAATCTTTACTAATAAAGGTTTGTCATCTGTCGTTGTTGCTTCAACTAATAAAGTGCTGTCATCTAATAGCACTCCGAATCTTACTTCTAATGTTATTCCTTTTAAATCTTCATTAGAGAGGCTTTTATAATTCAATTCTCCCTTTTTATTAATAACTGCTGAATATAAAATGTTTTTAGATTTACTAAAACTAAATTTCACCTCATCATTTCCTTTATTTTCTGCTTCTTTGGCATTAAAAAATACCGCATTAGAATTAGTGTTAAAAAGAGCTGAATATGATAAGACTGGAATGTTTTCTATGTTCCAAGCTTTTTGAAATTTATTAATGCTTTTAGTCCATAATAATTCTCCTTCATTATTTATTTTCATGGCTATTATATTTCCATAAGAATTTTTTGTTTGAAGGTTGTTATCTGATAAGTAGGTTGAAAATTGTTCTGAATAAATTAAAATATCTCCATTGTCGGCTACAAATAATTTATTAATATAAAAATTATCATAAACTGCAGTAAATGAAAATAATTTTTTAAATGATAGTTTGTTTATACTCTCTTGAAAAGGCTGGTAGTTCTTCAGGGTAATTTCATCATTATTA
Organism: uncultured Flavobacterium sp.; assembly: GCA_964540425.1. Lineage (GTDB taxonomy): Bacteria > Bacteroidota > Bacteroidia > Flavobacteriales > Flavobacteriaceae > Marifrigoribacter. The sequence goes on from CAZIMW010000224.1 coordinate 2,600, forward strand.
ATATTAATTCTTACAATCCCATCCTTTGAATAATCATCAATTAATTTAATATCACTTATTTTCTCATAATAAAGTCCAATACAAGAAAGGGTGTTGTTTTTTAAAACTATTTGTAATCTATCAATATAATATTTGTTATCCTCTAAAGAAATTTGCTTTTGCCCTTGTCCATTAATTTTAAATAATTCAAAAGTATAATTTGGTTTCCCTTTAATTTTTTCCTTTTTAGAATTAGTTTTATAAACCTTCCCTAGAAGAAAAACATTTCCCTCATCGTCAAGTTTCATATTTTGATAATCAAAAAGGGCTTCTTGTTTTTTGTTTTCTGTTTGAATTTCTTCTAGAACATGTTCGTAAACTTTTTCAAATTGCTCATTAAAAACCACTACTAAAAAACTATCTAACCTGTTTTTTTCTTTAATAAATAAATTTATAGCTGTAAACTTTTCATTATTTGAAGTAACAATGTCTCCAAATTTATACTCTTTTAAATAAGTGTATTCTGGGTCTTTTCTAATTCCAAAATAATCGTATCTATTTATTTTATCTCTTGCTATGGAATAAATTTCTATTTCGGTAAAATCAAAGATTTCTTTATTAGATGTTAATGTTACAAAAGCATATTTTTTTTCTTTTTGAAGGTATTTAAATTGCAGTAAAATAACTTCAGAGTCATTAATATAAATTCCTCTTAACTCACTTCGGTTTACTTCAATTTTATTACTTTTCAATAAAGTTAAATCTTTATCGTAATGTTCTATATAATAACCTATAGGTGAAGCGTTAGACTTATAATAATTACGAACTAAAAAAACATCTCCATTAGTATCTTCCTTAGCAAAAAGCAAAGAAGTTTTATATTTTTCATTTGTAAAAACTTTACTTTTAATAATTTTTAAATTGGATTCTTGTGCTTTTATTCCAAGAGAAATAATTAAAAAGAAAAATAGTAGGTAGTATTTCATAAAATATTTTAGAATAATTCTAATTTATCAATTTAATAAAAAAGTTTTAATAATTGCCATTTTCTGCCTTTTCTTCCAATTAACAGAAGAGAATTGGATTCCTGTTTCATAAATGAATCATTTGTGAAAAATGGCCAAGAATTTACTTTAGAGTCTAAGATTCTTTTACCTGAAAATTCTCCATCTGAATTTATTGTAAGCACAAGCAATTCACATTTTTCAGTTAAATTTCCTTTTAACTTATAGATGCCATTTTTAAGAAAATTGGCGCTTCTTGAGTTGTTTAAAATTAAATGAGAATTTCCGTTATTAAAAATAGTTTTAAAAGACAGGTGCTGATCATAACTTGCGCTTCCTTGATATTTATCAATGTTTCTTGACCATAATAAATTTCCTTTATCATCTAATTTTAGTGCTATTATATCCTTATAAAAGCTAAAGGTAGGTTGGTCCACTTTTTCTTCTCCTTTAGTATAATACTCTTCTGCAT
>CAZIMW010000225.1:0-4021 GCA_964540425.1 uncultured Flavobacterium sp.
TTTAACCAAGCAGTTAAGGTTGCTTCTGCAACACTTTCTCCCATTTTAGGTAACTTTAATTCAAACTTTGCCATAATAATTTATCTTAAAACGATTATATTTTAACGCTGCAAAATTAGTTAAAATTTATATGCTTTTTAGATGGATTTTCTTAAAAAACCAACACAGACCCTTTTTGGTCACTTTGATCGCTTCCGAGAATAAAATTACAACCTGGAGGGCTAATGCGAAATGTGTTGCCTTTTCCACTTAATCTTCGCATAACCATAAATATTTGGGAATACGGCATGTAATCTACATCAAAAATGAAGTTGGAATTTATTAAAACCTCATCACTAAATATAGTCTTTGAAGTAGTTTTTATTTCAGTATTAATATTTTCTGAAATATTTTTTAGGAGTATTATATTTTCAGTTAATACGTACGTAATTTTATTCTCTGAAGTATTTGAAACCTTTTTAATTGACACTTTTTTTAATATTTTCGCTACCGAAACCCCTGCTTTAACAAAAGCACAAAACAGAAAGTTAGTATTAAAATGTTTTTCATAAAAAATGTGCATTGCTTCATAAAAACGGTCTAGATACGCTGCATCTTTTTGAGTACTTTCCCCTTTATAATGAAGTATTGTATTGCTTCCCAAATAGTGATTATTATAACCTGCTTTGGTTATTTTATAAGAAAAATCGATATCTTCTCCGTACATAAAATAATCTTCATCAAAGCCATTCACTTCATTATAAACACTACGCTTCAACAACATAAAAGCCCCTACCAACACTGCAACTTCACCATTTTTAGTGTCTGAAATATGATTGGCGTAATAGTTTTTACTAAGACCTAATAATTTTAAAATTGACGCTTTTGGTGTAGGTAAATTTCGTTTGCTTTCAGGAAGAAAACTTCCGGTACCATCCATTAAATATATTCCTAAAGCTCCTAAGTTTTTAATGGAATCCGCGTATCGTAAAGTTGAAATAAATGTATCTTCTGCAACCGCTGTATCGGGATTTAAAATACACACATATTCTCCTTTCGCAAAGGCGACGGCTTGATTATTTGCAGTACTAAAACCTACATTTTTTTTATTTTCGATTAAGGTAATTTCAGGAAATTTAGTTTTCATCATCGCACAACTCTCATCGGACGAATTGTTATCTATTACTATAATTTCTGCATCAATTCCCTTAATACTTCGTTGTACACTTATTATACATTGCTCTAAAAAACATTGAACATTATAATTAAGTATGATGACAGATAATTTCATATGTCTATAATATTTATAAAATCGGGCATATTCTTTTCGCTATTTATCCCCGTATCAAGTACGGAACAGGCTATTTTATTGTTTGATAATATTTTTAACATACTCGTTTCAATATTATGAATTTTTTAATGATGCTTCAAACGGGATTCTATTTAAAATACTTCTGCCTAAAGTTACCTCATCTGCATATTCTAATTCGTCTCCTACTGAAATTCCTCTTGCAATGGTAGTCGTAGTTATTTTATAATCTTCAATTTGACGGAAAATAAAAAAGTTGGTCGTGTCTCCTTCCATTGTGGAACTTAAAGCAAAAATAAGTTCTTTTACTTTTCCTAATTTTACTTTTTCGACTAATGAAATGATGTTTAATTCCCCTGGTCCAATGCCATCCATTGGTGAAATTTTTCCTCCTAGAACGTGGTATTGTCCTCTGAATTGACTCGTGTTTTCGATTGCCATTACATCACGAACATCTTCAACTACACAGATAATTTCTTTATTTCGGTTTGGATTACTACAAATTTCACATACTTCTTTATCTGAAATATTATGACAGCTTTTACAAAATATGATTTCATCTCGCATTTGCTGTAAACTTTCGGTAAGTTGTTGGGTATGGCTTTGTGGTTGTTTCAACAAATGCAAAACTAAACGCAATGCGGTACGTTTACCAATGCCAGGAAATTGTGACATTTCGTTGACTGCGTTTTCAAGAAGTTTTGATGAAAAATCCATAAATGATTTTGATGGTAGCAATATAAAAAAAATGCTTAAAATAAAATGATTTTATCTTAAGCATTCTTTGGAATACAAATTTCTTATTTTTTAATTAGTTTTTTTGTTACAGAACCTGCATCTGAATTGATTCGGATAAAATAAACACTCCTTAATCCTATATATATGGTGTTTGTAACTTGAGGATCTTGCTCAAAAGGAGTTACCCAATTTCCACTAGCTGGGGTTGATATATAGGAGATGGAAGCTGCTGCATTATCTGTTCTGTATGCACCTCCATATTGAGTCATTCCGTACATTGTATTGGTATTATCTTTATCAACAAAACCTTCCATTCCATCTGCACCTAACCAATCTATCCAACCATTTGCTTGGGTATAAAAAGAAGAACCATTATCCTGAGAACCACCTGTTATTATCCCTTCTGAAGCTTGTGAAATTCCGATTTTATAAAATTGGCGTATTCCTAAACCTTTAGTTAAATCTGTGTAATAATTTGCGGTTATATTTGCTGTGTCTTCAGCTTTAAAAATCCCTCCATCGGTTCCTGAATATAAAGTAGTTCCTTCAAATAATAAAATATCTACATCGGCATGGTTATAACCAACATTTGCATTTGCGGCATTTACTGGAATCCAATCTGATGTGTTTTCAAAAGTAACCCCACCATCCATTGAACGCCAAGTAAGTATTCCTGCAATATGGACTTCGTTTGCATTCTCTGGATTGATTGCTATATCCATATCGCGAGGTGCTTGCCCTCCAGAATCAAATCCAGCAGTGTCATAACCAAAATAATTTCTTCCGGTATGATCTAATTCTGTAAACGTTTCACCTTCGTCATCCGATTTATAAAAAGCACCAAAACTACCATTATTGGCTTCAATTAGATATACAATTGTGTCATCGTTAGGAGAAACTCCCATCATTTTAGCTTGAGAAGAAAAACTCCCTATACTTGTAAAAGTAGTACCTCCATCTGTTGATTTATAAAAACCATAACCCGAAACATACACCACATTAGGGTCTCCAGGTTTAAATTCAATATCGTAACATTTGTTATCCGAAATTGGTGATGTCCAAGTTACTCCTCCATCTGTAGTCATATACATTCCTGCATTCTGACTAGAGGCATAAATAATATTACTATCTGTAGGATGTATTAAAATTTTATTCACTAATGAATTACTTAAGTCTGCTAATTGCGACCAAGTTGCTCCTGCATCAATAGATTTATAAATCAATCCACTTGTAGATCCAAAATAATAAATATTAGAATCCTGAGGATCTATAGTTACTGAATATACGCTTAAGTTTGAAAAATAATCTCCCATCGGAGACCAATTTAATCCACCATCAACGGTTCGCCAAACACCTCCTGTATTTGCTCCAATAATAATGTGATTTTCATCAAGAGGATCAATTGCTATAGAAGTGATTCTTCCAACACCAGGATTCCAAGAAGTTGTAGAATTCCAGTCTGTAGGTCCTAATTCCTCCCAATTATCATTTAATGGTTGTCTGCTCCCTGAAGTTTCGTTTAGGTAAGCAATGAACTACCTCGAGGCAGAGCCATAGAGGTATCAAGCGGAAAAAATTTTATTTTTAGTTTGATGAAAACCTCAGGTTTTCAAACTTTCCTTTTTGACCACCGAGGCAGAGCCTCGGGGAATTCTTTCGATTAAAATTTTCAACTTCTGTTAATGTTTCGGTTATAGTAGAAAGTATTCCGTTTTCATTCATTAAACGAGTTGCATTGTATTCCCAACGTTTAAATTGAACATACCCTGAACCTCTACCTTTATCTTTGGTTTCAAAATAAGTTTCTGCATTGTCAATAATTTCTTGAACGGTGAAAGTTTCTGCTTCAATCATTTCTAGGTATTCTTGTGATTGAATTGTTAGTGAGCTCACTAAAAGCCCCATAAATAAAAAAAAAAAAAAAAAATAATATTTAAATTTAAATTTAAATTTTATTTTTATAATTATCATTAATTTTAAAATATAATAATAAAA
>CAZIMW010000226.1:0-3937 GCA_964540425.1 uncultured Flavobacterium sp.
GCGATATTGGGGAGAACCATTTCCAGTATATTACAAAAACGGATTGCCTCAAATGATTGACGTAAAACATTTGCCAATTCGTTTGCCAGAAATAGAAAAATACTTGCCAACCGAAACAGGCGAACCACCTTTAGGACGTGCCGATAATTGGGCTTGGGACACTAATACGAACACCATTGTTAGTAATAAATTAGTTTCAAAAAGTGAAATTGAAGGTTATGAAGACAACGGCATTTACCCTTTAGAACTAAACACCATGCCAGGTTGGGCAGGAAGTAGTTGGTATATGTTCCGTTATATGGATGCTTTAAATAATGACGAATTTGCTTCAAAAGAAGCAATGGATTATTGGAAAAATGTTGATTTATATATCGGCGGAAGCGAACACGCAACAGGACATTTATTATATTCACGTTTTTGGGTAAAGTTTTTATATGACAGAGGATTTTTAAGTGTAGATGAACCTTTTAAAAAACTCATTAACCAAGGAATGATTTTGGGTGAAAGTGCTTTTGTTCATCGTTTGGAAGGTGAAAATAAATTAATAAGCAGTTCTAAAATAGAAGGCTTAAAAACACAGCCAATTCATGCAGATGTTTCCTTCGTAAATGCTTCTAACGAGTTAGATGTCGAAGCCTTTAAAAACTGGCGACCAGAATTTAAAGACGCTGAAATTATTACGGAAGAAGATGGAACTTTTAAAGTATCTCGTGAGGTGGAGAAAATGTCAAAATCCAAATACAACGTGGTAAATCCAGATAATATTTGCGAGCAATATGGAGCTGATACTTTACGTATGTACGAAATGTTTTTAGGACCATTAGAACAAGCGAAACCTTGGAGTACTGCTGGAATTACGGGAGTACATTCTTTCTTGAAAAAATTATGGCGATTATTTCATTCCCCAGTAACGGACACTGAGCGGAGTCGAAGTGATAGTGAAGAATCTTTTAATGTTTCAGAAAACGCTGCCTCAAAGGATAGTCTAAAAACACTTCATAAAACTATTAAAAAGGTGCAGGAAGACATTGAGAATTTCAGTTTTAATACTTCGGTTTCAACTTTTATGATTGCGGTAAATGAGTTGACTGCTCAAAAATGCACTTCAAAAGAAGTATTAGAGCCTTTATTGGTTTTATTGTCGCCATACGCACCTCATATTGCTGAAGAGCTTTGGAGTAAATTAGGTTATTCAGAAAGTATATCGACCGCATCTTTTCCAAAATTTGAAGAGAAATTCTTGGTAGAAAGCATGAAAAAATATCCAATTTCGTTTAATGGAAAAATGCGTTTTACGATGGAATTACCTTTAGATTTATCCAAAGATGAAATAGAGACTGCCGTAATGTCGCACGAAAAAACAATTCATTATTTAGAAGGAAGAACTCCTAAAAAGGTGATTGTGGTTCCTGGAAAGATTGTGAATATTGTTGGGTAGAATTCCCGCGCAGGCGGGAATCTCATCAAACATAAAGAAAATTCCATTCGTTTTATGAATTTATTTTTACAAAGTAGGGTGTCGCACTGAGCGCAGCCGAATTGTTTTAAAGGAATCTCTAAACATTATTGAACTCTCGCAGGGTTCTAAACCCTGCGAGAGTTACAGTTATATGTCAATATTGCTTTTTGCACAATATTTGCTATATTTAAAGAGTAAAAAACACATATTAAGATCCCTGTTTTCACAGGGAATAGTATTAATTAAAAACAGACACCCGTTTTTAGGGTGATAGATATGGGAGGATATTATTTATTAGCAGGAATCATATTTTTAGTGAGTATGTTTGTTAGCAACCGACTAAAAAGCAAGTTTAAAAAATACTCAAAAATTCAGTTGAAAAACGGAATGAGCGGTAAAGAAATTGCTGAGAAAATGCTCGCCGATAATGGAATTTACGATGTAAAAGTAGTTTCCGTAAAAGGGCAGTTAACAGATCATTACAATCCAGCAAACAAAACCGTAAATTTAAGTGAATCGGTTTATTCACAACGCAATGCAGCAGCGGCAGCAGTTGCAGCTCACGAATGTGGTCATGCAGTACAACACGCGCAAGCTTATTCATGGTTAACATTGCGATCTGCAATTGTTCCAGCAGTGGGATTTTCAAGTAAGATTTCTAATTTTGTGATAATGGGAGGGTTAATTTTAATGTATTCTGGAAGTGAATTAGGTTCTATGTTGTTTTTAGCAGGAATTGTGCTTTTTGGAGTCACTACATTATTCACATTTATAACGTTACCCGTAGAATTTGACGCAAGTAACAGAGCATTGGCTTGGTTAGAAAGTAGTCACATGGTAACTCAAGAAGAACATGCAGGAGCAAAAGACGCCTTAAAATGGGCGGCAAGAACTTATGTAGTAGCCGCTTTAGGGTCTTTAGCGACTTTGCTTTATTTTGTTAGTATGTTTATGGGACGACGATAATGAGTTCCTGCGAAGGCAGGGATCTCTTGATTTAATAGCCTCTATCAGAGTTTAATTCTTTGATAGAGGCTTTTTTGTGTTGAAAAAGACAGCTGCCTTGCTCCTCCACTATAGCTTCGGCGGCACGTGAGCGCAAGTATAGATTACCCCAAATTATCAGGATTATAACCCAAATACGTTTTCTTTTCTTCCGTAAAAGATATTCCGAAAGTTTCCAATTCTTTTAATATAGGTTCGTACACTTCTTTAGCAATTGGACGTAAAACTCCTGGTGTTGTAATTTCCTTATTCAAAATTTTTAAAGAAGCTATTGCTACTGGAAGACCAACGGTTTTAGACATGGCCGTATAGGTTTGGTCCTCACCAATAGTCACCATACTACTGTCTATTTGGTAATTTTCCCCGTTGAGCTCATAACCAAATTTATGATACATCACAATCATATCTTGATCTTCTTCTTTTAAGGTCCATTTGTCCATTAATATTTTCTGAAGGGCTTGAGCCGGAGTAGCGTTTTTAATTCCTAATGTTTTTGTCTTATTGAAGATGTCTAGTTCTTCTAACTTCTCCCAAATTAAATCGTCTTGATCTATTTTTAAACTATGTCTAAATTTTAATTTAACAGAATCATTTGGAGAATAGGGTAAAAATAAATTCACATATTGGCGATAGGTTAAGTTTTCAGAATCTGGAATAGTATATCCGTCTTCTGTCATTCCTAATTGCACAAAAACATTCCAAGCACGACTAAAACCAACACGTCTAATGGTTCCGCGATATAAAGTTAGAATATCTTGAAATCCATATACATCATGGTATTTTAAGGAGTTTCGGTTGGCATATACTTCAAATTTTCCGTAGCCTTCAATTTTAATAAATTCGGTTCGTCTAAAGAGTCTATTATAAGGTATGTATTTGTATTTTCCTTCTTGTAAAAACTTGGCAGCTCCACCTTGACCTGCTAAAACCACGTTTCTTGGATTCCAAGTAAATTTATAATTCCAAAGATTATCGTCACTTTGGGGAGCAACTAATCCACCAGTGAAAGATTCAAATAATAATAATTTTCCGCCTTTATCGTGAATACCATCAATTACTTGCATCGCACTCATATGGTCGATGCCTGGATCCACACCAATTTCGTTCATAAAGACCAAGCCTTTTTCTTTTACTTCGGAATCTAAAGCCAACATTTCATCACTAATATAAGACGCCGTAACCAAGTTTTTATTGAAAGTAATACAATCTTTTGCCACTTCAATATGAAAACGTGCCGGAAGCATCGAAATTACCATATCACAATTTTTAACTGCTTCTTCACGTTGTTCTTTATTAAAAACGTCAAGTAGAATTCCTTTAGCATTGGGATGGTTTTTAGTAAACTTTTGTGCGGATTCTATAGAAATATCGCCAATGGTAATGAAAATATTTTCTTCAGAAGACTTGTCAAGTAAATAACGGATTAAACACGTTGCTGATCGTCCGGCACCAATAATTAATATATTTCTCATT
>CAZIMW010000227.1:0-3928 GCA_964540425.1 uncultured Flavobacterium sp.
TGCAAGAGCGATTGGCTAAATTAGCTGTTGGTGTTGCGGTATTATATGTTGGAGCTGCTTCGGAAATAGAAATGAAAGAAAAGAAAGACCGTGTGGACGATGCTTTAAACGCAACTCGTGCTGCTGTTGAAGAAGGAATTGTTGCTGGTGGTGGTGTTGCTTTAGTAAGAGCTATTTCTGTTTTAAATAAATTAAGTTCAGACAGTTTAGACGAAACTACAGGAATCAATATTGTAGCAAAAGCAATTGAAGCTCCATTACGTACCATTGTAGAAAATGCTGGTGGTGAAGGATCTGTTGTAATTAATAAGGTACTTGAAGGAAAGAAAAACTATGGATACGATGCAAAAGCAGACAAATACGTTGATATGTTGGAAGCAGGAATCATCGATCCTAAAAAAGTAACTCGTGTAGCTTTAGAAAATGCGGCTTCGGTTGCAGGAATGATTCTTACTACCGAATGTGCTTTGGTAGACATTAAAGAAGATACTCCAGCGATGCCTCCAATGGGAGGCGGTATGCCAGGAATGATGTAATAAAATCATTATTTACAAATATCAAAAAGCCCTTCCAAGTTCAATTACTTAGAAGGGCTTTTTATATAAAAAGAATTTTTATTAATTCTTGTGTTCGTCTATCACTTCATCGTCTCTATATCTACAACAAGGATGTACTGTACTATAGGCCTCATCTGTAGCCTTAATTTCTTTAGTATCATGACCCACAGAAGCTATATTGTTTTGTATTGTTGTTAAATCTGTCTTGCCTTCATTATAAATAAGTTTTAATTCATGGGTTTCTACATTCCAAACTGCAGATTTAACCCCTTTTGATTTAATAGCCGCTTTTTCTATACGGTCTTTACACATAGTACAAACTCCATCCACCTCAATAGTGGCTTTAGCATTTTTATTTTGTGCTGAAACTGAAATACCCATAAATAAGAATAGGCCTAATAAAATTATTTTTTTCATCTGTAAAATTATTTATTTGTTTTTAATTTAAATTATAACGCAACCCTAAGTAATAACTAGCTCCAAAAATTGGACCATAGACAAATGTAGTGTCAAAGGTAGGCTCAAATGGATTTTCACTATTAATTATAGGTTTTAATTGTTTTTCGTTTGTTAAGTTTTCTGCACCCAAATATACTTCAAAAGCAGTTGAAAAAACCTTTGTAATTTGAGAATTTAAAGTAGCTACTGTAGGTGTGTTTTTTGGTAATTGGTATTCTAAAGGATTTCCTTCTGTTGAAGAATAACGTTGTTCTCCTAACCAATTATAGGTAAGATCAAATTTCCAATGACCTCCTTTTTGATTTCTTTTTGTTTCGTATGAGGTATTTACAAATATTCGATTGGTTGGCACTAAAGGCATTTCTAACTTACCAGAATTATAATCTGTTTTAATATCATAATACTTATAGGCTGTTCTAAAATCTAAGCCTTCAATTAGATGAAAACTTAGTTCAACTTGAAAACTATTTGCATAACTCTCCCCTTTTAAATTATAAAAATTTACTTGGCGTGGATTTTCCCAATCTACTACAACTTGGTTTACAAAATCGGTTCTGTAAAAATCGAATGTCACATCAGATTTTATTCCTAATAAATTAAACCTTTGTGAATATGAAACGCCATAATTCCAAGCTATTTCTGGATCTAAACCATAAATATTTCCAGAGGTATCTAAAATTGAAATTGTTCTAGATGTGGCAAACATTTTTTGGTTTTCAGTAAAGATATTAGCACTTCTTTTTCCTCTTCCAACAGCTGCTCTAAAAGCTGAATTTTCCCAAGGTGTATAACGCACATTTAACCTTGGTGTTACAAAAGTACCTAGTAAATTATGAGTGTCGATTCTAAACCCCGCGGTTAAACTTAAATCATCTAAATTATCATACGAATATTCAAAAAAGGCTCCGATAGATTTTTCTGTACGCTCGTAATTCACAACATTTACTTGTTCGTTATAATCATCATAAGTAGCACTAAGTCCTGTTTTAAATTTACTTCTAGAATCCCCAATTATCGAATTAAAAATAGCATTTACATAAAAACTATTATGAGTTATATCATAACTATTAAACCCAAAATAAGATTCTTGGACGTGGTTGCTAAACGCTGCTTGTAATCCAATTTTCTGAAAAGGAATTTCGGGATTCACATAACCGATATTAGCTGAAACATCGTAGCGTCTTGTATTTATTTCGCTTCCCCAATAGTTTGTTGTAAATTTATCTTTCTTAGGATTAAAATCTACTTGACCTGTTTGTTTTTCATCATTTAAAAATCTAAAATTTATAAATCCAACAAAGCCTTTTTCGCTATTTGTGTATTGCCAGCGGTTCATTAAATTAATTTGTTTTTGCAATGGCACATCTAAAAAGGAGTCGTTATTATTATCAAATTTTATATCCCTAATATTTCCGTGCACATACAAGCCTGTATCCCATTTATCTGAAACGATTGTATTTACGTGAGTATTCAACTCAAAACGACCGTTTGCATTTGCATAGGCATTAACAAATAACAAATGATCTTTTGCAGGTTTTTGCAACTCTGCATTTATCTGTCCAGCTATGCTTTCAAAACCATTTACTACACTCCCTGTTCCTTTGGTTATTTGAATACTCTCCACCCAAGTTCCAGGTATAAAACTCAATCCGTATGCTTGAGATGCTCCTCTAATTGATGGAATATTTTCGGTAGTAATTAAAATATAGGGGCTTGTTAAACCTAACATTTTTATTTGGCGTGTCCCCGTAATTGCATCCGCAAAATTAACATCGATAGAAGGGTTGGTTTCAAAGCTTTCTGAAAGATTACAACAAGCAGCTTTTAATAATTCTGCACTACTAATATTAATAACATTTTCTGACGAAAGAAAAGATCTAGCCAAGGCTTTTTTTCTTGTTGAAATTAAAACTTCCTCTAATTGTCCTGTTGGTACTAGAGTCTGATTTATTTTTTTAGGCCCAGAAATTAGTAAGGTATCTGTTCTAAACCCTACATAGCTTATTACTAATTTTGTGTATTCTTTTTTATAAGGTAAAGTAAACGACCCATCCAAGTCCGTGATGGTTCCTACTGAAAAATTAGCCCAAAAAACATTTGCACCAACCAAGCCAATTTGTTCATTTTCATCATTTACTTCTAGAATCATTCCTTCAATTTGTTCTTGTGAAATAGATACAAAAGGGATAACTAATATTAGATATATTATGAGTCTCATTTTTTATTTTTCTATAGATAGAAACTAAACATGTAGTTTCAAATTAATTTAAAAAATCGAAAACAGGTATTGCTTTCAATAGAGTTTAAAAACTAAGAAAAAATCAAATGAAAAAAACTTGATAAAGAACTGGAATGTCTTTATAGATAGGTGGCGGGTAATAATCCGCATAAAATTGTAACGATTGTGGATTCAATTCTATTTGTTGGAGTACAAAAACAGAAATGAAACTTGCTACAAAAGGGTTTTTTAAAAGTACATTGAAAGAAGTTTCCGTAAAACTATCATCAATTTCAATGTTCGTATATTTATTATTACAACAAGAATGAGTATCTTGAATGTCATTATTACATGTGCTATTTTCTATTTTCATAGCACAGTTAAGGCGCTTTTCCCCTAGTGTAATAACTGAAACCATTTCAGTATCCCCACAAAAATGTTTTGCATATGTTATACCTGTAAAACTTACAAGTATTAAAAAGACAAGTACTATGGAAATTGCTTTTTGCATATTTCTCAAAATTACAAAATAAGTGACAAGTTTCGTCATTATAATTTAATTATTTAGCTGTAATTTGATTTCTTATTTACTTTTATAAAAATAAAAAGCAGGAACCAATATCAATAAAAATATAGGCTGAATCAAAAACCTTCTCACATTAAACAAAGGCAAAAAGTTTTTTAATTCTGAATA
>CAZIMW010000228.1:0-3928 GCA_964540425.1 uncultured Flavobacterium sp.
AAACAGAATTTTACAAGAGGTTTCAGACAATAAATTAATTATAAATCCACCATACCAAACCATGACGGAAAAAGAAATAGATGCATCTTTCGATTTGCCGTACACACGTTTACCACATCCAAAGTATGCGAAACGTGGACCTATTTCTGCTTTTGAAATGATAAAATTTTCTATAAATATTCATAGAGGCTGTTTTGGAGGTTGTAGTTTTTGTACTATTTCTGCACATCAAGGAAAGTTTATAGCCAGTAGAAGTAAAAAATCTATTTTACAAGAAGTAGATGAGGTAGCAAATATGCCCGATTTTAAAGGATACTTGTCTGATATTGGAGGTCCATCAGCAAATATGTATCAAATGAAAGGAAAAATACAAGCTATTTGTGATAAATGTGTAGCACCAAGTTGTATAAACCCTGTTATTTGTAGTAATTTAGACACATCTCATAAACCATTAACCGAAATTTATCAAGCAGTTGATAAACATCCTAAAATTAAAAAATCATTTATAGGAAGTGGTATTCGATATGATATGTTAGTACCAGAGTTTAATAAAAATGCGTGCCCTAAAGAATTGGAAGAGTATACCGAAGAAGTGCTAACAAAACACGTTTCTGGTCGATTAAAAGTTGCGCCAGAACATACTTCTGACCCTGTTTTAAAATTAATGCGAAAACCATCGTTTAAAAACTTTCATCAGTTTAAAGAATTGTTTGATAAAATTAATATAAAGAAAAAGTTAAAACTACAGTTAATACCGTATTTTATTTCTAGTCATCCGGCAAGTGAATTGGAAGACATGGCAAATTTAGCGGCCGAAACTAAAGATATGGGATTTCAGTTGGAGCAAGTTCAAGGGTTTACACCAACACCAATGACGGTAGCTACCGTTATTTATTACAGCGGATATCACCCATATACTTTACAAAAAATGCATACGCCAAAAACAAAACAAGAACGAGATGATCAGCATCGTTTTTTCTTTTGGTATAAAAAAGAAAACTATAATTGGATTAAAAAGTCTTTACAAAAAGTAGGTCGTCAAGATTTAATAAATCGATTATTACCTAAAAAAGAAAGTGCATCTTTTAAATCGGATAAAAAAGAATTTGTAAGTATTTTGAATGATAAAAAGACAGGTAATACTGTAAGTTTTTCATCTAAAAAGAAATACAAAACAAAAAGAAAACGTTAAGATAGTTGTAATCAAATATTCTCTCTTTTATCGAACGGTTATGTCTTTTATTTTCGGACAACGCAACAGAAAGTTTCACAGTAAACCTTAAAAATTAGGTTTCTAAAACATTAAAAAAATCTCAAAAAAATAAAAGTAAATTTTTTAAAACATAAGTTCTTTTAAACGTTATACTTACACTAAAAAAGCGATTTTGAATATGTGTTGTACGACAATTATGAAAGATGTTTAGTTTTATCTAAAAATATTTTATACGTTTACAAAAATATTTTTTTATGTTATCCAAATCTGAAGAAAATTACATCAAAGAAATCTATACTTTAGAGAAAGATTTAAAAACAGAGGTAAGTACCAACCTTATTGCTGAAAAACTAACAACCAAAGCGTCTTCGGTTACTGATATGCTTCAGAAATTAGCAAAAAAAGAGTTGTTAATTTATCAAAAATACAAAGGTGTAAAACTAAATTACAAAGGAGAAATAATGGCGCTTTCCGTTATTAGAAAACATAGGCTTTGGGAAACATTTTTAGCAGAAAAATTAAATTTTAGTTGGGACGAAGTACACGAAATCGCAGAACAATTAGAGCATATAAAATCCAATAAACTAACCAATAGATTAGATGCTTTTTTAAATTTTCCAACAACCGATCCTCACGGAGATCCAATTCCGAATGAAAAAGGAGAATTTATAAAGCTAAAAACGACTTGCCTTACAGAATTAGAAATAGATGAAAAAGGTGTTTTTGTTGGCGTTAAAGACTCTTCGGATACATTTCTAAAGTTTTTAACAAACAATAATATTTCTATTGATTGCATTATAAAGGTAATTTATAAAGAGCATTTTGATAATTCTATTAAAATAGAAATTGATAAAAATCAATTTAATATCTCTGAGGATGTTGCCAAAAATTTGTATTTAAAAAAATAAGAATGAATTATAATCCAACATTCGCATTACTCCTGTTTTTAGGAATTTCTATCATTCTTTTTTTAGTGTTTACACCTAAAAAAGGTTTTTATTTTTTATTGAAAAAATCATTGAAATTAAATAATAAAACAGCCGTTGAAGATATTTTAAAATTACTATATCACAACGAATCTTCAAACAATTCATTAACTACAAACGATATAACCAACAATTTAAATTATTCCAATTCACTCATTATTGAAAGTATAAAAAAAATGATGAATAGTAATTTAATTGTTTTGGAAGGCGATATTATAAAACTCACAAAATCTGGAAATGAATATTCACTTCGTATTATTAGAGCGCATAGATTATGGGAAAAATATCTATCTGAAAAAACAGGATTTGATAAAAAAGAATGGCACGAAAGAGCCGAAAAAAAAGAACACGAATTAAATATTGAACAAACCAATGAATTAGCCACTTTATTAGGAAACCCAAAATTTGATCCTCACGGAGATCCAATTCCTACAGCCTCAGGAAAAATGGCATTCAAAAAAGGGATTTCTCTTTCGAGTTTAAAAACAGATGGTATTGGTAGAATTATTCATATTGAAGATGAACCCGAAATTATTTACAAACAAATATTAGCACAAAATATTCACCTAAATTCTATTGTTCGAGTAATTGAAAATAACACAACACGAATTGTTTTTCATGCTGAAGGAGAAGAATTTGTACTCGCACCAATTGTAGCAGGAAATATTAGTATTGCTGTTCTAAAAAATAGAGATATAGACGAAGAAAATATAACACGCTTATCTGCATTAAAGAAAGAAGAAACGGCTGTAATTATAGGCCTTTCAAAAGAATGCAGAGGCGAGAACAGAAGGCGATTATTAGACTTAGGTTTTGTAAAAGGATCTGAAATTAAAATTGACTTATTAAATCCGTTAGGAGATCCTAAAGCATTTTTGATAAAAGGAACTGCTATTGCGTTGCGAGAAAATCAATCCTCTAAAATTTTGATAAAAAAGAATTAAAAAAATGTAGAAACAAACTAAAAGTGCTTGTGAAACCTGTAGCTATTTTAATGCTGACGGCTTAAAAAAACTAGGCGTTAAAACCGGTAATTTCGATTTTGTAGTCGCACTTGCAGGCAACCCAAACACAGGGAAAAGCACTGTTTTCAATGCACTAACAGGTTTGCGACAACATACAGGAAATTGGCCTGGAAAAACAGTAACACGAGCAGAAGGTGCTTTTGAATATGACAATCAAAAATTCAAATTAGTAGATTTACCAGGAACTTACTCCTTACTTTCTACTTCTGAAGATGAAGAAGTTGCTCGAAATTTTATTCTGTTTGGAAAACCAACTGTAACTGTTATTGTGGTAGATGCAAGTAGATTGGAGCGTAACTTAAACTTAGTTTTACAAATTTTAGAAATCACAAACAATGCTGTTTTATGCCTGAATTTAATTGACGAAGCCGAAAGAAATCATATTAAAATAAACACACGCTCTTTGGCTAAAGACCTTGGAATTCCAGTAGTTGCCACCAATGCAAGACTTCAAAAAGGAATTCCTGAGTTAATTCAAATCATTAGCGAATTGGCAAACGGAAAAATTAAATGCAAACCACATCGCATAAAAAATATCCCTAAAGATATAGAAAAAGCTGTGCAAAAATTAAGTGTATTAATAGAAAAAGAATATCCCGGAATTTCTAATAGCCGTTGGATTGCTTTTAGATTGCTAGAAGGCGATACGCAAATAATTGAAGCCTTGAAAACAGGAGAAATAGGGGTAAATGAATAAAAAAAAT
>CAZIMW010000229.1:0-1263 GCA_964540425.1 uncultured Flavobacterium sp.
TTCTTGTTCGGCTATTTTTATTTTCTCGTTTAATAATTCGTAGGCACTTTCGCGATCTATTTCTTTGTTGTATTTCTTTATTAACTCAGATTCATCCAATAAATCCTTTAATTCATCATCTTCCAACACATCCATTCTACTCATAGGTGCTCGAATCATGGTTTCATCTAATGGTGTTGGAATTCCTTTTTCGTTTAATGCGGTTACTAATGCTTCTCCAATTCCTAATTTGGTAAGTATTTCTGCTGTATCATAATAATCTGAAAGAGGATAGTTTTCTGCCGTTAACTTAATGGCTTTTCTATCTTTTGCAGTAAAAGCTCGTAATGCGTGTTGGATTTTTAATCCCAATTGGCTCAATACCGCATCTGGAACATCTGTGTGATTTTGAGTAACAAAATAAAGACCAACACCTTTAGAGCGGATTAGTTTTACAATACTTTCTATTTGGTTGAGTAATGCTTTGCTTGCTTCGTTAAATATTAAATGAGCTTCGTCTATAAATATCACCAATTCGGGTCTGCCGCTATCACCTTGTTCTGGAAAAGTAGAATATATTTCAGCCAACAGCGATAACATAAAAGTAGAAAAAAGCTGAGGTCGATCTTGAATGTCAGTCAATCTCACGATGTTGATATAGCCCATTCCGTTTTCGTCTATTCTTAATAAATCATCTGTATCAAACGATTTTTCTCCAAAAAACAAATCGCCTCCTTGTTGTTCTAAAGCGACTACTTTTCGGAGGATTGCTCCCGTAGATGAAGAGGAAATTCGACCGTATTCTTCAGCCAATTCCTTTTTGCCTTCATTGGTTGCGTATTGCAAAACCTTTTTAAAATCTTTTAAATCTAATAAGGGAAGTTTGTTGTCGTCGCAATATTTAAATAATACGGAAATAATTCCTCCTTGTGTTTCAGAAACATCTAAAATCCTTGAGAGTAATACGGGTCCAAACTCACTAACCGTTGCTCTAAGTCGAACACCGCCTTGTTTGGAAAGTGATAATATTTCTACCGGAAACTTTTTAGCCTCAAAAGGAATTCCGATTTTCTTATGACGTTCATCAATTTTTGGATGTCCGGGACTTGGTTGTGCGATTCCGCTTAAATCTCCTTTCATGTCCATTAATAATACAGGAATTCCTTTTTCTGAAAGATTTTCAGCAAGTATCTGAAGCGTTTTTGTTTTTCCAGTTCCCGTAGCTCCGGCAATTAATCCGTGACGGTTTAAGGTTTTTAAAGGAATCTTTACAAAAGCATCGGT
>CAZIMW010000229.1:1273-3887 GCA_964540425.1 uncultured Flavobacterium sp.
AGTTTTGCCATCTAACATTGCTGCACCTAATGTTATGAATTCGCCTTTGGTTTTATTTCCTTCAGTGATATGATCGAAAAAAGCTTGTTTGTCTGCCATTTTGTAATTTTTGTTAAAAATAGTGATTGTCTTATTAAGTTTAGAAAAAAATATAAATAATAATTGGAAACCATAAATTTATAAAACATTCATTTATCTACCTTTGCCACGATGCAAGAAGAAATTAAAAAATTAGTAGCAAAAGGGGAGATGCTTCCTTTAATGGAAGAGTTTTATACCATTCAAGGAGAAGGATTCCATAAAGGTACGGCAGCTTATTTTGTAAGGATAGGTGGTTGTGATGTGGGTTGTCATTGGTGCGATGTAAAGGAAAGTTGGAATGCAGAATTACATCCGCCAACAAAAATTGAAGCGATTGCTGAAAGTGCTAAAAAATCTTCAAATACCGTTGTAGTAACTGGAGGAGAGCCTTTAACTTGGAATATGAATCCATTAACTTCATTATTTAAAGAAAAAGGAATGCAGGTTCATATTGAAACTTCTGGAGCGTATAATTTAACGGGGTCTTGGGATTGGATTTGTTTATCGCCTAAAAAAATAAAACTTCCAAAAGAAGAAATATATCAAGTAGCTGATGAATTGAAGATGATTATTAATAGCAAATCAGATTTTAAATTTGCCGAAGAACAAGCCGCCAAAGTAAATGAAGATTGTATATTATATTTGCAACCGGAATGGAGCAAACGTGATAAAGTGATACCATTAATGGTAGATTATGTAATGAAAAACCCTAAGTGGAAGGTTTCTTTACAAACCCATAAATATTTGAATATACCTTAGAAATAAACTCCAAAGAAAAAAAATAAAATCCCATTTATAACAAATTGGAATTTTGGTTTTAACGAAATAAATGTTTGAAATTAATAAATATTAAGATGTCAAATTATCAGAAAATATGGGGATTATTAGCTTCTAGTTTAATGATAATTATATTTGGCTCATTAATTTATGGTTCTGTAACTACAGAAAGAGTTTCTGTAGTTACTAATAGATTAAATAAGGTAACTGCAGATTCATTAAATCAAATTTTAATAGTTCCGTCAAACCCTGATTGGAATATAAATTTAACCCTAGACACGATAAGAATAACAGGTAAAACAGTTATTAACTCTATAACAAACGAGTTAAACAAAACAAAAGAAAACTATCCAGGAAGAGGACTCGGAAAAACTTGGAAAGCAGATATGATACTTGATTTTAAGAATAATTCCAATATTAAACTTGAAGTGATAGATGCGCAAAAAGGAATTTGTGTTTTTTATACTAATACGATGGGGTCTCCTAAGTTTAAATGTGATGGACTTAAGGAAATACTTGAATCAATTTCTGATTATAAAGAACCATTGGGTAGAAAAAGATGAAATTTTATTAAAAGTAAAATATGTTAAATAAAAAATCCCAAATTCCAATGTATTGATAATTGGAATTTGAGATTTGAAAATTTGTAATTTATTACTCGATTGTTAAGCAGAGTCGACATAACTTTTTCAAGTCGAAACAACGTATTTAATTAATAATTCGCCTTCACAAAAGGAACTGCCACACGAACTTTGTTCCATCCTAAATGCATGGTTACACCTTTGTTTCCATCATCTGCCAATGTAATAGAAAATGCTTCTAAAGATTTTTTTCCTTCAGTTACAGGAACTTTAATTCTAGCAACATCATTTTCTTTGTTATAATAATAAGAGCCACCAGTGTTTAAATCTGAGTTAATGATAATCGTCCATTCTTTATCCCCAGGAATAGTTACAAAACTATAAGTTCCTGCTCTTAAAGTTTTTCCTCCTAAAATATAATCGGTGGATAAAACTAATTCTGCAGCTTCGTTTGTACCAGTTTTCCAAACTTTTCCGTTCGGAGCTAATTCACTTAAAGATCTTCCTTTAAGTTGAGGACGACTGTAAATAATTTCCATTTGTTTTTTAGTGCCTTTGTAACTTGCAGGGTAAACTGCAACGTCCATCGAACTTTTGTCTAAGTCACTAGATTCTTGAGCAATAATACTAGAAGAAATCACCATTAAGAATGCGAATATGATTGTTGTAATAGTTGTAAATTTTTTCATTGTTTTTAGATTTTTGTTAATTGTTAAAAATAGCTTTCAAAAAATAGAATTTTTAAAATGTTTTGTTAAAAAACAGAATTTAATACTTTGAAATGCTTGGTCGTTATTTTTTGGGTTTATTACAAAAACAACTGTTTTTTGGAAGAAAACTATCCGAATTGTCAAAAAACAAAACAAAATTGAAACCTATAATTTAACTTCTAATACACTTTAATGTTTTTTTGATTTTTGAAGCACATTATAAATTAACGATTTCAAAATTAAGACACTTCAGAAGCGTTTTAAGCAACTTTTAAGTAATGAGTAAATGTTGATAATTATGGTTGTTTACGATTGAATCTCTTCAGAAAAAGAACGAATAATTGTATATTTGAGATTGTAGAGGATTGATATAATTGTTTCAGTTTTCATTAAAATTAATTCAGAAAAATAATAATATAAATATGAGCGAAGAACAGAAAAAAGAAAGCTATGGTGCCGATAGTA
>CAZIMW010000230.1:0-3870 GCA_964540425.1 uncultured Flavobacterium sp.
CTTTGCCATTAAAGGATTTGTGTTGGATAAGAAACGGCTCGAAAACGGTTCCTACCTCAATGAAAACTACTTTGAAGAATTACTTGCCGAAATACGTGAAATACGACTGAGCGAACGGAAGTTCTACCAAAAAGTAACCGATATTTATGCCACAAGCCTCGATTATAATAGCGATGCAGTAACTACTCGAAACTTCTTTGCTAAGGTGCAGAACAAGTTGCATTTCGGCATTCATGGGTATACAGCCGCAGAGCTTATTCATAAAAGAGTAAATAGCAGCAAAAGCAAAATGGGCTTAACTTCTTGGAATAACTCACCCGATGGAAAAATCATTAAAACCGATGTTGCTGTTGCAAAAAACTACCTAAACAAAGAAGAATTAGAATCTTTAGGGCGAATAGTCAATGCTTTTTTAGACTTGGCAGAAAGCAGAGCAAAAAGAAATATTCCCATGACCATGCAAGATTGGGCAATTAGAATAGACAAATTTTTAGAATTTGACGAAAGAGAAATATTAACAGACACAGGCAAAATTTCTATGCAAATAGCCAAAGAAAAAGCCGAAACCGAATTTGAAAAATACAGAATAACCCAAGACCGCCTTTTTGAAAGTGATTTTGATAAAGCAATCAAACAACTAAAAGAAAACGGTGAATGAAACTTTTAAAACTAACCATACAAGATGAGTTTAGAAGTTTACACCAAGACTTTAGCATAGACTTTCATACCAGTTTAGATTCTATGGAAACCTTTCAGCCTTTTTGTTTTGCAGGCTTAAACGGCAGCGGAAAATCAAATGTATTAGAAGCCTTGGCTTCCATATTTTATCATTTAGAGTTTTGTGTAGCAAAGTTCCGCCCTCAAAGTTTCGATACACATTTTAGGAGAGATAAAAGCAAACCTGATGCTTATACTTTAGAGTATTTAATTGGTAGAAATAATAGCGATTCTTATACGTTAACCAATTTTTACAAGGTTACCATTGTAAAAACGAATAACGATAAAAAGAAAGCAGAAGACAATGAACCTAAAATGTTCATTCAAGTATATCCTTTTGATAAAACGGTAGAAAAGAAAGAGATTTCAATGCTGCCTTCCGCAAATAATGAAGAGTCAGCAGAAGGGAAAAGCTATTTACCCGATTTGGTGGTAGCTTATTCTTCAGGAGAAAACGAAACATTGAGTTTGCCTTTTATCAAAAACCGTTTGGTGAATTTTGACAAATACCAAGAAGGTTTAAAACAACAACTTCTGTTTACCGAACCCGAAACCAGCTTAGTTTATATTGATGAAGGCATGAGTCAGTCGGTATTGCTAGCAGCTTTACTTTTTGAAGATGAAAAAACACTGAAACCTTTAAAAGAAGAATTGGGCATTTTTGGTTTACAGAGTTTTACGATGCACTTAAACAATCAGCGGCTTAGTCAAGATGCTGACACGGAGGAATCTCCTTTACTTTTTCATATTGATGAAATTTTAAAGGATTTAAAAAAATGTGCCAGTTCTTGGTATGTAGAAGATAAAGACATTCTTGGCTCAGGCGGTAAAATACATTCTGTAATTAGCTTAGATTTCTATGTAGGTGAAACTACAAAAGAAGCTTTTAAAAAACATTTCAAAACGTCTTTCGATCTATTTCGCTTTTTTCAAGTGTTGTATGAATTGAATTCGAATATCGTATCTGAAAGCATAAAAGAAGAAGTTTATAGTTCCAAAGGGTTTTACACAGGAGGAAAATTACCCGTTGCAGCTCCTCAAGATACCGTTTTTCATTTTCTAGACTTTTATATCTTAAAAAAGGTAAACGGCAAAAAAGAACCTAAGCCATTGTTGTTAAGAGAGTTTTCTGATGGTGAACACCAGTTTCTTCACACCATAGGTATTTGTTTAATGCTTAAGGAACGTAGAACACTTTTGTTATTAGATGAACCCGAAACACATTTTAACCCAGCTTGGAGAGCTAAATTCATTAAAATACTAAACGATAGTATTGAAGCTGGTCAATTAAAGAATTTACCCAATGGTGATTTTAATGTTCACTTATTAAAAGATGTTATTCTTACTTCGCATTCGCCTTTCATAATTTCAGATTGTATGCCTAATAATGTAATCTTCTTTAAGCGAAATGAAGAAACAGAACTAGTAGAAGCCAAAAGTGCCAAGGAAATGGAAATCAAAACTTTTGGAACTTCTGTAGAAATAATCTTGGATGAATTGTTTGGCTACAATCAATCTATTGGCGATTGGTCAAATGAGGAGTTACTAAAAATTAAGTTTGATAAAATTAAAACAGAAGCAGACAAAAAAACGATAAAAAAGGAATTGAGAATTTTAGGCTCTTCCATTGAAAAGGATTTAGTTTTAGCAAAGTTGAACCGTTTAAAACTGGAAGATTAATGCTAAGGCTGTACACACCCATAAAACACGACATTTTCACATTACACACACTTTTAGAGAAAGTGGTTTGTGAGGTCTGGTGTTCTGCCTGTGAAGATACTTGTGACGATAAACTGGAACAAGCGTTTAAAGATATTTATACCTATTCGTATAAATCAACACCCAAGAAAAAGAAGACATTAAAAGATGAAGTAGAGCGAATTTATGACATTTTCAAAGGACTAACACCAGAAATTAGAGAACAAGTTAAAACAGCTTTTGAAACCAATAATAACATTGAGTTGCTTTGTAGTGGAACAGCACCAATTTATTTGGCTGCCTTACCAGATGTTGTAAAAAATGACATTAAACCACTTTTTAAATGGTGTTACGAAACACTACTTGAAAAAGGGAAAGTAGCTGGCGATAAAATGGATTATTACAATGAATTAATAACCGAAAATGATTTTGACACTTGTCCTTGTTGCGGCTTAATAGATTTTGAGTCTGCTGAAAGTATTTGTAGAGAAGATTATGATCATTATTTACCAAAAGCATATTATCCTTTTGCAAGCGTAAACTTTAAAAATTTAGTTCCTATTTGTAATAAGTGCAACAGAGATAGAAAAAAAGCTAAAGATCCGATTGAAAACGACAGAACTGTTTTCTATCCTTTTTCTACAGACGAACATTCTATTGAAATAAATCTGAATTACACCGCTGACATTGATGAGAAAACTAAAAAACTAACTTTCTCTGATTTGGAAATCACACTAAATGGAGACATTAATAAAATAGAAACTTGGGATTGGTTGTTTGATATTAAGGAGAGGTATGAGGATAGAGTGATAAAGTTCACGCATACTTTTATGAAACGAATTGAAAGAAGGCACCTAATATTTATAATATCAGATGTGGACTGGACATTTGAAAATACAATTGACAGAATAATAGAAGATTACGAATTTGACTACTATGAGGATAAGAAATTTTTAAAAATAGGATTACTAAAATCACTAAAAAATGATAAAGCTTTAATGGCGGTGTATGAATAAGCCAACGCAAGTGAAAGCTCTTTTAATTTTGAGAGGTGCGAACAAAATTAAAAGAGCTTTCACGCCAACGCTAGCAACAGAACGGAAAATAGCCAGTGGGTAAAAATGGCTAAAAAACATAGGGGTTTTGGCGGTAAACCTGCCTACCGGCAAGCAGGTTGCAAGTTCAGAGCTTCGATTAAAGTCCGCCAAACCAAAATTTTGATAACGAAAAAAGAAAAATAATTATAAAAATATTTCCCATGAATAATGCAGCTTAGAATGAGATTAGTGATACCCCGATATTAAAAGGATATAACTCTGGACCTTTATTTTTCTCAAAAAGAGGAGTTAAACTGTAACTCGCAAACAATGTGAAGTCGCCATACCCTATCCTCGCTACAACATTAAATAGAAAAGGGTTGGTATTGAAATTGGTTCTATTTTTCACTTTATACTC
>CAZIMW010000231.1:0-3473 GCA_964540425.1 uncultured Flavobacterium sp.
AAATTTCAATTATATACCAAAAAATTACTCTATCCCTTCAGATGTTGATTATTTTCATTGTACAAGTAACAATACCATTTTCGGAACACAAATAAATCACTTTCCAAAAACAGATGTAGTGAAGGTTTGTGATATGAGTAGCGATATATTTTCGAGACAAATGGACTTTTCACAATTCGATTTAATTTATGCAGGAGCTCAAAAAAACATGGGACCTGCAGGCACTACTTTGGTAATTGTAAAAGAAGAAATATTAGGAAAAGTTTCAAGAACTATCCCTTCTATGTTAGATTATCAAGTTCATATTGGTAAAGACAGTATGTTTAATACGCCAGCTGTTTTTCCAGTGTACGTTTCAATGCTGACACTGGAATGGCTAAAGGATTTGGGAGGAATTTCAGCAATTGAAAAAATTAACAATCAGAAAGCAGCTTTATTATATTCAGAAATTGACAGAAACCCATTATTTAAAGGATTTGTAACAGACAAAGAAGATCGTTCAAAAATGAATGCTACCTTTAATTTAACCGACGATTCTTTTAGTAAAACATTTAATAATCTTTGGAAAGAAGCAGGAATCAACGGTTTAAATGGTCACCGAAGCGTTGGTGGCTACAGAGCTTCTATGTACAACGCCTTACCTTTAGAAAGTGTACAGGTATTGGTGGATGTTATGAAGGAATTAGAACGTAAAGCATAATAAATAAATTATTTAAAATAATTCGTTTTCACATTACAACGGTCACTGAGCGTCCCGAGTAATTCAGGAGAATTGACAAAGCAAATTAAGTTTAATCAAAAAGACCCTGCTGGAGTTTATAATAAGCGGAGTCGAAAATACAGGAAGTTAATTATGAAAGTATTAGCAAACGACGGAATATCACAAACAGGAATAGACGCCTTAGAAGCTGCAGGAATTGAAGTAAGTACAACTACCGTAGCTCAAGAACAATTAATCAATTACATCAATGAAAACAAAGTAGATGTACTTTTAGTAAGAAGTGCGACGAAAGTTCGTAAAGATTTAATAGACGCTTGCCCTTCGATTAAAATTATTGGTCGTGGTGGCGTTGGAATGGACAATATAGATGTTGATTATGCTAGAAATAAAGGGTTAAGTGTTATCAACACACCTGCTGCTTCATCTGCTTCGGTAGCCGAATTGGTTTTTGCACATTTATTTGGTGGTGTTCGATTTTTATACGATTCTAACCGTAATATGCCATTAGATGGTGATTCTAAATTTAAAGAATTAAAGAAAAATTATGGTGGCGGAAGAGAACTTCGTGGAAAAACACTAGGGATTATTGGTTTAGGACGAATTGGTCAAGAAGTAGCAAAAATAGGTTTAGGCTGCGGAATGAAAGTAATTGCCAGTGATTTATTTATAGACAAAGCTACCGTAGAGGTAAAGTTTTTTGATGGTCAATCGGTAAATTTAGAAATCATTTCACAACCTTTTGAAGAGGTATTAAAAGAAAGTGACTTTATTAGTGTTCACGTTCCAGCACAAAAAAAATATGTTTTTAGTAAAAAACAATTTAATTTAATGAAAAACGGTGCTGCCATTGTAAATGCTGCTCGTGGTGGTGTTATAGATGAAGTAGCTTTAATTGAAGCAATAGAAAGTAATAAATTATCCTTCGCTGCTATCGATACTTTTGAAAACGAACCAACACCAGCAATCAAAGTTTTAATGAACGGTAAACTTTCATTAACTCCTCATATCGGCGCTGCCACTAACGAAGCACAAGATAGAATTGGAACTGAGCTTGCTGAACAGATTAAAAAAATACTTCTGTAAAATACTCTATATTTACACTTTCAACTAAAAAACAAAAAATGACAGGAATATTAGATTTATTAAATAGCGATTTAGGAAAACAAATAATTAGTGGTGTTAGTAGCGACAGTAATCAATCTGAAAGTAAAACTGCAGATATTATGTCAATGGCATTGCCTTTATTAATGGGAGCCATGAAAAAAAATGCCACTACGCCAGAAGGTGCAGAAGGTTTAATGAACGCCTTAAATACGAAGCACGACGGAAGTATTCTAGATAATTTAGGAAGTCTATTTGAAGGCGGTGTAGATGCTAGTGTAAAACAAGATGGTGCCGGAATATTAAAGAATGTCTTAGGTAATTCAGAAAACAATGTAACCAATGCAATTTCTCAAAAATCTGGATTGGACACTAGTACTGTAATGAATATTTTAAAAATAGCTGCTCCTTTAGTATTAGGTTATTTAGGAAAGCAAAAGAAACAGCAACAAGTACAATCCTCTTCAGGAATTGAAGGATTGCTTGGAGGAATTCTAGGAGGCGATAATAAGCAACAAAGTATGATAGAATCTTTATTAGACGGCAACAACGATGGTAGTGTTATCGATGATTTAGCAGGAATTATGTTGGGTGGAAGTAAAGGAAATAGCGGCGGTTTAGGAAGTTTACTAGGCGGATTTTTAAAGTAAAATAGGTTTAACAAAATTTATATACGAACCATCTATTTATTAGATGGTTTTTTTTTGTTAAAGAATGAAAAATTGATTATTACCATTCAATTATTTATTAATTTTGAAAAAAATATTTATATGAAATATTTCATTCTAATTTCATTAGTAACAACGTTTATTCTTAGCTGTAACACAAACAAAATCGGCATAGAAAGAAATAATACTACTGAAACTAGTACCATTAAAAACGATACCATTCGTATTGCAAATGATAAATTGGAATATGAAATTTTTATTTATGAACAGGGGTTTGAAGCTTGGCTCCCACAACAACCTACAATGGGTTATTATAGTGTTAATTTTCTAGAAAGAAAAAATAGATTGTTAGTGCAATCATATAATAATAAGGTGTTTAATGATTTGACAAGAAAATTATACGAACAGGAAATTAATTACGATCCTAACTTACACTATGGCTTAGAAGTAAATTATTTACTTTTTAACTACTTTAAATTTTTTCAACAAAAATATAAGCAAAAGCTATGATTGAAAAGCTTAAGAAACGCTGGGGCATTAACTCGAACTGGCAAGTTATTATTATTCTAATTGTTTTTACAATCACTGGAAGCACTTCCGTTTACATTGCAAAACCTGTTATTGAATTTCTTGGTATCACCAAAGATCTTGGCGGATTTATCTATTGGTTATTACGAATATTAGTAATATTTCCACTTTACCAAATCCTTTTAATAAGTTATGGCTGGCTATTTGGGCAATTTAATTTCTTTTCGAAATTTGTTAAGAAAATTTTAAGCAGAATAGGATTGGGTTTTTTATATAAATAATTTCAATACAATGAAAAATCAATTTATTTTGATTCTCTTACTTTTTGTAAGTTTCTCTCTTTTTTCTCAAAATTCATTAAAAGGAATTATAACAAATCATAACAACCCTGTACAAGCAGATATTTATATTTCAAAATTAGAAAAAGGTGCTATTACAAATTTTGACGGATATTA
>CAZIMW010000231.1:3483-3853 GCA_964540425.1 uncultured Flavobacterium sp.
GTCAAATATTCCCGATGGTACTTTTACAATTGTTTATTCCTCATTAGGGTTTACTTCGATTTCAAAAACAATTAAATTTATAAATAACGAAGAAATAGTAGTTAATATCGAAATGAAAGAAACTGTGTAGAAATGAAATAAATTATTATCTCTACTCCATTTCACAAATTACAAAGAGAAAATGTAATGAAAGTAGAGCGAATATCTGCCCAAGACATTGCCAACTCTGGTGCATTAACTTTAGCTGAAGGAATTACAGAAATCCCTGGAGTTTCCATTATAAGTACAGGTGTAGGTATAGGAAAACCAGTAATTATAGGGATCAAGCACAAAACTTGTGGGATTTGAATATTTACGCAAATAATTTTTG
>CAZIMW010000232.1:0-3841 GCA_964540425.1 uncultured Flavobacterium sp.
ATAGATAAATTGAATTATAAAAACCTAGCCAATGAGCGGTGTAAACTCCTATTAAAAAAAAAGCCATCAACCCAGCAAGTGGTACGCTACGATGTTTTTGGGTTGTTTTTCCTTTCCATTTTAAAATTAGTCCTACTAATTGATGAACTAAAAATGAAAAAACCAATGAAAAAACAAAGAAGTTTAAAAAGGATAAAGTAGGGAAAGACAAGGCAAGGGCGATGAAAAACAAGAGGTCTCCAAGTCCAAGTGCTTCTTTAAATAAGTCTTTTTTTAAAATAAACTTGGCAACTAAATAATTAACTAGCATCAAAACACTTACAATCGCCAAATTAATTAGGATGCTTGCTAAAAAAACATCGCTATTACTTTGCCAGAAATACAATAGACCTCCAAGTATAGCAAAGCTTGGAAATAAAGTTACCCATACCATTCTCTCCTTTATATCCTGAAAGAATATTAGGCTTAATGTTAGTATTAATAATAGTTTAATTATCATATTTATTAAATTCTAAAAGTAATAGGCTTTAAGCTTTATGCTAATTTGTCATAAAAATTAATCTTCATCAATCCCCAATCAACAATCGTCAATCTTAAATCGTTAATCCTTGATAGTTTCCTTAGGATTCCCATTTTCATCAATCATCCATACATTAAAAACCCCATCACCGTCAAAATCTACAATAGCTTCAGCTCTTACTTTAAAATTGCCATTGGTAGCCTCTATAATTTCATAGCGATAATTAGCCGTTCCTCCTTCATTAACCGTTCTGGGAGCTTCAAAATCTATTTCATTAAAATCAAGTGAATATTTAGAGTTGATATATCGATACTGAGTTTGTAAATTGGAGATATATTTTAGTTGAATTTTTGCCTCTTGCGCCTTTGTTTTTGAAATAAGTGGCATAAAGGTAGGCAAAGCCAATAATAATAGAATACCAATAATCGCCATCACCATTAACATTTCGTTTAAGGTAAAGGCTTGTAAACGCTGGAGTTTTTTCAATTTAATTTGGGTGTTATGGGTTAAAAAATAGATGGTGTTTATTATAAAATTCAAAATTAAAAGCATTTTTTTTATCAAAACGTAGTAGGGTACTATGTTTTGGTAAAAAAGTTGTGTTTAGTTTTACGCATTATTAAAATTTAAATCACATATTATGAAATACATTTTTTTCTCAATTGTTTTTTTAGTTAGTACTCTAACTTGTTTTTCTCAAGGCGAAAATTTATTTAACCCAATAAGTTCCATTGCAAAAATCCCACAATCACCAGAGGTTGCAGCTTTCGAGAAATTTTCGGGCAGTGTAAATATGTATTCTGGAACTCCTACAATTGGAATACCAATATACACCTTACAGGGAAAAGAGATAAGCGTACCCATATCGCTTTCCTATGACGCATCAGGAATAAAAGTAGAACAAATAGCCACTAATATTGGTTTGGGATGGAACTTAAATTATGGAGGTGTGGTCACAAGAAATGTTAATGGGCTTCCAGATGATTATATTTTTCATGGTGGAAATACTGACCGCAGACCAATATATCATTACAATACACAAAGTTCGCTTGCATACCTAACAGATAAGGGTAATATTCACGGAACTCACGACACATCATCAGGTGCTAATACAGCTAGACAGACATATCAGAAATACCAAAAAAGCACAATAGATTTACAACCCGACACTTTTTCTTTTAATGTTAATGGTTTATCAGGAACTATATTAATCGATTATAGCTCAATCCCTCTAAAGGCTTACTGCTTAGAAGATGCAAATTTAAT
This sequence comes from uncultured Flavobacterium sp., assembly GCA_964540425.1. Lineage (GTDB taxonomy): Bacteria > Bacteroidota > Bacteroidia > Flavobacteriales > Flavobacteriaceae > Marifrigoribacter. The sequence continues at coordinate 1,787 of CAZIMW010000232.1, forward strand.
AGTTGAGTTTGAAAAAAATGCAAATGAAAGTATCACTGAGTTTACTATAAAAGACACCAATGGGAATCGTTATACTTTTGGTATGGCAGAAAACACCTTTCATGATACTTCTCCTACAGGTGTTCTTGCCGATGAATATAGCTTAACATATACAACAGCCTGGTATTTAACCAAAATTGAAACACCAAACGACTTAGAAATCTTTACTTTTAATTATGCAGCTGACGAGTGGGAAGACAAACAAAATACGGGCGAATTAGACCGAATAGAGTTAGTAAGTGTTTGTTCGACAGGTAATTTTTATTTTCTAAATTTACACGATTTAGGTTATAATAAATATTTAAAAAATCAAGTACGCTTAGAGAATATTACTTATAACGGAACTACTGTACTAAATGTTATTACATCAAATACCTCTCGTGATGATTTAATTGGTGTTAAAAAAATCACTAAACTAGAAATATTTGATAAATTTTCACATTTATTAACAGTAGATTTTGATAATACAAACTATTTTACAGACGGATCAACCAATCCATCTTCTTCAGAAAAAAGATTGAAATTAGATGGCTTAAAAATTTATCGCAATGACATTACAGATGCAAAAAAACATGAATTTGAATATTACTCAGGAAACATTCCTGATAGACTTTCTAATGCCAAAGATTTTTGGGGATATTATAATGGAAAAAATGGAAACCAAGACCTAGCACCAAGCCTTAACTTTAACTATGACAATATAGCAAATTATTTTTCTATTTTCTCAGAACCTTTTAATATTACAAATAAGCCAACAGCAGATAGGAGACCAGATATTGGTTATGCAAAAATAGGTGCGCTAAAATCTATTATTTTCCCTACAGGAGGAAAATCCACCTACGAATACGAAGAACATAAAGTTAAAGTTAGTAGTACTTTAAAAAAAGTAGGCGGATTAAGGTTAAAAAAAGTAACAAACGAAACCCTAGACCCCGTAACAAACGAAAACGATATATTAGAGACCTATTACTTGTACGATGATTTAAAAAAATTGGTTGATGATGGTGTATTAGAAATACCAACCTCATCATCATTTAATATGTCTATTTTCTCATCGGGTATTGCTCAACAGGATCTAAATTTTAGCACTACACTTAAAATAGATGTAAATGGTGGCAATTGTGAAGCTACAAAAAGATATGTTTTAAACAATAATGCCGCAATTTCTGTTCCCAATAATATTACTTATACAGAAGTTACAGAACTTCGTTTTAATAAAAACGTTCAAACAAGCCAATTTGAAGGCTGTACGGTGACAACATTTTATAATGACACTTACGAAGCTGGTCAAGGAATAACAGAAGAGTTACAACCTTTTTACAATCAAAATTTAGACTTTGGAGAAATTGAATTTCAAAGAACATACGATAAGGATTTAAACCTATTACAAGAAACAGCTAGTATTTACGAAGTTGTAACTCTTCCACCATCACAACAACCTTTCCCCGAAAAAGTAGGATTAATTATGTATAAAAATAATCCATATACCCAAACAACAGGAGGCTCACCTGGATGTAAAGTTTATGAATATATAAATGGAGAGTTTAGTTATTATTTTTCTTTTGATACTCCTTGTTCTATAGGCACTCCAAGTAGTCCTCCTGAATACTCACACTATTTTAACACCCCAGGTTACGGTTATAAACAGCGATGGAAAAAACTACTAAGTACCACGACAAAAACCCACGAAAACAATCAAACATTAGAGCAATCTACCTTCTATAATTACACCAGTAGTTTTCATAATCTAGCTACCGAGATTATCACAAAAGACAGCAAGGGTAGAAACTCTAAAACAACTATTATTTACCCTCAAGACAAAAATTTACTTGTTAATTATCCTACTGCTTCAGATAATGTATTACAAGATTTAATAGGCAGAAACCAATTAACTACGCCAATAGAGATTACCAAATATTATCAAACTCCCAATTTTGCAGCCTATAGTAAAACCTCACAACAAAGACGGTTTTTTGATGAGTTTTCAACAGATAAAATTTACCCTTCCAAAGTACA
>CAZIMW010000233.1:0-3835 GCA_964540425.1 uncultured Flavobacterium sp.
AAACAATAAAAATTATATCATTCAAAACCTTTTTAATATTGTTTATTTTTATTTGCCAAGGCTTACAACCAAATGTGCTATGTGCTCAAACTACAGCAATTCCCGATTCAAATTTTGAGCAAGCACTTATTGACTTTGGGATTGATAGTGACGGTATTATAAATGGGCAAGTGCTTACTAGCGATATTGAGACTGTAATAACACTTAATGTTTTTGAAGAAGGTATAGAAGATTTAACAGGTCTTGAAGATTTTGTTGCTTTAGAATATCTAGATGTTAGCGGAAATATCCTAACAGTTCTTGATGTCAGCAATAATGTACAACTAAAAGAACTCTATTGTAGTAGTAGTGTTGTAGCTCCCAGTATGTTTTTTACTACCTTAGATCTTAGTAATAATGTAAACTTAGAAGTACTCTTTGGTGATACATTAGTTGAATTAGAAAACTTAAATTTAAAAAACGGGAACAATTCCATATTAACATTAGTCGTTTTGCTTTGTGAATTTGAGGGGGAACCTTGTGAGCTTACAGAGCTAAATTGTATTATGGTAGATGATGAAACTGCTGCTACAAATGACGAACCTCCCTATTCAAGTTGGGCAATTCAAGCAGATTTCTTTTATTCAGAAGATTGTAGTTTAGGTATAGTAGATAACTTACAGTCGCAAGTTGTTATTACTCCTAACCCTACTAATGGACCAATATATATTGAAACCGATTATTTTATTAACTCTATTAAGGTTTTTGATGTATTTGGCAGATTGGTTTTAGCTCAAAACAATGCTTCAAACCTAATAGAGGTATCTAGCTTATCTGCTGGATTATTATTTGTACAAATAGAAACAGATAAAGGGTCTGTTACTAAAAAGATTGTAAAGGAGTAGTCTTGAAAATAAATTTAGGACAGTTAATAAAAAACACTCGCTTTTGCGGGCAATAAATATGGAAACAATAAAAATTATATCATTCAAAACCTTTTTAATATTGTTTATTTTTATTTGTCAAGGTTTGCAACCAAATAATCTCTATGCTCAAACTACAGCAATCCCAGACACAAATTTTGAGCAAGCACTTATCGATTTGGGGATTGATAGTGATGGCATTATAAACGGACAAGTGCTAACTAGCGATATTGATACAGTGATAACACTTAATTTTTCCTCAGAGTCAATAGAGGATTTAACAGGTATTGAAGATTTTGCTGCCTTGGAAAGTTTAGATTTATCTAATAATGGTCTTACATTCCTTAATTTAGGTAATAATATACAATTAAGAGAACTTTATCTTAACAATACTGGTGGTGAAAACCTCTTAATTTCATCTTTGGATCTAAGCAATAATATAAATTTAGAATTATTACATAGTGAAAATTTATTTTTTTTAGAAAGCTTAAATCTAAAAAATGGGAACAACTCAATATTAACAGTTCTTTTACTTTGTGAAGAAGAGGGAAAACCTTGTGAGCTACCCTTAATTTGTGTAATGGTAGATGATGCAGATGCTGCAACAAATGATGAGCCACCTTATTCAGGTTGGTATATACAAGCAGATTATGTTTATTCTGAAGATTGTATCTTAGGTATAGTAGATAATTTACAATCGCAAGTTATTATTAGCCCTAACCCTACCAATGGATTAATATATATTGAAACAGATTTTTCTATTAACTCTATTAAGGTTTTTGATGTATTTGGTAGATTGGTGTTTGCACAAAATAATCCTTCAAACCTTATAGAGGTATCTAGTTTATCTGCTGGGTTATTATTTGTACAGATAGAAACAAATAAAGGTGTTTTAACAAAGAAAATTATGAAAGAGTAAAACAAAGAACTGGTTTTAAAAAACGTGAAGGGCTAAAACTTATACTTTAGTCCTTTGTTGTTTTTATTCACGCTACTAAAAATTATTAAAGCCATAATCATTTCATTTTAAATGATAGAAATATATCTTTGCTTCAAAATTACCCGAAGCTTTAGCGAAGGGTAAAAAAATTAATAAAATGGTACTAAATAATTTTATTGAAGAGTTACAATGGCGAGAAATGATTCACGATGTAATGCCCGACACCGAGCAGCATCTTATGGAGCAAATGCGTGCTGCCTATGTGGGTTTTGATCCTACGGCAGATTCGCTTCATATTGGCAATTTAGTTCCTATTATGTTATTGGCTCATTTTCAACGCTGTGGTCATCAGCCTATTGCATTAATTGGTGGTGCAACAGGAATGATTGGTGATCCTTCAGGGAAATCTAACGAACGTAATTTGTTAGACGAAAAAACCTTGCGTCATAATCAAGAATGCGTTAGAGAACAACTATCTCAATTTTTAGATTTTTCTTCTAATTCTGAAAACGAAGCAGTAATGGTAAATAATTACGATTGGATGAAAGAATTTAGTTTTCTAGATTTTATTCGTGATGTAGGAAAACACATTACTGTTAATTATATGATGGCGAAAGATTCGGTAAAATCAAGATTAACAGGCGATGGCGAAGGAATGTCTTTTACAGAATTTACCTACCAAATGGTACAAGGCTACGATTTTCTTCATTTGTACAGAAAACAAAACTGCACCTTACAAATGGGCGGAAGCGACCAATGGGGAAACATCACCACAGGTACCGAGCTAGTTCGTCGTATTGGAAAAGGAAAAGGCTATGCACTTACTTGTCCGTTAATCACAAAAAGTGACGGAAGTAAATTTGGTAAAAGTGAAGGCGGAAATATTTGGCTAAGTGCCGAAAGAACTTCCCCTTACAAATTTTACCAATACTGGATGAATACCAGCGATGAAGATGCTGAAAAATACATTAAGATATTTACTTTTTTAGATAAGGAAACGATTGATACACTTGTTTTAGAACATAAACAAGCACCACACCAACGCTTATTACAAAAACGTTTGGCAGAAGAAGTTACGGTAACCGTTCACGATAAAAATGCCTTAGAAAAAGCCATAAAAGCATCCAATATGTTGTTTGGGAAATCTACTTCCGAAGATTTAAAAAGCTTAGATTCTGACACATTTTTAGCAGTTTTTGAAGGAGTTCCACAAGCTGAAGTTGCTATATCTGAAATAGAAAACGGATTGGACATCATTGGAGCTATGGCAGAAAAAACAGGATTTTTAAAATCGAATGGAGAAGTAAGACGTGCTTTAAAAGAAAATTCTATTTCGGTAAATAAAGAAAAAGTGAAGGAAGGATATTTGGTTTCAACTTCCGATTTAATCAACAACCAATTTGTGTTATTGCAAAGAGGAAAAAAGAGTTACTTTATTTTAAAGGTGGTTTAAATTATTGCTTTACTCATTAGATGACTTTAAGTCATCTAATGAGTGTTAAAGTATAAAAAACAGATTCATATAGTAAGGACATTGTCTTTGGAATAAAAGATTGAAATTCAGTTGTTTTTGTAGGTGAAGGTTGACAATCTATTTTGTAATAATCGGCAAATGCCATCGCTCTTTTCATATGAAAAGGATCTGAAACTATCAAAGCTGTCTTCAATTTCAAGGAGTCCATAATAAGTTTAGCTTCCTTAAAATTTCCATAGGTAGATTTGGATTTTTCTTCAATAATAATTATTGAATCTGGAATACCTTTAGAAATAGTATACTCTTTAGCTACGGAGCTTTCGGTTTGGTTTTGCCCTTTTCCCATTCCGCCTGTAAATAAAATTTTATCAGCAATACCTTTGTTGTACAAATAAATTCCGTGGTTGATACGTTCTTTAAAAACATCGGAAGGTTCTCCGTCTTTAATGCCAGTACCAAGTACAATGATTACATTGCTTTTAACTTCGGAATACTCAAAAGAATAGGAATATATTTTAT
>CAZIMW010000234.1:0-3820 GCA_964540425.1 uncultured Flavobacterium sp.
TCACTTTTAATTTGTTAATGTTTTTAGTGTCATCAGCAGAAAGTGTTGATACATCACAACTACTGAAAACCATTAAAAAAAGCGTTATAATGAAATATTTCATGTTCAAATATTTATTTTTTCGTGCGGATTTATAAGTATCTATTAATGAAGGTCGTATTTATATAAATTACGATTATATTTTAATATTGTTTGCTCCGTTATACTATTTTCTTTAGAATCACAATCTCCATTTGTATCCACATAGGCTATCGATTCAGTGATTTTTCTTTTTACTAAGATATCAAAGTAGTCATTTGTTTTTTCTTTAGAAATAATTAGTATGCTTTTAGAATTAGTAAATTTACCAACACAATCCGTTTCCCATTCACCGTGATAATCTAGTGTGGCAAAGTTTTTTAAAACATTGTTCAGTTCGTTCCCTGATTTTACAAATAAAGAAATTGTTTCATTTTCATAAGGATTAGCTTGAGAACTGCCAACATATCTTACTCTTACTCCAAATGCTCTTTTATCATCTGTCACGTTGTATGGCGCAGTATCTATTGTGATTTCTCTCAATTCTATTGCATCAGAAACCCATTCATTGGTTTTGCTACTTTCAAAGTATTGATTTAGAATTTCTCCTGTTTTAGAATTTATAATTAATATATAACTATTAAGTTCAAAATACTCTTCTCCTTCCTCTACAATTTCTGGAATTACTACAATTGTCTCTTCAGGATTGTTTGGGTTTTCTTTCAATCTTACCCAATCCATTTTACACTTTTCCTTTTTAAGATTAAGGTTTTTAAGAACGGTGTCTAGTAAGTTGAATTCGTTTTTTTTTGCGGGCGTATAGTTTTTTTCTATTACACTCACCTTTTCTTTCGATTTAAAATCACAAGAAGTTACTATTAAAACTAGGATTATTATGTATTTCATTTTAATGATTTTTTACGAATTATATAAAAGAATCTCCTATTATTCATAATTTTAATTATTTATTGCTCCAATAAGCTCAGTATCCTTATTTCTTAAATCAAGACCTCCTTCAAGTACAGACTTTAAATTTAATAAGTAAAATGTCCAACCAAAAGCACAACCAAGTCTAATATTTTATTTTGAATTATCGTCTATTGGAATATCTATTTTCGTAAGTTCCACCAGGGTTTGATTTTTTACTTTTGATAATTCTACTAAAACCTTACAATTGCCTGCAAAAGTAAATTCTATACGATCGATTCCATTTGCATTAATTACATTTCCTTCTTCAAAATGATTTTGTGCAAACCAATTCCATTTATAAATACAATCAGAAACTGCGTTTTCGGATGGAAGAATGACTTTACCGCTCTTTGCGTAAAATATAGCCTTGGATAAGAACCATTTTTCAAGCAGTTCGCTTTTCGTCCAAGAGTTATACACTGATTTTATTTCAGCATTTATAAATATTTGTTTTGTGAATTGTGTCCAATTAAAATTATTCATTTTTAGTTGTATTTAGTTATATTTAATTAAATTTAATCATTTCGAGAATTCGTTTTATTTTTCAAGTGTTTCCATTAATTCAAAACAAAGGCTGTCAATATCACACATTTTTGGGCTAAAAGCTGATACATTAGATAGTTTAATTCCGCCATTTTAAGTTCCATATCTATTGCAATAGAAGAAGTATAGCTTCCAGTTCTACCATTGTGACAATTTAAAACACTTCAAACTTTTTTAGGAGTTCTTTAATGTTTTTCATTTCTATATGTAGTTTTTTAAGCTGTTTTTCTATATGTACAATTTTGGTATTTTGTGTTTCAATGATTTGATCTTGTTCATTAATTTCATCTTGTTGTCTAATAATCATTTCCTGTTGTTCTTGTACAGCATTAATCAAAGCATACGTAAACTTATTAGGATCAACCTCTAAAAATATTTCTGAATCTAATGGTAATAAGGAGGAATCGCTATTGTGTATTTTATTCAGCTTATTAATAATAATTTCTCGAACCATATCGGGTGCTATTATTTGTAATTCTTGTGCAATAACACCTTGATAAACACGATCATCAATAGATTTATTTTCACCCAAAATCTCTTTCATTTTAGTGTTATATGAGAAATTAACTGGTCTAATTTTTTTGATTAGTTCAAGACCTTCTTTATAGTCGCTTATGTTTTTCTTTAGTCGTGCATCTGAAAAAACAGCCCAAGTTCCTCCACCAGGTTTATTTACTGTACCATTTACAGATAAATCTGCTGTAGGAACTGCAGTATTTATTCCTACAGCATCATTATTTCCATCAACAAATAGCATATTCGGTTGGTTAAAACTGCTAACAATTAATCCTCCATTATTTTGAATTTCAACAGGACCATAAATGGCGTTTATTATTCTTCCAGCTCCTGTACCTCCAAGACTATAAGATTGATTTAAAGAATAAACTGTATTACTAACATTAATATCTTGAAAACTTACTGCTCCAGTACCATTTGTTGTCATTACTTGGTTGACTGTACCATCTGTAAGTGGCATATCATATTCGTCATTTATATTTAGTAAGCCACTTTTGTAAATAGTAAGAGCATTGCTTCTCGTTAGGTCACTAGTTCCATTACCTACAACAAAAATTCTGTCTTGCAAACTATAACCATTTCCCGAAACTACAGGTGTGTATGTAGTGTTATACATCCCAAGAGTTGTTTCATAGGATGAAGGTGCAGTAGTTCCAACTCCAAAAGCAGTTGATGCAAAACCTGAAGCTGTAGTATTAAGCCCAAAAGCCGTAGATACATTTCCTGAAGCTGTAGATGAAGCACCAAAAGCCGTAGATACATTTCCTGAAGCTGTTGATGAAGTACCAAATGCAGTGGAAGTATTTCCTGAAGCTGTAGTGGAAGAACCAAATGATGTAGAATGAAGAGCAGTAGCCGATGATTGATGTCCAAAAGCCGTAGAATAAATTCCAGAAGCTGTAGTAAAATTCCCAAAAGCTATGGAACCATTTGAAGAGGAGGTTACCTGATAACCAAATGCCATTGAGTGACTACCTGAGGCTATAGATCCTGTTCCAAAGGCTGTTGATATGTAACCAGAAGCTATAGTTCCTGATCCTAATGCTGTAGCTGAATTTCCTGAAGCTCTGGTAAAAGAACCAAATGCTGTTGAAGCTGAATTAGATGCTTTGGTATTCACGCCAAAAGCAGTGGAATATACCCCAATATTAGCATCATCCCATTCATCTCCAACTAATGGAGCGAAATCCCATATTGTACCTGCTCTAAATGCTGACATTCTTGGATTAAAGAACATACGAGTTCCAGCACCTGTAATTTCTGCGCTAATAGGGTTTCCAAAATACACATCACCTGTCACTAAAAAACCATCTTCGCCATTTATTCTCACAGCGCCATTTGATGCATCTATGGTTCTTCCTAACCCTACACCTCCTTGATCATAAGCTTGGTCTAAAGTGTTTCCACTTCCTCCACCACTTGAACCTGTCAATAACATCCAATTTGTTAAGGCATTATCCCAATAATAAAACCCTTTATTTGGTGTACCACTACCTGTTACAAAAACTAACATTCCATTTTGATCCACAGTTGGGCTAATGAAAGGGAAGTTATCTATTTTAGGCATTAAAACTCCATCTTTATTAGAAGGGTTCGCTTGGTTTGAAGATCTTATATCTAAAATTGCATTAGGATCGTTCGTATTAATACCTACTTGACCATATGTAGTAAAACAAATCAATAGTAATAGTAGAAATGAAGTAAAATAGCGACTATAATATTTAATTTTCAACTATTTTAAAAAGTGAATTTTTCATTTTTTTTAATTGATTTA
>CAZIMW010000235.1:0-3820 GCA_964540425.1 uncultured Flavobacterium sp.
AAACCGAATAGAAAATCCGCGAGAATTTTCGTAAGTAGGCTCGTACCAAGCAATTAATTTTATACGTTATTGTGTGCTGTCTTTTCCTTCTTCTTTTTCATTTTTCCTCTTTACTGTACCCGAAAACGTCATCATTTCTTTACCTACAAAAACGGTTACAGTAGTAATCCCTCTTTCAAAATCATTATACCAGCTTACCCTGGTCCTCCGCCTTCATTTTCTACGTATGAAACCATATTTTCATTTTCGCTTATTGGAATTACGACAATTTTTTCGTGGGCTTCCGTACCATATTTGGGATTTAAACTTTTCCAATATAGAGTTGAATCGGATGAAATTACAATATCAAAAACAGGTTCTCCAACATCATATCGAAGTGTATCTCCGATAATGTCAGTAAATTTTAAAACTTCTTTTTTTGCGACTTGAGAAGTACTTTGTACGGTTGATTTGGTTTTAGTTTCTTTCTCTTGACAAGAAAATAAACTTATAACAATCAGACTTAAAAGGATTGATTTTTTCATTATATATTGATTTTGGTTTTTTAAATAGCACACAAATTCGGATAAACGCAAGTATGCTACAAATAATTAATAACGCTAAAATTACAATTGTTTATTATTGATGTCAACCACATATTGATGTGGTTTTTCAGAATGCAAAAGGAAGTTTTATAAGAATGGTAAAACCATTTACATTATAAATATTTATTTCGGCATTTATTTTTTCGGCACGCATTTTCATATTCTCTAATCCCATTCCTGTTTTAGAGTCTTTGCTGCTTTCGGTTCCGTTATCTTTAATTTTTAAATAGCCCAATCCGCTGTTGTTTTTAAAACTTACAATGACCTTATCGGCATTCGAATGACGCAATATGTTGGTAATCGCTTCTTTATAGATAAAAAACAATTCTTGTTTTACCGTAATCGACAATTTTTTATTGCTGTTTAAATTTCCTTTATTTATCTGAAAAGTAATTTCTTTAGGCAGTAACATTTCGTCTGCTAATTCTTCCATTCGCTCGATGAGATCTTCTATACGTTCCCTCCTATTATCGATACTCCACACCAAATCTCGCATTTTCGAAATCGCTTCTCGACTAAGTAAACTTATTCGTTTAAGCCTTGTTTTATCTTCTTCTTTTGCGTTAATTTCTAACATTTCGGTTTGCATTGCCAAGCCAGATAATAGCGAACCTACATCGTCATGCAGATCGCTTGAAATTTTGGTTCTTAAATTATCCATCGCTTTTAATTGCTGTAATCTGTAGTGAAACACTGAAGACATTATAGCGAAAATTGCTAATACCAACAAACTAATAAACCACCACGTTTTATAAAATATTTGTTTTACGGTAATAGGCAATTCCAATTCGGTGTCGCTAAAATTTCCGTTGGAATCTGCCCCTCGAACCCGAAGTGTATAATCTCCTGCCGGAAGTTTATTATAACGAATGGAAGCCGAATTTCCTTGAAAAAACCAACGGTCTTCAAAACCCTCTAATTTGGTATAATACTGGTTTTTTGAATTCTGAAAATAATTAGGCATCGTCCAATTAACCGTAAAATACTGATCGTAAGGTGTCATCTCTATTTCTGAAAATAATTGTTGGGACCAGTCGTAACTATAAATTTCGTTTGTTCTACTGCTAAATCGGGTGTAATTGGTAAACCGAAGTGAAGGAATTTCTGTTTTTTGAAGTATGGGTTTTGGGTCGAAAACGGTAATCCCATTCATTCCTCCAAAATAATAATTCCCCCTGCTGTCTATAAAAAATGAGGAGAAATTAAACTCATTATGTGTAAGTCCGTCTTCTTCAAAAAAGTTTTGAAAATCTTTTGTTTTGGTATTGAATAGTGACAATCCGTTATAAGTACTTAACCATAAAAAATCGTCTTGATAGGGTAAAATTCCAACGATATTATTATCTGAAAGTCCTTGTTCTTTAGTAAAGTTTGTTATTTTATTTTCATTGAAATTTAGGCAATCCAATCCGCCACCAAAAGTACCAATCCATAATTTTTGTTCCTCTTCATATAAAACCAAAACCGCGTTTTTTGAAAGACTTGGGTTGGATTTTACATGATATGCTGCTTCTATGTTTCCCTTTAAATTCACTTTTAAAAGACCATCATTTTGAGTACCAATCCAAACGATATTCTCGTCTTTACTTTCTAAAAAATAACGTAATTCTGAAATATTATCTTCTGTTTTTAAATTCGGAAACACCAACTGATCTTTTCCTGTTTCAGGATCAAAAATGGTAAGTTTAGATAAGGAATAGCCAAACAATATGTTCCCATCTTTTAAACCCAAAATAGGATTTCCACTCGTAATATTTAGTCTTGATTTAAATTCAGGGAAAATAGTAATTAAGCCGTCATCTAAACTAATCTTTATTAAATTATCGTTTACTGTATACACTGCTGACTTATCCTTGTTAAAAGCAAAAAAACGAGAAGCTGCTATAGGAGCAGACGTATTTTTAATAGAATGTTGTAAAGGTAAATCGAAACTATTACCAAGCGAATCAAAACCGACTAACTTATACTGGTTTTCACACATAGCGATAATAGTACCGTCTTTAGTTTCAAAAATCCCTCTAAAGGTGTTTCCCCAACCTTCTGTATTTGATTTAAACAACTGACCAAACAATTGTTTTTTAATTCTAATTTTAAACAAACCATTATCGGTTGCTACCCAAAGCAAATTATTAGAATCTTGAAAAAGCCCATTAATTTTTGAATAATCAAATTGTTTTTTTAATTCCTTTGTGAAATTTTGAAGGTGACCTTCTGTATCTATTCGGTATAAACTTTCTAGACCCGCAAACCACAAACTACCTTGATGATCTTCTAAAGCGTGATAAATAGTTTCTTGAAAATTATAATATTCCTCAAAGCTTTGTGTAGCATCATTAAATTTTATAACTCCTTTGTCTCTTTTTTTAAAATAATAATGATGGTTGTCATTATCAAAAAAAGATTGCCCAAAATACATATCTTGACCATACCAATTAAAGTTACCTAATTTCTGTTCATTAAGTAATTTTCCGTCTTTAGAATATTTTAATACGCCTCTTAAAATAGTTCCCCAATATACATTATGGTTCTTATCGGTGGTAATGTGTGTGAATTCTCTTGTTCCTCTTTTGGTTTCAGCAAAAACGGTAAAGCTATTTTTACCATTATATTTCTGAAGGTATTGCTTTGCTTTTCCTTCGGGAGCATTCCAATAATCATCGGTGACAATCCATATTTGTTCCAATTCATCTTTATACAACATTAAGACGTCACCTTTAAGTCCGTTGACATCTGTAAAGTGGGTTAATTCATCTGACTGAAGGTGTAACCGAAATATTTTTTCATTGGCTACATACCAAAGATCATTGGTACTATTAACAATTTTTATATTAGCCGTAATCTTATCATCAGTAATAAAATTAGGATTCTTTTTATTACTATTAAATACCTTAAAATTATAACCATCATAACGGTTGAGTCCTTGTTGTGTACCAAACCACATATAACCCATCGTGTCTTGAGCAACGGCACGTACATCTCTAAAGGTAAGTCCTTGCTCGGTAGTTAAAACCTCAATTTGAGGAATGTTTTGAGCTTGAACTGTCGTTTTCTTCAGAAAGAAAAATAAGGTACAAAACAGTAAAATGTTACGGACGTTCTGGTTCAAATTGTTGGTTTATTTGTTGTTGAAGGCTAATATTTCAAATATACAAAATTCTAATTTGCACAAAAACCACATTAATATGTGGTTGACAAGCTGCTTTTTACACTTTACTTTAGCAATAAATTATTATACA
>CAZIMW010000236.1:0-3765 GCA_964540425.1 uncultured Flavobacterium sp.
TGTAGACCCTGCTAAACCGGAATATTATTATCCTGCTATTGGATTCAATTTAGGAGAAAAACTTAGTTTGATAAAAGATCAAAAAACCTTTGATATCGTCTATTCTGTTGAAGAAAACGAATGGAATGGAAAAGTGAGTTTGCAGTTAAATATAAAGGATATTCGGGAAGCATCTTAGAATTTATCAACTAGTAAAACTGCAGGGTTACAGATTTTTCTTAGTGTTTGGTCTAATTATTTAGGCGCAAGTCCAATACTGTCACGTCTTCGATTTATTTCATCCTTCTCTTCTAAGCTAAATTGGTCATAATTGTCAGATGGCAACGTATAATAATATTGTTCCAACTTCTCTTTTCCCCAATTTCTTCTGCGATCCTCAATCATTGCCAATCCATTTGGCCGTAAATATCCTTCGTTGTATGCTTTTTCAAGTATGGGTTTGAAGACTTTATTGTTTTCGTCCTGATCCATGTGCAATAACATTATGAATGCATAAGAAGCACTTTTATCACCTATTATTTTAGCACTAGGGTATCCATAAGAATTCATAAGAGACAGCAAACCTGTCATATTCATGGAATCTACAATTCGCATTTTAGCATAGTCATATGGACTCCTAACTTCCTGGTCAGCTTGAAACATAGAGTCAATTATTTCTTTGTATTGATAGTTGAAGTTCTCTTTGTGAATATCTAGTTCCTTCTTTAATACCATCGCAACTTCTTTATTACAAGCTTTTATAGTATTGTAGCGGCCAACAGCATTTCCGTATTCTTTGCCACTAATTAAGGATAGTTGCAAATATTTTGCAGCTAACTTGCATTCGCCTTTTTCTGAGCAAGCTCTTGCTATAATGAATAAATTACTGGCTGGTATATGAGGAATGCCTTCGCATAGCCAATCAAACCTAATTAAGGCTTTATCAAGTTGATCATCTTCAATCATTTGCTTTACCTCATTATATCCGCGATAAAATTCAGGGTATGAGATATTTGTGTTTTCGTTTTTACCTGAATAGCAAGAGAAAATTATGATAGAATAAATAAGGAATTTAGTTTTCATAAAATTTTTAATTTACTCACTCATTTTTATTGTTTTGTTGTGTTTGCGAATCGCCTCATTAACCATTCTCTAATTATTTGAACCTTCTACTATGGCGATTTCATCCTCATTCAACCCATACAAGGCATAAACCATTTTATCAATTTCAGCATCTGTTTTATCAATTTCGGCTTTTAGCGTTTGGGCTTCTGTTTTTTTAGTTTCAAAAACATCCATCCAATCCATTTCATCTAGTTTGCTTAATAATGCCAATGGAGCATGCTCCATTGATGTAGCTGTTGCTACTTCTTTGTTGTGCTTTTTAATGGCTTTGTTCAGTTCTGTTATAAATTCTAAAAACTCTAACTCGTGCCATTTTTGGAGTTTTTTAGAAAGCTTTTCTATTAAAAATTGAGATTGAAGATAGGTAGTAAACTTACCTAACAATTCAGCCATATCGATATTGTTGTTCGCTATTAAATCAACTTTCTGTTCGAATCTCTTTTGCAGATTATCTCCTGCCGTTTTAATAGGAATTTGCCGTATATCTGATAATGTTAGTTGCCCAAAATCATCTTTAGTTGCCGTTGTTGATCCCTTCGTTTTTAAATAAGAAACTAATTGACTATTAATAATCGCTAATAAATATTTTAAGCTGTAATTTGAGTCGATAGACCTCAGGTTGTATAAATCCTTTTTATTAACAAATTCCTTATCTGTATAAGCTGCCATCAATCTGAACCTCCTATTAATCAACCGCCTGATTAATATTCTTTCACCTTGAAAAAAAGAATAATCTTTTGGCTTTTCCTTAAGATGCTCGCCATAATTTAATCCACAAAAATCACGGCTATATTTATATCGATACAAACCACCAATAAAATATGTTTTTAGGTTTTCAGAAATAGTTTCTCTAATATCTTCTTTATTAGCCAGTATTCCACGAATGGATTCGCTTACTTCACTCATTAACACTGTGTTTTTATGAGATTTTGGAGCAATTGTATAAAAGGATGGATTCAAAACAATTTTTAAAGAATCTAAATTTACCCAGTTACCATTCTCTAATTTCTGTAAATAAGCATCGGTTGATAAATCATCTAATTGTTTAAAATTGACAGGAAATTCGTAAACTAATGAATCATAGCTTTCTAAATATGACTTTTTCACAATGTAAATTCCAGTATCTACATAAGCATCAGAAAAGACATCATAAGGAAGCTTGATACCTATTTCTAATTTACCATTTTCTACAAGATATTTTCGAACCCCTAGATATTGCTCCCCGCTTTGCCAAGAAACGGGGTTGATATATCCCCAATACCCACCCTTCTTACAAACAATAAAAGCTAATTGAATGAAAGCGCTATAAATATCAAAATTACTCTTGAAACATTCGTAATAGTTTGTCAAATGATTTTTTGTCAGTTGATCTAGTTTTGCTCCATAAGGCGGATTTCCAATCACCACATCAAACCCACCATTATATTCTATTCTAAAGGCGTGTTCTTTGGTACATAGAAATTCTTTTTTTAGTTTTTCTATTGCGTTACTTTTAGGCAACTCGTGTTTTACTCGGTTATTTTTAATATACACTATTGCGTTAGCTAGGTATTCTTCATCTTTTATCTCGGAGTTTCCGAATTTCTGCGTCCATAGTTTCGTTTGCGTTTCGCCTCGTTCTTTTTTCTCGTCCGTATGGGACAATGGGGCATGCCCCGTTGTTGTATCGCTTTCGCTCTTTGCTACCGTATAGCCTTTCCCTATATTTCTAGCCCTCGAAGTCATCGCCTTTATCTTTCCTACTATTTTCGGAATCTCCTCTTCTTCACAGACTAACAAGATGTGCATATGATCGCCACAGATATTATACTCTATTACATTTAGCTTATCTTTTTTTACTATTTCGGCAATCGTTTTCGTTATTATTATCTCATCTTCTTCGTCTATCCATTCTGCATTACCCGTTTTCACTTTATAATCGAACATTCGTTGAGAATACCTCGAATTATGCGTAGCTGTAGTTATGTGCCAAGCTTTCTTCTCTTTCTCTTTAAATATGTGTGGAAATTCCTCTTCCCATTTAAACGCTTTATCGCCAGCAACTGCTTTGCTTTCAATAAGCGAGTTACCGCATTTAATGTTGTTGTTTAGCGTGTTTAATTTTCTGCGGGGTTGTGCAGTACGTAGCCAAAGCGAGAGTTTAGCAATTTCTACACTTTCTTCGTTTAAGTCAACGCCAAAAATGTTGTTTTCTAATACCGTATTTTCTATGTTCGGAAACACCAAACCACCACCCAACAAATTGGTTTGCAATTCGTCAATATCTTGGTGTTCTTTTATCAAATAGTCGAGGGCTTGGTTTAAAAAAGCCCCAGAGCCACAAGCAGGGTCACAAATGGTTAATTGTAACAACCATTCTCGGTACGTTTCTAAGCTGGCTAATAATTTCTTTTTGGTGTCTTTTTGGCGTTTCGGATTAAAGTCTTCTTCTAATATTTTTAACTCGTCTTTCTTTTCGGTACAGAGTTTACCAATGGTATTGTCAACAATGTATTTGGTAATGTATTTTGGGGTGTAAAAAACACCGTCTTTTTTACGTTTGGTTTTTTGCTTGTCAAAATCTGTCCCTTCAATTTCGGCATTTACACTTTCAATTTCGTTTAGCGAATTTTCAAAAATATGCCCCAGAATATTAACATCTACTTGGCTTTCAAAATCGTA
>CAZIMW010000237.1:0-3723 GCA_964540425.1 uncultured Flavobacterium sp.
GCTGCGTTGATGGTTTCCCAAAAAAGTCCTTCGCTAGTACTTGCGTTTCCGATGGTTCCCCAAGCAACTTCGTTTCCGTTGATTGAGAAATTGGTTTTGTTAGTGATTCCGTTAACGGTTCTGTATATTTTTGATGCTTGTGCCAATCCTAACAGTCTTGGCATTTGTCCAGCAGTAGGAGAAATATCGGCACTACTGTTTTTTTGAATGGTTAGGTTTTTCCAACTTCCGTCGTTTTCTAAACTATGTGTTGCAAAATGTCCTCCCATTTGGCGACCTGCACTCATAGGGTCTGCATTGATGTCTGTATGACCGTATAATCCAGCAAAAAATTCCTGAATGCTTAACTTACCAATAGCCATCATAAATGTTTGATCGCGGTAATAACCGCTACGCCAATCTCCGTTTTTAAAGGATTTTGCCCAAGCTAATTGTGGCACCTCTTTTCCGTCACCAAAAATACCAAATTTTGCTTTACCAGTAAGTACTTCGCGTCTTCCTAAAAGACTACATTCTCGGCTAGTAACTGCAATTTTATAGTCGCTTAAGATTTCGGTTTTAAAATCTTCAAAAGATAATTTACTATTAGTTTCAGAATTTGTTTGCATAATAAAAGGGAGGTGTTAGGTCATGCAAAAGTAGTGAAAATTGAAATTTTATGCAATTCCTATTTTTAGTAAATTAAGAAAGGTTTTTAATATAAGTTATAATTATCTTAAAAAGGTTAGGTATAATTCAATAAAATAGCTGGATAGCTAATAAATAGCTAAACAAATTAACTTAATAATGAATTAAAAAAAATCAAAATTCAAATTTTTTACTGAAAAAACAGATGCTATTTCACATCTTTTTTTTCAGTAGAAAATCCTTTTAAAATAATAAGTCTAACTAACAAAACATATGGAAAACTGTGTAACACTACGTCAAACCAGTCCATTAGACCCATTCCTTCTGCACCACCGAGAATCCATTTTACTTTTCCGAAGATATGTGGTTCTGGAAAAAAAGGAGCCAACCCTAAAGTTAAACAAAGTAATATTACTATTCGCCAATTGTTGATTATATCCATGATTATTGTTGTTTTTTATTAATACCAATTTCTGGAAAATAATCCAAAAAGTGTACTGATATCGATTGTTATTATAAAACGTATTTTTTCTTCGTAATTGACTTGTCCCATTTCCCAGCCTAAATTTGAGTAAACCGGGAAGAAAACTTCAAAGTAATCTTCCACCAAACTTAGTCTTAATCCACTATCATAAAGTGTTTCAGTACCAAGGTTTTTGTTGTTTACAAAACCAATATCACCATACACTTGTATCCAGCGCCAAATATTGGTACTTACATTCATTGTTGTCATCCAAGTGTTTGAAAACGCTGGACTTAGTTTGGATTTAAAACCTCCTTCAGCTAAAATTAACTGTTGGCTAAAAAACCCGGTTTCGTCGCTTCTTCCGTAGTAGTTATAATCGAAAAGGTAATCGGTTGGACGGTCTAATGCAAAGCTAAAAAAGTCATCGTTTGGATTGGTATTGTTTTTCAAAAATACACCTGCAAAAATGCGAATATCAATTTGACGATTATTATTAAATAATTTTCGGTATTTTAATGTAGTTGATATTTTACTAAATTGAGAAGATAATTGATAATCGACCACAGCTCGATAATGATTGATTAAATTAGGGTTTGAAAACACATATTTCACATTAAACACGCTGTAATTAGGTGTGTCTAAGGGTCTGTTTGGGGAGATGTCCCTATCTACTGTAACATTTCTTAAGTTAATAAAATGCCTTTTATTGCTTCGAAGGTCTTTACTGTTTCTAAATCCAATTGTTGCATAAGGGCTTAGACGTTTGTAAAACAAGCCTTCATCATAGGAAAAATAGCTTCCTGAAATGCCAAATCTATAAAAATAAATATTTCCAAACTCAGGCATTTTCATATATTTTAACGATGCACTACCAACCACGGTTTTAGACCTAAATGCGTACAAAGGTTCTAATTTATATTGAAATTCTTTTCGATTGATTGTCTTATTGTACAGTTTCGGACCTAATGCTAAACCATCATAGATATTAAAACTATACTCAGGCATTACAAAAATTTGATTGTAATGAGGGTTTTCAACATCTTTAAAAACCTTAACTTGAATGGGTTTATTGAGAATTCCTTTTATTTTTTTAAAGTTATTTCGTTGGTTGTATTCAGGGATAATACCTTCGTAATTTAAGGCAATCTTCCTAACATTTTCTGAAGGCAAACGAACTGTTACTGAGAAATCTATTGGCGATATCCATTGTTTAAAAACGATATCTTTTTTGTTAATTCCGTAAACCGCAACCGGTAATTTTGTATTTCGTTTGTTTACAATTTCAACATCAACAGAATCTTTTAGTTTTGTGAGTTTTTTAATTCTGAATTCTATAGTATTTCTATTATCAACATAATCTTTAAAAAACCAATCGATAGGCTCATCCGTATTTCTTTCTAGGTATTTTTGAAAATCATCGGGGTTTACATCTTTCAATTTATTTTCAGAAAAAAACTGTTTGATACTTAATAATACCGCTTCTTTTCCTATGTAATCTGAAAGGTATTCCAAACCCATTCCGCCGTAATAATCGCCAGCAATATTTTTATTGAATTTTAAAAGCGAATCTTTTGGAGTCGTTATTTTTTGATGTAAATTATTACGTGCCATATTCATATATAAAAATGAATATTGATCGTTAAATTCCAATTTAGAAGCGTGAAATAATTTAGCAAGCCAGAGGTTACTCAAATTTCCAATAATTTTCATATCTTGGTAGTAAATATCAGTATATTCCATCATTAAATACACCTGAAGAGCACCGATAATCCAGTAATCTTCACGAGGATTTACAGCCAAAGTATTTTCAAGATAGGTACGACTAATAATTTTTAACATTTCGATATCATACTCAAAACCATTAGGGAAAGGACTTATAAATTCGGGCAATAAATTTAGCCCATAAACGGGGTTTAGTTTGTAGTCTATTTCACTAATTACCATTTTATCGAAAGGGTAGCTGCCAAGGTTTTTATCTAAAAATTGGACAATCCTATCAATAATCAAGGCTTTAATTTGTGGAGTTATTTTTTTGTGGGTGCGATTGGAAGTAACTTCAACTTTATCTGTAAGTACGGTTTCAAAACCGGAAGCTTTGAGTAGATGTAATTTTACGAGCATTCGCTTATCACCTGTAAAATGATAGGTTCTTTTATCTTTATTAAAAGTATCTGAAACAATTTTTAAATCTGAAACAATCGTAAAGTAATTAGGAACCTGAAAACGAATATCAAACGAAGATGGAGTTAGGTAACTATCGTTTAAATCTTTATTGCTATAATATTGCCATTCGCCGTTAAATACGGCAGGAGATAAATACCAATATCGAATTTTAAAATCGCCGTTTTTGGTAACTCCATAACGTGTAAATTTATCGTCTGGAAGCACCACAGTGTACGCTAATTTTAAGGTATATGTTTCTCCAGGCAAAAGGGTTTTGTCTAAGGTCACGTGTATGATATCTACTTCGTTTCCACGCTTCCAAACCAATGGAGAATTTTGATAATTTTCAATACTTTTAATAGTTGAATGCCCTCGTTTTTTGTTTTTTTCAAAATGAAATGCTGCTTGGTAGTTTTCAGAAAAACGTTTGCCTAAGGGTGTGGTTTTACTGGAGAAACTATTTGCCC
>CAZIMW010000238.1:0-3658 GCA_964540425.1 uncultured Flavobacterium sp.
GAAATTTTAGATGTTATTTTTAAACTATTTTTATCAGTATAAACTGCATCATCTACTTTAGCTAGGAAATTACCACTATTCAATATTTTAAAAATTAAACGGTCGCCTTCTTCTCCGTACTTTCCCATTAGGGTTTCGCTTTTTTCAAAGGAAGGAGTTTCAATTGGCATATAACCATAGGTTGTAAAACAGCCTTTAATAATAGTCATTATATAGTTTCTCTTCGCCACTTCTTGCGGAGAAAAATCTCTAGTTCCTTTTGGTATGGATGGTTTTTGTGCCATTTATTTGGTTTCAGGTTTGTGGTTTCAGGTTTGTCTTTGCGAGGAGGAACGACGTGGCAATCTTTTAATTATTTCTATATTTTAATGAGATTAATCTGTCGTGCCATTTTCGTAAAGACAATAGTAATTCAACTTCGAGTTCAATTTCAACTTCTTAAATGCAAATATCCTAATTAATAAGTTAATTGATAAAGTTATTTTAAAATAATGGTAACTTTATCCACTATTATAAGTCTAACGTATCATACAAAATAAAATTTATGTTTTCTCTTTTCCGTGTAAATGTAGGAATTGCTTTAAATTCTATTAAAACTCAGCTGTTAAGAACCATTTTAACGGTCGTGATTATTGGCATCGGAATTTGGGCTTTGGTAGGGATTTTAAGTGGTGTAAAAGCCATGGAAAACTCCATTTCTGGAAGTTTTGCTTCTATGGGTTCCAATACGTTTAATATTCAACGTTATGACTTCGAGATACAACGTCACGGCGGAAGACGAGCAAAAGTAAACCCTATAATTAGCTATCAAAACATTCGAGAATTTATTGATTTATATGAATTTCCGAGCACACAAACTTCCCTTTCATTTTTAGGAACTCGGGCTGCTGAAATAAAATTTGAAAGCGAAAAAACAGACCCCGAAGTAAAAGTTTACGGCATCAATGAATTCTATTTAGACAATACTGGAACTGAAATAGAAAATGGAAGAAACTTTACCATTTTCGATGTTCAAAACAACAACAAAGTCTGTATAATTGGCTCCGATTTTCTGAAAAGCTTGTTTGTAAACGACAATCCTATTAATAAAACCATCAGTATTCGTGGCGTAAAATTCAAGATTGTTGGTGTTTTAGAAAGCAAAGGATCTTCCTTTGGAAACAACCAAGATTTACGGGTTTTGATTCCAATACAAGTGGCTCGAAGTATTTTTACGCAGCCCAATATCAATTATACCATTAGTATTATGGTGAAGGACAAGGAACTTATGGAGGCTGCGCAAGACGAAGCTATTGTTACTTTTAGAAATATTCGTGGATTGACTCCTCTTGAAAAAAATGACTTCGGAATGGAACGCAGCGATGACCTAATTAATCGTGTGGCGGCAATTACAGGATATTTAGAAATTGCGGCTTGGATTATAAGCATCATCACTATTTTAGGATCTTCGATTGCATTGATGAATATTATGTTGGTTTCGGTGACCGAGCGTACTCGTGAAATTGGCGTTCGGAAAGCAATGGGAGCAAAAAACTCTACTATTTCCACCCAGTTTTTTATTGAAACCATTGTAATTGGACAAATGGGAAGTATCCTTGGAATTATCTTGGGAGTCATTACTGGATTAGCCTTTTCATCCTTTTTCGATTCGGAATTTTCATTGCCTTGGTGGCCTATGTTTTGGGCGACTATCATTACTTTTTTTGTAGCATTAATCGCAGGTTTTTACCCTGCAATGAAAGCTTCAAAACTGGATCCTATTGAGAGTTTACGGTATGAGTAATTTCTCAGAATTAACTACGGAACGGTTATTACTTAGAAAATTAGCAATTGAAGATGCACCACAAATTTTATTTTTACGGTCAGATGAAACTGTAAATAAATATATAAAGCGAAAACCAATGACTTCATTGAAATTGGCGAAACAATTTATAGTAGATCGGAATAAAGACATCTCTAAAAAAGCCATTTATTATTGGGCAATTACTTTAAAAGACAATCCACAATTAATCGGAACTATTTGTTTCTGGAATTTATCAGGCGATAAAACCTATGCGGAAATCGGTTATGATTTAATGCCAGAATTCCAACACAAAGGCATTATGAACGAAGCTTTTAAAAAAGTTTTTTTATTCGGAATTGAAACCCTAAAACTTCATAAAATTGAAGCATTTACACAGTATAAAAACAAAAGCTCTATAAAACTTTTGTTGAAAAATAAATTCATCTTTCAAGAAAACAGAAAAGACGAAGGATTTCCTGATAATAGGATTTATTTGTTGGAAATACTTAGTTCAGAAGTACAATAGAAAAGAATTGCGTATTAATATTGTAGGATTATTTTATATGTTTCAATCTTTGAGGATCCTGTCTTGTATCAAATATCGTTACAATTTTAATTTTATTATCATCAAATCGATAATACAAAGTCGTTTGTTTAGTAACAACACATTTTCTTAATCCTTTTTCCTTTTCAGAAGAAGGGAAACTCTCAGGATATTCCTTTATATGTGAAATGCTCTTGTCTAATTTATTAATAAACTCATTCTTAACTTTAATCGACCATTTGGTGATTAAATATTCAAATAGTATGTCAAGTTTTCGTTCTGCTAATTTTGAAATTACAATAGTCCTACTCACATTACCTATGCTTTAACATAAATTTATCGTAGTCTACAGTTTCTCCATTTTCTAATTCAATAGAGCCTTCTCTTATTTCTTTTTGTTGGTCGGATGAAAGAGTATCCCAAAAATCAGAAGACTTATCTTTATTAAATATGTCTTTAATTGACTGAATAATTGAAGGATTATTAGTGTTTAATAAAAGTTTTGTCAATTCTATTTTTTCTGCGTGGATATCCATTTCTTTTATTATTTATACAAAAATAACGATTTTATTGGCCAATTCTTGTCTTACTGCTAAGATTTTTTAATGTTGCGTAACGCTAGTACATCAACAGATTCACTAATCATTATTTTAATCTATAGATCTAAGAATAGTGTTTAACACTTTAAAAAAAGGCAACCCTTAACTAATTGGAACTATCTGTTTATGGAATTTATCAGACGGTAAAACCTATGCAGAAATTGGTTATGATTTAATGCCTGAATATTTCAACAAAGGAATTATGACTGAAGCATTTAAAGATTTATTCAATTCGGAATTGAAACCTTAAAACTTCATAGAATTGAAGCATTTACCCTGTTATTTAAGATACAACGTTTACACTTTTTAGGTTATAATTTCAAAAACAACAACTTTGAACTGTACCTTTCTGCTATTTTTTAATCCAATTAATTGCAAAAGTAAGTGCATCATATTGAACCATAAAATCTGGATAAACGGGTTCAAATATGCTAGAATTTCCGTTGGCTCCAATATCATAAGTTGAACTTACAAATATGTAGGAGTTTGTATTTGGTAGTGTGAATTTTAATTGCTCCCCAAAATCATTCGTATATTCACCCGTTGCTAAACCAATTAAAGTGCTTAACTTATATGTTTTAATAGCATCAGCTAAAAAATTAGCACTAGAAAATGTGTTTGGACCAATTAAAAAACACGTTTTTCCCATAAAAAAGTTTCTTTGTTTTACAGGTATGACTAGTGTCAAGTCAATCATTAATTGACGGATAAAGTCTTTTCAGTTTTATTCGA
>CAZIMW010000239.1:0-3609 GCA_964540425.1 uncultured Flavobacterium sp.
ATAAATGCACATAGTTTTTCGGGTTTTTTACTCTTTCTTTTTCCCTTTCTCATTTTTAAAATTTTAAACCATAACTGTGCTATGATTAAAAATTTTGCCTTTATAAAAAAAAAAAAAAAATCGTTTAAATTCCCGAAAAGCTAAATCCATAGAGTATAACAAAAATAGTGTATTTAATTTTTGAATGGCAATTTTGCAGATTTACTTATTCAACAAACTAATCTTTTTGATTTTGAGCATTCATTTTTTTTCTAAAATTTCGTTTAAAGAAAAACATAAAAACAGCTACAACTGCAAAGAATGCAAATAAATAAGCTCTGTCTCTATCGTTGTTTGACCAAGAAGTGGCGACAACATAAACAGATAAGGCTGCCATTACTAAATAGAGGTATTCAAAAATTAGGTATAATTTAGTTCCCATTGGTGGTTTCGGTTTTATCAATTAATTGTACTCCTTGGTTTTTTCTTGAAAGGAATGTTGTAAAGTCTTGACTGGAATCAAATTGCTCTCCGTCGTTATACGATCCGTCTGCAAACTTAATTTGGTAAGGTTGATTGGTGAAAATCCATTTATTTTTTTGATCCCAATACAATTGATTTGCATTAACTACAGTACTATCACTGGTGGTTATTTTTACATTTCCTCGCAAATCTACCAGTCCTGTAATTTCATATTTCACAGCATAATCTGAAACTACTGTGCTTTTTTTACCATCCTCCCAAAAATACAAAATTATTCCTTCTGGAAATTCTTGATAGGGGAATTTAAAATTGGAATAATCTTTTAAAACTGGTGCTAATAAATTAACGCTTACTTTTCCAGAATCTGTATATTTTAAATTAATGTTTTTTCCAACGGCAACAGGTTGCTCATCTTTCAGGTTCATTTTCTGAACCTTCTTATAAGTACCCTCACAAGCAAAAAGCGTAACGGCAAATAGTATTACCATTACGCTTTTTAGCTTATGTTTAAATAAGGTCATATTTCTTATTTTTTTCTTATAGATTCGGAACTTTTACACTCCCACCAACCCAGCAATTAAAACTTACTGTTTTTCCAGCCATCCCTTCTGAAAAAATATCGCTTTTTGAAGGTGCTCTTAATCTGTAATTTTTTGCTGATGCTCTAGCTTTTGAAGCAATTGACGCATCTACTCTTGCTGCTTTATCTGCCATATTTGCAGCAAGCCAATTGATGGCTCTTTTTTCAAATACCGTTGCTCCACATTTATTAGAACTATTAGAATACATAGTAGCAATTCTTAAATAACATGTCCCAAAAGATGGATTGTTTTTAAGTGCTTTATTGTAATACGATCTTGCAGAACTTAAACTTCCTTGTTTTCTTTTCATTTCTGCGATTCTATAATATAATCTCGCCTTCTTAAAGGCATCGTTTTGCATACTTGCAGACTCTTCAAGATAAGAAATAGACTTAGAAATATTTCCTTTGTTTTTTTCTAACTGACTTAAATATAATTTAGACTCAGCAGTTGGATCAAGTGCATCTAATCGTTCTACTAATTCAATAAAAAGAGGGTCTTCTGTACATTCTTTAGCCGAAATTCTACTAGCTGCTTTTTTCACCCATTTAATATCATTTTTCCTAGCTTCAAAATCTTTATTATATAAAGGTATTAAGTTTTCACAATTTGCAAGATTCCCTAATTTACCTTCCAGACTTCCGGTAACTTTTCCGTAAGCTCTAAGGTTTGTTTCGTATCCTTTTAAACGTTTTTCTTCTTTTGAAGTTAGCTTCACCCCAGAATCTTTTTTATTAATTAGCTCTGTTAATTTAGTTGCTAGGTTAATTTTTTCATTTGCAATTTTCAGATAAACAATTTCATAAAGGTCAAAAATATCTTCGATTGGCTTTTCACCAGTTTCGTATAGACCAACAGCTAATGAAAAATAAGTATATAGACTCTTAGGACTTGTAAATGACTCCGCATCTGTTTTATAAGCGTTATCGAATTCTAAAAACTGCTGTATTTTAGTTCCAATTTCATTATTGTACTTAACTTGTGCAATAGAAGCCATTGTTTGTCCTTTTTTTGTTTTAGTAGGGAAATATGCCATTCTATCTTCGTAAGATTTTATTAAATCATCAACTTTAGATTTGTCTCCCTTTTTTACAAAATACTTAAACATTTTAGTTCCATACTGGTAGGTCGCTAAACTAAATTTCGGACATTCTGTAATTACTTTCTCATAATTAGGTAAAGCACCTTCGTAATTTTTTGCTTTAGCAGGCTCTACAAACAATGACAAAGTCTCATAACAATCATTAGGCACTTGTGCTGTTAGTTTATTACCAAAAACAATAACAATTAATGTTATTAATAAAGTTATTTTCATTTTCATCGTGTTCTATTTATTAATTAATCTATATATCTTTTTTCAAACCATCTATCATCAAGTGATAAACTTAAGAATGTATAAAAGAAGTTTTCTTTTACTAAACCATTATTAGTTGTTCCTCTTGAACCAAGCTCAAAACCAATATTAATATTAGAAAATAATCTTCCTACTGGTAACCCAACTCCAAAAGATATGCCAAACTCATTTATATCTTCTCCTCTTACATTAATTCCATTATTTTCATATCGCGCTCCAGCCCTATAAACTACTCTTTGCCAGTAACTTGTCATGGAATTGTATTTAGGAATAAAAAAACCTCCTGCTCTAAATTTATTTGCATCAATAAACTCAACAGTATCAACATTTAAAATGGGATCACTAAAATTACTGGTTTTTATATTTGTATATTGAATTCCAACAAACCATTCTTTAGAGTTTCCAATACCTGTTCCTAATGTAAATTGTGAAGGGAATTTAACGTCTGAATTTTCTAGAATAATTTCTCTTGAATCTACTATCTTAAATCCTGAAGGAGATATTATAACACTAGACAACTCGCGTTCATGTCTTACTGTAAACCTAGTAGCAGGAGAATAGGTTGCAGAAGCGGTAAATTCTAAATAATCATTAATATTTTTTGTGTATTCAGTACCAAAAGTAAAACTAAATCCTAGTAAATCAGATTTAGTAAATTCTCTTGTTCCTAGTTCTATATCGTCTTCAGAAATTAATATTTCTCTTTCAACATTTCCAAAATTATAATTAGCATCTATTCCAAAACTAAAATCAGGAGTAAAACTATAAGCAAGTGCAAGAAAAACTTTATTCAATCCTCCTGTTCCCGTATATCTGGAACTTACTTCATCTGTGTCAGATTCTAACTTATAACCTACTGTATAATAAGGCAAAACTCCAAAACTTGCACCAAATTTACCCATTGGCACGCCAATTGCAACATAGTCTAAAGTTGTTGATGTTGCGTTTGCTGAAGTGGTTTCCGTTGTCTGATTTACATATTTATA
This sequence comes from uncultured Flavobacterium sp., assembly GCA_964540425.1. GTDB lineage: Bacteria > Bacteroidota > Bacteroidia > Flavobacteriales > Flavobacteriaceae > Marifrigoribacter. The sequence continues at coordinate 3,384 of CAZIMW010000239.1, forward strand.
ACTTGCTCCTAAAGCAAAATTTACAAATTTTAATTTAGCAACTCCTGCTGGGTTCTGTAAGTTAAGATGGATGCTATCTGAGTAAATACTAAGACCTCCCATTGCTCTATTTTCAGCAGTTCCTTTAAATTTTAACTCACCTGCTCCAAAATATGAATATGGTGAAGTAGTGCCGTCTTGGGCAATTGTCAAGCCTGACAAAAGCAGCATTAAAGCAAAAACAATT
>CAZIMW010000240.1:0-3261 GCA_964540425.1 uncultured Flavobacterium sp.
TTAAATCCCAACAAATATAGGAAATATTCCACAATTAGGAATAATTACGGATATGTAAACTAATAATAAAGGATATTATAAATTTACACTTTAAAAAATAAAAATTTAATTTAGACGTAAATACCAGTAAATATGGTAACTAACAAAGAATATGTAACAATAAAGCACATGGTAATATAAAAAAAATTAATTATTGTATTGTATATTGGAAAAAGGCACTATATTTGCAAAATAATTAATATTTTTAAATTACATTACAATGAGTAAAGGAACAGTAAAATTTTTCAACGACACAAAAGGATTTGGTTTTATCACTGAAGAAGGAGTAGACAAAGATCATTTTGTACACATTTCAGGATTAATTGATGAAATCAGAGAAGGTGACCAAGTTGAATTCGACCTTCAAGAAGGTAACAAAGGATTAAATGCAGTTAACGTAAAAGTTATCTAAAAAATATACTTTAAGTTTTATAAAAGCCCATCCACAAGGATGGGCTTTTTTTATGACCTTTTTTACTAAAACATTAATAAAAAGAATAGATAGTATTGTATCTATCTTTGCAGAAAAATTAAATGATGTCAAAATCCTTTTCAGATTTAGGTATAAATAAACAATTACAACAAGCTTTAACCGAATTACAGATTTCTGTTCCAACAGATATTCAAGAAAAAACCATTCCTGTGGTGCTAAGTCAAAAGGAAGATTTAGTCGTTTTAGCAAAAACAGGAACTGGAAAAACTGCTGCTTTCGGACTCTCATTACTTCAGTTAATTGATATTGAAAACACTAAAGTTCAGGCATTAATTTTAGCGCCAACTAGAGAATTAGGACAACAGATTTATAATAATTTAGTTTCTTTTGCTGCAGCTAGTCCAGAAATAACTATCACCTCTTTATGTGGCGGAATTCCAATCAAACCACAAATAGAACGATTAAAAACCACTGCTCACATAATAGTAGCAACTCCAGGACGATTGGTAGATTTAATTAAACGTGAAGCTTTATCTATAAAAGACTTAAAGTATCTAGTACTAGATGAAGCAGATGAAATGGTAACTGCTTTAAAGAAAGATTTAGACATTATTATAAAGGATATTCCAAAATCTAGAAGAACCTTGTTGTTTACTGCGACTATGCCAGGAACTATAAAGCAATTGGTTCAAAATTATATGTCAAAACATATTGTGCATATAGAAGCAGATATGTCAACTATTGGTCATCAAGGAATTGATCATCAATATGTGGTGGTAGAACCTATTGAAAAATTAGAAGTATTACTACATTTTTTAAGCTCTAAAGAAGGCGAACGCGGAATTATATTCTGTAAAACCAAAGCTGCAGTAAATAAACTAGCAAAAAAACTAGCCATTAATAAATTCTCATCGGGTGCTATCCACGGAAGCTTGGCTCAAACAATTCGTGATCGGATTATGGGACAGTTTAGAGAAGGTCATATTGATATTTTAGTGGCAACCGATTTGGCAGCTCGTGGAATTGATGTAAAAGAAATTTCTTATGTTGTCAATTATCATTTACCAGATACTTATGAAGCTTATGTGCATAGAAGTGGAAGAACGGCTAGAGCAGGAGCGAAGGGACTTTCATTGAGTATTATTCAACAAGAAGAAGTGGAAGATATTCCAGAATTTGAAAATGAATTAGGAATTACATTTACTGAATTCAGAAAAGCAGATACTCAAAGTATCGAAGAAAACAATGCGTTATTGTGGGCAAGAAAAGTTTTTAAAACCAAACCAAATAGAGAAGTTTCTGAAGAATTTAAAACCAAGATAAAAACCATATTTCATCATTTAACCAAAGAGGAATTGGTAGAGAAAATATTGGCAAATTACTTGGTGCAGACCAATATAGCTTCAAAAACGGAAGTGACAAAAAAACGTAAAAAGAACTAATTATGGCGAATTCTATGAAAGATCAACAGGATATATTAACAAAATTAAATATTCACGAGTTGAATCCTATGCAGCATGAAGCCATAGCTGTTATAGAGACAACAACAAATACTATTCTTTTATCTCCAACAGGAACGGGAAAAACATTGGCATTTTCATTGCCATTATTAAAAACGTTAGATAGAGATTGCAATGAGGTTCAAGCCTTAATTTTAGTTCCAACAAGAGAATTAGCCATACAAATAGAACAAGTAATCCGTAATATGGGTGCTGGTTTTAAAGTAAATGCTGTTTATGGAGGAAGACCGATGTCTAAAGATAAAATTGAAATTAAACATGTTCCTGCCATTTTAGTGGGAACTCCCGGTAGAATATTGGATCATTTTAATAGTGACAGGTTTTCAAAAGACAGTATTAAAACACTGATTTTAGATGAATTTGATAAGTCTTTAGAGCAAGGATTTGAAGATCAAATGAAGTCAATAATCAATCAATTTCCTGCTTTAAATAAACGTATTTTAACTTCTGCAACACAAGGAGTTAGTGTTCCAGATTTTGTAAACTTGAAGAATCCAACTACCATCAATTATTTAAGTGAAAAAGTCCCTTCAAAATTAGCAATAAAAACAGTTATTTCTCCAGATAAAAACAAGTTGAGTACCCTTTTAAGCTTATTGGAACATGTGGGAAATGAACCTGGAATTATTTTCTGTAATTTTAGAGATAGTATTAGTGTGGTAAGTGAATTTTTAGAACGAAATAAAATTAGTCACACCTGCTTTTCTGGCGGAATGGAGCAAAAAGATAGAGAGCGAGCCTTAATCAAATTTAGAAACGGATCCTCTCAAGTATTAGTAGCAACGGACTTGGCAGCAAGAGGTATTGATATTCCAGAAATGAAATATATTATTCATTATGAATTACCGATTCATAAGGAAGAATTTATTCATAGAAACGGAAGAACAGCTAGAGTAAACGCTAAAGGAACGGCTTATGTATTAAAGTGGAAAGATCAGTTATTACCAGAATTTATACTAGATGTTAAAGGAATCGATATTTCTAAAAAAGCTCCATATAAAGCAACTTATTGGCAAACATTGTTTATTTCTGGTGGACGGAAAGATAAAATTTCCAAAGGAGATATTGCAGGTTTATTTTTTAAACAAGGTGAGTTAAACAAACACGAGTTAGGAACTATTGAATTAAAACAAGATTGTGCTTTTGTAGCTGTTCCAGTAGAATTAGCGGATGATTTAATTCTAAATTTAAACAACACACGTTTAAAGAAAAAAAAGGTACGAGTTACTATTATTTAAGTCCACCAAACAACAAAGAATTTTTGAAGCT
>CAZIMW010000240.1:3271-3508 GCA_964540425.1 uncultured Flavobacterium sp.
AATTTAATCCAACATAAGGGTGCTATTTTCTTAGTTGAAATTTTATGTATTTTATCTGAAAATAATAGATAAGACAACCATTTTACTTGAATTTCAACCTCTAACAACCAATTGGTTTTTGATGGGATATAAAATTTACAATCTTTAAATTGAACAATTTCAGAAATAGATATATAAAAACCATTGACACATTCTTTATTTAATAAGGTAAACTCAACTTCTTTTTGATACGGAACA
>CAZIMW010000241.1:0-3494 GCA_964540425.1 uncultured Flavobacterium sp.
TATTTTGATTAATAACATCCTGATTCGAAAATGCGAATAGCAAGGTGTACTATCTGTATAATCTTATTAAAGCTTGATATTGTTGACTGTGAGTGATTTTTAATTTTTTTAATCGGACAACACTAAATTTTAATCTAAAAACAATTGTAGATTCGTCCTAGATCTTAAAAGTAATCACAGGCATATTGGCGTGATTTACCAAATCTTCACTTACACTACCATTAAAAAAGTGTGATAATCCTTTTCTTCCGTGGGTTCCCATTCCTATTAAATGAGCATCTGTGTCTTTTGCAAAGTTTAAAATTCCTCGCTCAACAGAAGTGTCATTATAAATAGTAACCGAATAGTTTTCTACAGTAATATCTTTTACGAAATCGGCTATTTTCTCGTTAATTTCCGAAGTAGTTTTAAAATTTCCAGGAGTGTTAACGTATAATAATTTTAAATGAGATTCTATAGTTGTTGCAATTTTTTGAACCTCAATAAAAGGTTTTTTACATTCTTCAGAAAAATCGGTAGCATACACAAAGTTTTTTGTTTTAAACTCAATATGATCGTTTTTAATGACCAGAACAGGAGCTTTAGAGGTTCTTACTACTTTTTCGGTATTACTACCAATAAACATTTCCATAAAACCATTGTTTCCATGAGACCCCATAATAACTAAATCAATGTCTTTTTCTTTTATTACATAGTTTACATCATCATAAACCTCTCCGTGACCCATAATAGCTTCGTGAATTAAAAGACCTTCCAAGTATGGTTTTTTTAATAATTCTTCAAAATATTTTTTTGAAAGTTTTATGAAAAATAAAGACTCTGGTTTAGAGCTGGTTTCGTTAGAAGAAGCTAAATGGAGCGGGAGTTCTAAAGAATTTAAAACATAAATTTCACTTCCTATTTTTTTTGCAATTTGTGCTGCAACTTTCAAAGCATTTTCTGCTTGTTCTGAAAAATCTGTAGGGACTAATATTCGTTTCATAATGTTTATTTTAAGTCCATTAAATTACAAAAATAAATTGAAAGGTAAAGGTTTTTTTAAAAGGTTAAAAAACACTATATTTGCACCGAAATTGATAAGAAAACTAGCTGAGGGGACCAAAAAGTCCCCTCTTTTTATAGCTAAATTTGATGAAGGAAAAAGTAAAAAAATTATTAAATCAAGCTTTAGAGGAAAACAAGACCTTGTTTTTAATAAATTTCAGTATCACTGAAGGAAACCAAATACGAGTTATTATTGATGGTGATAATGGGGTGACAGTTAAGGATTGTATCGCAGTAAGTAGAGCTATTGAACATAATATTGACAGAGAAGAAACAGATTTTTCGTTGGATGTGGCTTCTGCAGGTGTTTCTGAACCGCTTTCAATTCCTCGTCAATATCTTAAAAATATGGGACGAAATCTTAAGGTTAGAACCAAAAATCAAGATGTTTTTGAAGGAAAATTAACAAAAGTAAACGATAAAGAAATTGAACTTCAATGGAAAACGCGCGAGCCAAAACCTATTGGAAAAGGAAAAGTTACCGTTCAAAAAGAACAGGTATTAGAATATAAAGATATTGCAGAAGCAATAGTGATGATAACATTTAATTAGAAGAATATGGAGAATTTAGCATTAATCGATTCTTTTTCAGAATTTAAAGATGATAAGTTAATTGATAGAGTTACACTAATGTCAATTCTAGAAGACGTTTTTAGAAATGCATTAAAAAGAAAATATGGTGATGATGATAATTTTGATATTATTATCAACCCAGATAAAGGAGATTTAGAAATTTGGAGAAACCGTGTGGTAGTTGCAGACGGTGAAGTAGAAGAGCCAAATCAAGAAATCTCATTAAGCGATGCTCAAAAAATTGAATCGGATTACGAAATTGGCGAAGATGTTGCTGAAGAAGTAAAACTTATCGATTTAGGAAGACGTTCTATTTTAGCATTGCGTCAAAATTTAATTTCAAAAATTCAAGAACACGATAACACGAATATCTTTAAATATTTTAAAGAATTAGAAGGCGAAATTTATACTGCCGAAGTTCATCATATTCGTCATCGTGCAATTATTTTATTAGATGATGATGGAAATGAATTAATCCTTCCGAAGGAAAAACAAATTCCTTCAGATTTTTTCAGAAAAGGAGATAATGTAAGAGGAATTATTGAAACTGTGGAGTTAAAAGGAAACAAACCTTCTATAGTAATGTCTCGTACACATCCAAAATTCTTGGAAAAATTATTTGAACAAGAAATTCCAGAAGTTTTTGACGGATTAATTAATGTTAAAAAAGTAGTTCGTATTCCAGGAGAAAAAGCGAAAGTTGCGGTAGATTCTTACGATGATCGTATTGATCCCGTAGGAGCTTGTGTTGGAATGAAAGGTTCTCGTATTCACGGAATTGTTCGTGAGTTAGGAAACGAAAATATAGATGTAATTAATTACACAACCAACACACAGTTATTTATAACACGTGCATTGAGCCCTGCAAAAGTGACTTCAATTAAAATTAATGAAGAAACTAAAAGAGCTGAGGTGATATTAAAACCAGAAGAAGTTTCAAAAGCAATTGGTCGTGGTGGTCATAACATTCGTTTAGCAGGTTATTTAACTGGTTACGAAATAGATGTGTTACGTGAAGGAGCTGAAGAAGATGTAGAATTATCAGAATTTGGCGATGAAATTGAAGGGTGGATCATCAAAGAATTTGAAAAAATTGGATTAGATACAGCAAAAAGCGTTTTGGAAAATAGTCTTGCTGAATTGGTTAAAAGAACCGATTTAGAAGAGGAAACCATACAAGAAGTATTGAATATATTAAAAAAAGAATTTGAGGAGTAAGTAGTAAAATAACTACAAACCCATTAAATTTATAGTAAAAAATTAGGAGAAAGCATTTTTATGGCTGAAGCAAAAACAATGAGACTTAATAAGGTACTACGTGAATTCAACATTTCGTTGGATCGTGCAGTAGAGTTTTTAGGTTCAAAAGGGCACGAGGTGGAGTCTCGACCTACCACAAAAATTTCTAACGAAGAATACCAAGTATTGTTTGAAGAATTTCAAACAGACAAAAGTAAAATGGTAGCTTCTAAAGAAGTAGGCGAAGAAAAGCGAAAAGAAAAGGAAGAACTTCGTTTGGCTTCTGAGCGTGAGCAAGAAGAAAAACAACGAAGATACGAGGAGTCACGAAAAGTTATAAAGGCTGAAGTGAAACTTGAAGGTCCTAAGACGCTTGGAAAAATCAATCTTGATGGAGATAAACCCAAAAAGAAAGAAAAGCCAAAAACTTCAGAGAAAGAAGAAATTGTAGCCCCAGTTAAGAAAGAAACTCCAGTTAAGAAAGAAACTCCTGTTAAAGAAGACAAAGTAGTTGAAAAGAAAACTGTTTCAGAAAAACTAGCTCCAAAAAAAGAAGAAGTTTCACCTCCTGTAAAAAAAGAAACTCCTAAAGCTAAAAAGGAAGAAACTCCTAAAAAGCCAGCTGCAAAAAAAGAAAC
>CAZIMW010000242.1:0-3482 GCA_964540425.1 uncultured Flavobacterium sp.
TTCCATTTATAAACGTTTTCAGAAATAATATTTTCTGTGGGTAATATTTTTTTATATTTTTTTGAGTAAAATGAGGCTTTAGATAAAAACCACTTTTCAAGCTCTTCGCTTTTTGTCCAAAAATTATAAACAGTTTCTAAATCGGTGTTCACAAAAACACGCTTTGAAAATTGTGACCAATTAAAGTTTTCCATGGTTTTTTTATTTTAGTTATTTGTTCCTAACTATTTATTTGGTAGTTACAATTAAGTCTTAAGTCTTATATCTTTTAGCGACATGTGCTGAGCCTGTCGAAGTAAGCGGTCTTTGGTCTTTTAGCGAAAAAATAGTTGAAAAATTTAGATAGATTTAAATTTCCAAAAATCGTTATTAGGCAAAGGTGCTTCAAAGGTCTGAGGTTCTTTAGAACTAGCTACTTCGTAGGTTAATTTCCAAGCATGAAGGCAAACGGACAAAGGTAAATATTTTTGATCTGAACCATATTTTTTATCTCCAACAATAGGAAGCCCTATATGAGCTAATTGGGCTCTTATTTGATGGAATCGACCCGTTTTCGGTTTTATTTTTAATAGGTAACCAAAATCATTTTCACCTATAACTTGATAGGAAAGCATACAGTTTAGAGAGTCTTTTGATTTTGATTGGACGATGTCTGCTCTTTTTTCTTTATTATTTTTTACGATAAAATTCACCAAGTTTCCTTTGTTCTTTTGTGGCTTATTTTTAACAATTGCTACATACGTTTTTTGAGCTTTACGACTACTAAATAGATGATTAAATTCTACAAGAATACTTTTTTTCTTGGCAATAATTAATACCCCACTTGTTACGCGATCTAATCTATGTATGATGCCAATAAAGGGTTTTTCTTTATGTTTTAAAAGATAATCTAGAACTTGAGTCTCAACTGTGACAGCTTCGTAAGGGCTTTTTTCACTTATAAGTCCTGCAGCTTTGTTTACGACTATATAATCTTTGTTTTCATGTAATATTTCAAGCTTTGGCATTTGTTTTTCTTTTTCAAATTTCAAAATTGTTTAATACAATCATCCCGATAGCTATCGGGACTTTCAGGTGCAATTTGTTTGTCCAAGTTTTGATAATAAAATCACTGTTGTCCGATTAAAATTTATACAAATACTCAAAATCTAAATACAATAGCCGATTGAGCATTTTTTATAAAGCGGTATCTTGCTTTTTAAATCTTCTCTTTTGTTAAAATAGACATTCTTAAAAAAAAGTTTATCAGTTAGTTACAATCAAGTCTTTGTTCTTTGTTCTTGCAGCGAAGCGGTCTTATATCTTTTATCGGATAACAATGTAATAAAAAAGGTTATCTTATAATTTAACGGCTCTTATTTCTAGATTTATGTTTGGTTTTTCGACGTGAATGACTTGAAGGAATCGCATCATCAAACGTGTTTTTTACAGCTGCAGGCTTAATACTTTTCCAAGAATTCTTTTCTTTTTCTGGAACTAACACGTCTGCCAAATCTGTTCTGCCCACTTTATTCAACGTTTTTCTAATCCAATCTTTATTTTCTTTTTTATACCAAAAGAAGAAACGATGCTGTTCATCCTTTTCTTTTTTAGATTTTGGAGTTTTAGTTGGTTTTAGTGTGTAAGGGTGAAATCCACTGTAATAAATAACCGTTGCAACCGTCATTGGTGTTGGTGTAAAGCCTTGTACTTGTTCTAACTGAAAACCCATTTCCTTAGTTTCAGCAGCAAGATTTGCCATATCTTCTACTTCGCAAGCTGGATGATTTGAAATAAAATAAGGAATCAACTGAAGCTTCAAGTTCTTCTTTATATTAATTTTATCAAAACGTTCTTTAAACTTATGAAAATATTGAAAAGAAGGCTTACGCATCAACTTTAAAACGGGGTCAGAGGTGTGTTCTGGAGCTACTTTTAAACGTCCAGAAATATGCTTTGTCATCACTTCTTCCGTATAATCATCTAATTCTTTTGGGTCTGCATTTTTGTTAATTTCTGGAATCAACTTTTCGTGACTAATGCGACTTGCATTAATTGATTTTTTTGAATTCTGGCACCAACATATCGTGACGAATGCCACTTCCAATAAATGATTTTTTTACTTTAGGATGTTTATCTACTGCTTGATATAATTTGGTTAGCGGTTTATGAGACGTATCCAAATTACTGCAAATTACAGGCGAAATACATGAAGGTGCCACACAATTATCACAAATGGATTGTACCTTACCTTTCATTTTATACATATTTGCCGAAGGACCACCAATATCTGAGATATATCCTTTAAAATCAGGCATATTGGCAACTATATCAACTTCCCTTAAAATAGATCCTTGACTACGACTCGCAATAAATTTTCCTTGATGTGCCGAAATGGTACAAAAACTACAACCTCCAAAACAACCACGATGAATATTAATAGAAAACTTAATCATCTCAAACGCAGGAATTGGTCCACGTTTATTATATTTTGGATGTGGTAAACGTGTGTAAGGCAAATCGAAAGAGGCATCAATTTCCTTTTCTAACATCGTTGGAAATGGTGGATTTATCACCAATGTTCTGTCTTTTATACCTTGAAAAATTCGTCTTGCTTTAAGTTTATTAGATTCTTGCTCTATGACTTTAAAATTAGCCGCGAATTTTTTCTTATTTTTTAAACAAACACCATGCGAATGAATTTCTACGTCGTCCCAATTTTTATTTTTAGGAATGGTTTCATCTTTATTTACTAAAAAAGCGGTTTGTTTAATGGTTCTTAAACTTGAAAAAGGTACTCCTTTTTGTAATAACTCAACAACTTCTCGCAAAGGTTGTTCTCCCATACCATAAACCAACATATCTGCTTTAGAAGTTTCTAAAATACTTGGCATTAGTTTATCACTCCAATAATCGTAGTGTGTTACGCGACGAAGAGATGCTTCAATCCCTCCTATTAAAACAGGAACATCGGGAAATTTATCTTTTAAAATACTTGAATAAACTGATGTGGCGTAATCTGGTCTAAATCCTTTATCGCCATTTGGTGTATAGGCATCTTTATCTCTACGTTTTTTACTCGCCGTATAATTACTCACCATAGGATCCATACAGCCACCAGTAACTCCAAAAAATAATTTTGGGGCACCTAATTTTGTGAAATCCTGTAAATCATCGTTCACACTTGGTTGCGGAACAATAGCCACTTTTAATCCGTAACTTTCTAATATACGACCAATAACTGCGGGTCCAAATGATGGGTGATCTACATAAGCGTCTCCACTAAAAAGAATAACATCTAATTCCTCCCAACCTCTAATTTTTACTTCTTTGTTTGTTGTTGGTAGCCAATCTGAAAGTTTGTTAATTTGCATAAGAGTGTAAAGGTACGGTTAAATTCGTTTTTACAAGTCAACACTAAATAACTCATCCTTTATTTATCTAAGAAATTGTAACTATTCAGCCGAAAATTAAAATTAAAAAAAATAGTAAAATTTCATGTC
>CAZIMW010000243.1:0-3480 GCA_964540425.1 uncultured Flavobacterium sp.
TAATTTATTATTTTATTGCAAATTTAACATTTCCACACAAATCGTGGTAGAACCTCTTTTTTTTGGTCTCTTAGCTGAAATTGAATGCGAAAATTGAGTTAATAGTTATGTTTTTCCTATAATTTCAACCTATGTATAGGTTGTTTTATGTAATTTCTGTTGTAATTTTTATTTAACAATAATTCTGCTAAATAAGCGCCGTCTTGTCCTGTGATTCCTGTGATTAATGCTTTTTTTATGGTATGATACTCAAACGTTGTTTTTGACACTATAAAACCCTGTTAAATATTATGTTTTTCCTTTTAAATAGATTTCGGGAGTTAGAATTACCAAATCACTCTTTTTAAAATCTTTTAAATTTCTTGTTAATATGATCTTGATTGTTCCGTTTTCTATTGCTGAAAAGTTTTGCAATGCATCTTCAAAATCATTGAAATCAGAATTTAATGCGTTTAAGACCGCATTTTTATCCATATTAATTACCTCAACAATCGTGAGAAGCTGTTTTAGTTTATCTAAAACAATAGCGTGTTTTGCAGTTTTTCTTAGTAAATAATATACGTTAGAAATTATCACAGGAGTTGTAAATCCAACTATTTTTTTTTCTTCACATAAATTAAAGACAGCTACAGCATAAGGTGCAAAAGGATTTCTGTCAAAAAAGAAGTCTAACAATACATCTGTGTCAATTAACACTTTATCCATTATAAATATTTTTCTTCTAACCGTTTTCCTACTTCTTTTTTATAATCCATATTTTTTGGCATTTTAAAGGATCCTTTTAAAGAGTTTACTATCGGGTTTAATTTAATAACTTCTGTCTTTCCTTCAACTTTTGTGAGTAATTTTAAATAATTCTCGATAAGCCCCGACAAGCTTTGGTTTTTTTCTCTTGCATAGTTTTTTGCGCGTTCAATAATTTTCTGCTCAATGGTTAATGTAAGTTTTGTGTTCATCGTACTATTTTATTTGTTACAATAGTAAGAAATAAAAACAACAACACGTGTTGTTTTTTAATATTTAACACGTGCTTACTTCATTAATAATAGTACTGCTTAATAGATACCTTCTTGTTCTGTGATTAGTGCTTTATTCGTAATACTTTCTGAAAAGGCAGGAATCTTTTATTCGTTATTACCAATTTAAAACTATTCAGCAATTTATAGTTTTATCCTATAGACAGGAAACTTTTTGAGGTTTTTATCTTGCTTGCAGGGAACAATTAGTAATTTTCCTCAATTATACTCTTAAATAATTTTATATAATTATCAGCTTGTATTTTTTGGTCATACTTTTTTACAGCATTTTCCCTGATTTTATTTCTATCAAATTGGTCTGTCGAATTTAAAAATAAATCCAGAGTTTCAATTAATGAAGAAACACTTATTTCTTTTGTAAGTAATCCATTTACTCCATCCTGAATCATATCTGGTATTCCTCCAATAGGAAACCCAATAACTGGGGTGCCACACATAATAGATTCCAAAACAGTATTTGGAAGGTTATCCATTAAAGAAGGAATTACAAAAACATCGGCAGCAGAATAAGCAATACTCATTAATCGTTCATCGTAGATAGCTCCTAATTCTATAATATTGCCTGTTGATTCAAGTGTGGCCTTTTTACTTCCAATAGCACACAAAACAACATCATCTCTTTCTAATTTCTCAAATGCTTTTTGTAAAAAAACAAACCCTTTTCGGTGGTTACCAATAGAATCTGCCACAAATAGAACCACTTTTTTATCTATTGGTATTCCTAATATTTCTCTGGAATATTCTTTATTTCTTGGTTTAAAAATTTCTGAATCAATTCCATTTGGAATTATTGATATTGGAAAGTTATTAAATTTTATGCTTTTCTTTAATTCACTACTCATCCAATTGCATAAACTCACAATATGCAAATTCTTTACATTTTTAAAAATTTCTTTTTTAAGTTTAAGGACTTTACCAAACTCCTCTTTTTCTTTCTCAATTAAAATACGCTCAATTGGTTTTCCATTTAAATCGATACCAATATGTTTTTCAGAATAATGTTCTCCTCCAGTAAAAGGATTCATATCGTGTAATGTCCAAACTACAGGTTTTGTGTTTTTTTCAAAAAAAGATTTGTAATCTAATAAACCTGCAACCCAATGTAAGTTAATGATATCTGCTTCTTTGTACAATGGAGATTCTGTAATATCACACAAAGAGTCTGGATAAGAAAACAACTCTAAATTCTTATCTCTGTTTTTAATAAATAAATTTTCTTTTGGTTTTCTTTTTTTAGCTAACTTTAACTCAATTAATATTCTCCGTATTTTATTTTTAATTTTTAACGAAGTTGAAAATGAATTTTGTAAAGGTTTTAATACAGATGCGTTTTTTATTTTTTTTTGTTGCGCTTTAAATAAAATACTGGATTCAATTCCTTCATTTAGCAAACCAGTATGTAATCGCAAACAAGCATTTGCTGCTCCTCCTCTATCGTAGGTATTTACTAGTAGGATTTTCACTAAAATTTTATATAAACAACCATTATAGAATGTCCATGAATTTTGGTTTTAAAGTTTTTTACCATCTTAGTATAAATATTTTTTAATCTTAATTTTTTAAATAAATAACGAGAATATCTATTTTTAAATATCCTTTCTTCTATTGTAGAATTTATAAACCAATTTATATGATAATCTTGTAATGGTTCGTATAATATTTTATCAACTTTTAATCCAAAAATTGAGGATATATTCAATAATGAGTTTTTATTCCATAAACCCATATGATGAGGTGGCTTATTGAGTAACCCTCCTTCATTCAGTTTTATAAATGAATCATTATTTGGTACAGAAATAATTAATTTTCCTCCTATTTTTAAACAATCTACTTGTGCCTTAATAAATGAATGAACTTCAGAAATATGCTCTAACACTTGGTAAGAACAAACAACATCGTATATACCTAGATTAGATAATGAATGTTGTTGTATTGTTTCATTTAAAACTTTTAAATCTTTTTGTTTTCCTTTTAAAACACTATCTTCATTTAATTCTAATCCTGTTATATTGTAACCTAACTTATATAGTTTTTCTAAAAACCCAAGACCACCACTACCAACTTCTAATATTTTATCATCTTCTTTTAATATCTTTAGTGCAATTTCATTTTCCCATTTCCAAGGCATATAGTACCAATCAAAATTTTGTAATTGTTCATAAAACTTTCCATCGCCATCTATATTGAAAGGATAAAAAAAACGGTATTTTGTTTTTATACATTCATAAATACCAAATTCTTTAATCTTTTTAAAATATTTATTTACATCAATATTAAATTGACTTTGATACATTTTAATTACTTTATCCGTATCAATTATTTCTTTTAATAAAGCATCTCCTGAAACATCAAGAGGTGATTGTATTTTTTTATTTAACATCTATTATTATTGGTTCTACCCTTATTTGTGTGGATAAAGGAATAATCCTCCGTGAAAAAAAAG
>CAZIMW010000244.1:0-3442 GCA_964540425.1 uncultured Flavobacterium sp.
TACTTTCTTAGCTTCTTGTTGTGCTGTTAGTTTTGCTTCCTCTAAAGAATTTTGAATGTAAACCATCGCATCAGTTTTGGCTTCATCTTTAATACTTTCCAATAGTTGTGCTTTGGCATCTTCGGCAGATAAACTAGAAATAACTTCTAATTGCTCCACTTGTCTGCGATGCATTTTATCTAATTCGGTTTGACGTTTATCTAAAAACGAAAGACGCTCGTCATAATCTTTTTTCTTTGTTTCAAATTCTGCAGAAGTATTTTTAGCTTTTGCTAATTCGCTAGTTGCTTTTGATTCTTTATCACGAGTGCGCTTTTCAGCTTCAATTATTTTTTTATCTCTATTTAAAATTACCCGTTCGTGCTCAGATTTAAGTTCTAAAAACTTTTCTTTGGCTTGAAACATCTTGTCTTTCTTCAAGTTTTCAGCATCTTTACCAGCTTGTTTTGTAATGTTAGTTGCTCTTTTTTTAGCTGATTTTATTATATGAGAGGCTTTGTTTTTTTCAAGAATTTTTGCAATTGAAAATCCTATGATTAGTGTAACTATACCTATTATAATGAGTATGATTGTATTGTCCATTTGTTTTAAATTTAAACTCAAGTCTTTATTAACTGGAGTTTTATCCATAAAAAAACCTACATTAATAGCTGTGTTTTGAATAAACTCCTTAAAACAAGTTTAGGGCTAATAAGTTGATCAAGTATCCGCTCTCCCTAGGGACACGGCACGCTTTTACAACTGTAACTCACCCTTTCTAAAGAATTCGTGTTGAGTTTACCAAAAGTAGTATTAATGTAGGCAGTAACCTTATATGTAAAGAACGTTACGATTTAAAATCGTGCAACATTTGGTTCAAACTAGCTAGTTTTTCTTCCACATGTTGGCTATCTTCTATAGTATCTATTTGTTTTTGTTCTACCTGAGTTGCAAATTGCAAAGCACACATTGCCAATACATCTTGCTTATCTCTAACGGCATAACTTTTTTCAAACCTTTTAATCATTTTATCTATCTTCTTGGCTGCTTTTCTAAGCCCTTCTTCTTGCTCTGGAGTTGTTGTTAATGGATAAACTCGGTCTGCAATGGATAGCTTTATTTTTTGTTGGTTTGACATTTTTAAATTTATTCGGAAAGTTGGGTTATACATTTATCAATTTCCCGAACCAATTCATTTATTTTGAGTTTTGTTTCTCGTTTATGTTCATTACTGCCAAGTATTGAATTTGCTAACTTTAATGTATTACATTCTTCACGCCATTTATCAATTTCTTCTTTAAATTGACTTTGTTGTGACTTCAGTAAAGCGAACTCTTCTGCTAATTGTTGCTTTGATTGCTTCAGATTATTATATTTCTGAAGTAAGTTGCTAACCCTATTTTCAAGAGAATCAACAATTTCTGAAAGATTGCTCATTAAAATTTATTTCAATACTATGTTTACAAAGTTAACAATCGATAACTAAAATGCCAATTAAAATCAATTTATTTTTGTATTATTGAACAACTAATTCAATTAATTGGTTTCTCTCCCTTTTTATTTATAGCATATTCTTAATTTTACACTATGAAAAGAATTTGTTATTTATTGATTTTATTCGGAAATATAATCGTTGCTCAAAAAAATATTCCTACCGACTATTTTAGCAATCCTTTAGATATCCCACTTATTCTTTCCGGAAATTTTGGTGAACTTCGGAACAATCATTTTCATAGCGGGATTGATATTAAAACTCAGCAACGCGAAGGAATCCCTGTATATGCACCAGCCGATGGTTATGTGAGTAGAATAAAAATTTCGCATTATGGCTACGGAAAAGCATTGTACCTAAAACATCCTAATGGTTACAGTACGGTATATGCACATTTAAAAAAATATAGTGACACGATTCAGCAAATTGTAAAAAAAACCCAATACAAAAAAGAAACTTTCGAAATAGAATTGTTTCCGAAAGCTGCAGAAATCCCTATTAAAAAAGGAGATTTAATTGGTTACTCTGGAAATACGGGTAGTAGTGGAGGTCCTCACCTTCATTTTGAAATTCGGGATGCAAATTCACGTCCTATGAATCCTTTATTGTTCGGGATTGAAATTCCCGATACCAAAAAACCTATTATTAACGGTGTTTTTGCTTACCCTTTAGGAAAAGATGCACAGATTAATCAATCACAAAATCCCATTAAATTACGGTTAATTCTTCAAAAAGATGGTTCTTATAAAACTGAAAACATTACTGCCTTTGGTAGAATAGGGTTTGGAGTATCAACCTACGATCAACAAAATGGTGCTTCCAATAAAAACGGTGTATATAAAATTGAAGCTTTCTGTAATGGTATTAAAAAAATTGAAGTTAAATTTAAGAAATTTTCATTTTCAGAAACCAGGTATTTAAACAGGTTCATTGATTATGAATATTACAAAAACAATCGAAGTAAAATTCAAAAACTTTTTAGACAATCCAACAACCCATTAAGTATTATTAAAAAAGAAGACGAGCAAGGATGCATTATTATTGAAAACGATTTAACATCCACTTACACCATCGAAGTTTCTGATTTTAAAGAAAATAAAATAACTATTTCAATACCTATAAACGGTAAAAAACAAGAAATTTTAAATCCTCGGGATATTACAAAAACGTCCGATTTTATTTATGCCAATGAAGGGACTTCTATCACAAAAGGTAAATTTAGTGTTTACATCCCCGCAGATGCTTTGTATGAAAATGTATATTTAAACATTCAAGCAAAAAGCGACACCTTAAAGTTACATAAAGATGTAATTCCGCTACATAAAAACATTACGATTTCCACAGATATTTCAAACTATAAAGGCAATCATCTCGACAAATTATATATAGGAAGACTTAACTATAAAGGAGACCCTTATTACAACTACACCTATCGCAAAGGCAATAAACTTTCTGCAAAAACAAAAAAATTTGGTTCTTTTATTTTAGTTGCAGACACAACAGCTCCTACTATTAAACCTATTAATTTTCAGAATAAAAAATGGGTGAGCAAAAACAAAACATTAAAAATAAAAATAACCGACGATTTAAGTGGAATTAGTTCCTATAGAGCAACAATAAACGGAAAATTTATTTTAATGGAATATAATTATAAAAAAAACGTTCTTACCTATAATTTTGAAGATGAAATAATTTCGGAATCTGAAAACAATTTGAAACTAATTGTTATTGATAACGTTGGAAATAATGCTACATTTGAAGCAACATTTTTCAGAAAATAAAAACCTAATAAACATTTGAAAACTTCTACTTTACTCCTCCTATTCCTATTTTTTATAACCACTGGAAACCTTTTAGCTCAAAATGCAATTATAAAAGGTGTGATTTTAGATAAAAACAACACTCCTGTTTCAGAAGTTAATGTAACCGTTGGCGATGAAGGAACACAAACTAATTATGATGGATTTTACT
>CAZIMW010000245.1:0-3438 GCA_964540425.1 uncultured Flavobacterium sp.
AATACTGAATACTGCTTACTGAATACTGAATACTGCTTACTGAATACTGAATACTGAATACTGAAACCTACCATCTTATCACAGCACTTCCCCAAGTAAAACCGCTACCAAAAGCTGCCAAGACAACTAAATCTCCTTCTTTTATCTTTCCTTCTTTTACTGCTTCCGTTAATGCAATGATAATAGATGCTGCGGTAGTATTTCCGTATTTCTGAATGTTATTAAATACTTGGTCATCTCTTAATCCAAATTTTTTCTGAACAAATTGCGAAATTCTCAAATTTGCTTGATGCGGAATAAACATATCTATTTCTTCAACTCCCAATTTATTTGCCTGTAAGCCTTCCATAATTACTTCAGAAAAGCGAACTACCGCATTTTTAAATACAAAAGTTCCATTCATATATGGAAAATAGGAAAGATCGTCTGGGTTGCTTTTTAACTGTGGAACCCAATGTGCAATACTCGGACTTTCAACTACCAATTCCTTAGCGTGTTTTCCTTCGCTATGCAAATGGGTTGATAGAATCCCTCTAGCGGCATCTTCGCTCCTAGACAAAACGACTGCTCCTGCTCCATCGCCAAAAATAACGGAAACTCCACGACCTCGTGTAGTTACATCTAATGCACCAGAATGGAACTCTGCACCAATCACCAAAATGTTTTTATACATTCCTGTTTTAATAAATTGATCGGCAACTGACAATGCATAAATAAAACCAGAACATTGATTACGAACATCCAAAGCGCCAATTGTACCCATATCTAATACATCTTGAATCTGCACACCACAACCTGGAAAATACATATCGGGGCTCAAAGTAGCAAATACGATAAAATCGATATCATCTTTTGTTAATCCAGAATTTTTTAAGGCAATTCTTGCTGCTTTAGCTCCCATAGTCGAAGAGGTTTCTCCGCTTCCTTTCTTTATCCAACGTCGCTCCTTAATTCCTGTTCTTTCCTGAATCCACGCATCGTCGGTATCCATTAATTTTGAAAGATCATCGTTAGTAACTATATTTTCAGGGACAAAATGTCCTAATCCTGTTATTCTTGAAGTGTACATAAATTATATTTTAAATCCCAAATTTATAACTTATAATTGGGTGTCGAAAGATACCTATTAACTTCAGATTGCCGAAGTCTTTTAAGTTCATTAAGTATGCACGCATAATACTTTTTTTTGAAATGAATTTTGTCAAGTTGTCAGATATAATAAAATGGTACTTTTTTTGACTAATGATAACCTCTCGATTGCTTGCGATAATTATCGGAAGCTGTTGAGACCAAAATAACACCCTTCGACTCCGCTCAGGATGCGAATTATTAAAATGAAAAAACAAAGCCGTACTCTGAGCGGAGCCGAAGATTATACTAATTAATAACAATAAGTAATAAATAATATAAAATGAGTAAAGGAACAATTAACGTGTCGGTGGATAATATTTTTCCACTAATTAAGAAATTTTTATATAGTGACCATGAGATTTTCTTAAGAGAATTAATTTCGAATGCAACAGATGCAACGGTAAAGTTAAAATACTTATCTAGTATAGGTGAATACAAAGGAGAATATGGCTCGCCTAAAATTGAAGTAAAAATCGATAAAGAAAACAAGAAACTTCATATCATCGACCAAGGAATTGGGATGACCAAAGAAGAGATTGAAAAATACATCAACGAAATCGCTTTTTCTGGTGCCGAAGAGTTTTTAGAAAAATATAAAGATGAATCTGGAGAGGATAAAGGAATTATTGGTCATTTCGGACTTGGGTTCTATTCCGCTTTTATGGTGGCTGAAAAAGTAGAAATTATTTCGAAAAGTTTTAAAGACGAACCAGCAGTTCATTGGGAATGCGATGGATCGCCAGAATACACCACTTCAAAATCTGAAAGAACAGAAAGAGGAACCGAAATTATTCTTCATATCGCAGACGATTCAACCGAATTTTTAGAAGAAGCAAGAATTAATGAATTACTTTCAAAGTACAATAAGTTTATGCCTATTCCAATTAAATTTGGAACAAAAGAAGTGAACGTTGCCTTGCCAGAAGATGCAAAAAAAGATGCAAAACCTGAAAAGAAAACAATAGATAATATTATAAACAACCCTAATCCTGCTTGGACTAAACAGCCTTCAGATTTAAACCCTGAAGATTATAAAAGTTTTTACAGAGAGTTGTATCCAATGCAGTTTGAAGATCCGCTTTTTCATATTCATCTTAATGTAGATTATCCGTTTAACCTTACGGGGATTTTATATTTCCCAAAAATGACGAATGATGCTATCAATATGCAAAAAGATAAAATTCAGTTGTATCAAAATCAAGTTTTTGTAACTGACAACGTAGAAGGTATTGTGCCTGAGTTTTTAACAATGCTTCGTGGTGTGATAGATTCGCCAGATATTCCGCTGAATGTCTCTAGAAGTTACCTTCAGGCAGACGGTGCGGTTAAGAAAATCTCCAGTTACATTACTCGTAAAGTTGCTGATAAGTTGAAGAGTTTATTTAATAGTGATCGGGAAGATTTTGAGAAAAAATGGAACGATATTAAAATTGTGATTGAATACGGAATGCTTTCCGAAGAAAAATTCTTTGAAAAAGCACAAGCATTTTCGTTGTATCCAACGGTAGATGAAAAGTATTTTACTTTAGAAGAATTTAAAGAAAAAATAAAAGCTACCCAAACAGACAAGGATGATAAATTGGTGATTTTGTATGCTTCAAATAAAGATGCGCAACATTCGTACATAGAAACTGCGAAAGAAAAAGGGTATGAAGTATTGTTTTTAGATTCGCCAATTGTTTCGCATTTAATTCAGAAAATAGAGTCTTCCGAAGAAAATGTTTCGTTTGTACGAGTTGACGGCGATCATATTGACAATCTAATCAAAAAAGATGAAGAGCAGGTTTCAAAATTAAATGATGAGGAAAAAGAAAGTCTAAAAACTTTGTTGACGGAGTTGATTCCGCAGGATAAATTTTCGATACAATTAGAGGCAATGGACAGTAAAGCAAATCCGTTTGTTATTACACAACCAGAATTTATGCGACGTATGAAAGAGATGCAGCAATCTGGCGGCGGTGGCGGAATGTTTGGTATGGGCAATATGCCAGATATGTACAACTTAGTGGTTAATACTAATAATGAGTTAATTGGTGAGATTTTAACTACCAAAACTGCTAAAAAGAAAGAGCGCTTGGTAAGTCAAGCATTGGATTTAGCAAGATTATCACAAAACCTTTTAAAAGGAGAAGAGTTAACTACTTTTATAAAACGTAGTTTTGAGATGATAAAATAAAGAGCAATCAGTTTTTTTAATAAAGCCTTTCTATTTAATTTTAGAATGGTTTTTTTTTTTTTTTTTTTGAAGAGCTAAAATTGCAAGAAAATCTTTCGTCTAAATTGGTGATCTGTAGGCTTCGCTTAATT
>CAZIMW010000246.1:0-3404 GCA_964540425.1 uncultured Flavobacterium sp.
TTATAATTTACAAAGAAACTACTTCATAAAAATAATGCAATTTTGTACCTTAGCCATTCTTCAAAAAAAACAATATGAAAAGTGCAAAACCTTATATTCAAGAAAATAAAGAACGGTTTATAAACGAACTTGTTGAATTACTAAAAATCCCATCCATCAGTGCAGATTCTAATTACAAAGACGATGTAATTCGTACTGCCGATGTTGTTAAAGACAGCCTTTTAGCTGCTGGTTGTGATACTGTTGAAATTTGCGAAACCCCAGGCTATCCAATTGTTTATGGAGAAAAAATAATCGATAAAAACCTACCTACTGTTTTAGTATACGGTCATTACGATGTGCAGCCACCAGATCCAATAGATTTATGGGACAGCCCACCCTTTGAACCTGTAATTAAGAAAACAGAACTCCATCCAGAAGGTGCCATTTTCGCACGTGGATCTTGCGATGACAAAGGCCAGATGTATATGCACGTTAAGGCGATGGAGTATATGACCAAAACCAATCAACTTCCTTGTAATGTAAAATTTATGATTGAAGGCGAAGAAGAAGTTGGTAGTGCAAGTTTAGGTTGGTTTGTAGAACGAAACCAAGAAAAGCTTTCCAATGATATTATTTTAATTAGTGATACTGGAATGATTGCTCCAGATGTTCCTTCTATCACAACTGGACTTAGAGGCTTAAGTTATGTTGAAGTAGAAGTTACAGGTCCAAATCGCGATTTACATAGCGGATTGTATGGAGGTGCTGTAGCAAATCCTATTAATATATTGACCAAAATGATTGCTTCTCTTCACGATGAAAACAACCACATTACCATTCCTGGTTTTTACGATAAGGTAGATGATCTTTCTACAGAAGAAAGAGCCAAAATGGGAGAAGCTCCTTTTAGTTTAGAAGCGTATAAAAAAGCATTAGACATCAATGCAACGTTTGGCGAAAAAGGATACACGACCAACGAACGAAATTCTATTAGACCAACTTTAGATGTAAACGGAATTTGGGGCGGATATACAGGTGAAGGTGCAAAAACGGTAATTGCGAGTAAAGCCTATGCGAAAATTTCGATGCGTTTGGTGCCGAATCAAGATTGGGAAGAAATTACCCAACTTTTTAAAAATCATTTTGAAAGTATTGCTCCCAAAGGAACAACCGTAAAGGTAACACCTCATCACGGCGGACAAGCCTATGTAACTCCAATAGATTGTTTGGGTTATAAAGCTGCAGAAAAAGCCTATGAAAACACCTTCGGAAAAACACCAATTCCCCAACGTAGCGGAGGGAGTATTCCTATTGTTGCTTTATTTGAAAAAGAACTGAAAAGCAAAACAATTTTAATGGGCTTTGGTTTGGATAGTGATGCGATACACTCACCTAACGAACATTTTGGAGTTTGGAATTATTTAAAAGGTATTGAAACAATTCCTCAATTTTTCTACTATTTCACTCAGATGAGTAAATAGATACGCCTTTTGACTTACGACTTAATACTAAAAAAAAAGCCTTCAAATAAAATTGAAGGTTTTTTTTTAATTCTTAACAGTCTTAAATCGTAGGTCATTTAATCCTATATCCTCTTATAGTTTTTTAACATATTTAGTAATAATCACAACCTGAGTAGGTCCAACTTTCCCTTCAATAAATTCCGCATTTTCGTGGTCTAAAGAAATTCGCCTAACAGCCGTACCTTGTTTAGCAACCAAACTCGAACCTTTTACTTTCAAGTCTTTTATTAATACTACCGAATCTCCCGTTTTTAAAATCACACCATTTACATCGCGATGAATAATCGCATCGGTTTTATCTTCTGCATCGCCTTCTGCTGCAGCCCATACTAATTGCTGATCGTCCAAATACATCATATCTAACATGTCTTGCGACCAACCAAAAGATTTTAATCGGTGTAACATTCTCCAAGACATAATTTGTACAGGAATAGCAGGACTCCACATACTATCGTTTAAGCAACGCCAGTGATTTTCATTTCTATTATCTTCATCATCAAATTGCGAAACACAAGTTTTACAAGCCCACACAGCTGTATCTACTTCTTCAATATATTCGGGTGTTTTTGGCACTACATACATTTCTAAATGTTCAATGTGTCCACAAAATTCACATTTTTCTTCGGCTCTTTTTTTTATTTCTCTTTCTATGCTCATATCTATTGACTGTATTTCTCCCGCAAATATAAAAAATACTGCTTGTTCAAACACAATTGAAAACAAATATTATAAAATTGATCTAAGTACATGACAAAAAACTAAATATATCAGTATTATTTTGATTTTCAGAGTTTAACAAGACGTTCGCTACAAAGGTTAGTCCATATTTAAAAATGATTTTTGCCTTTCTACCATACTTTTTAATTGTGATTGGATTTATTTGATGCAAATAGATTCCAATTTTATAACACCACACAAAGGCTATCATAACTAGTAAAATTAATTTTTCTATTCTTTGAATATCTTGTAGATGTGTTTTTTCAATATCAAACCCACTAGATTTCATTGCCTTAAAACACATTTCAATTTACTCATCAATATTTATTATTTTTAAAGGTTTTCGTGATGTACTACGTAGTTGCCATCGTTTTTGATAGTCTTCTTGTGCCTTTTCGGGTTTATTAAATGATACGATGATTAAAAACTCTTGTTTTAAGTTCTTTGGGTTGAGTTTACAACCTGACAAATAGCATAGTTGTCCATTTACTCTCACAATTTCAGGATAAGATACAAACTCATTGGTTTTAAATCGATTAAACAAGTGAGACGCTTTGATTTCTTTGTTTTTGTGCGGTAGAAATACCTTGAAATTATTACGGATACGAATGTAATACCTAATTTTATTTCTGTTTAAAAACGCTAACCAGTCTTTACCCACAAATTCTCTATCAGCAACAACGGATTCAATTACTTCTTTTCCGAAAAGACGGATAAATCTATTGATTAAATCGATCCGTTCCCCACTATTAGAATTCCCTCTTTTATCAAGCATAGTAAATAATAAAGGAAAGGCAACACCCTTATAAACAACACCGAGCATAAAAATATTAATGTTCGTTTGTCCAAACTTCCAATTGGTTCTATCAATGCTTAAAATGAGTTTGCCTTGGGCAGGAAGAAGATTAAAAACAAGACGTGCAATAAGATCAGAATCCAAACTATAGCCTGCTATAAATCGCTGTATACGCCTTAAGGATGAATCAGAATTGGATTGGGAATCAAAGGCATTAGCAAGTTTTTCAAAAGTAACTGTTTGTACTTTACACAAAGCAATGACAAAGTGAGAAATGAGTTTTAATTGGGCTAAATTAATTTTACCTTGTAAATGAGTGTTCAGAACTGAAGTTAATTCACTATTTTTAGTGACTGCATTGGTTTTCTTCATTAGAAAAATAAGTC
>CAZIMW010000247.1:0-3400 GCA_964540425.1 uncultured Flavobacterium sp.
TAATGGACAAATTATTATTTAATCAAAAAGTTGCGTTTATGAGTTGAATTCAGCAAACAAAAAAAACCGTCCCAAAATTAATTGAAACGGTATATATAAAATAAGGAAAGTATGTTTACCCTAAAGTAACTCTTGCAAAAGAAACTACTTCGTTGTTTTGAGAAGTTACATATTCAGCAACACTTTGTTTTTCGTCTTTAATAAAATTTTGGTCTAACAAACATTGTTCTTGGTCAAGAGTCGTGTTGTCAGAAATAAAACGTTCTAATTTTCCAGGAAGAATACGATCCCAAATTTGTTCTGGTTTACCTTCTGCTTTTAATTCATCTTGAATACTTGTTTTGGCAGCTTCAATTACCTCATCGGTTAATTGTGCTCTCGAAATATAAGTAGGAACGTTGATAAGGTGTTTTCCTAAACGTCCTCTTTCAATGTTATCTTTTTCAATTACTGCAATTCTTGCTTCGGTTTCTGAAGTTACATAAGCAGCATCAAAATCCTTGTAAGAAAGAGTGGTTGCTCCCATAGAAGCTACTTGCATAGCTATGTCTTTTGCAACAGTTTCCGCATTACCATCTCCGTTAGCCAAACCAACTAAAGCAGCAATTTTGTTTCCGTGAATATAAGACCCTACAAATGGAGCTTCTATTACTTTAAAATCGTTGATTTGTATTTTTTCACCAATCACTCCTGTTTGCTCGATTAATTTTTCAGATACAGTCATTCCTTCAAAGTCGGCATTAAGGAAAGATTCTTTGCTGTCGTGATTGAAAGCAATAGTTGCAAATTGGTTTGCAAGTGCTTTAAAATCGTCATTTATACCAACAAAATCAGTTTCACAAGCTAAAACTATGGCAACACCTCTAGTTTTATCCTCGTTAATTTTTAAGGTAGATACACCTTCACTAGAATCTCTGTCGGCTCTTTTGTCTGCAACTTTTTGTCCTTTTTTACGAAGGATTGAAACTGCATCATCGAAGTTGCCTTCTGCTTCCACTAATGCATTTTTACAATCCATCATTCCTGCACCGGTAGCATCTCTTAATTTTTTTACTTCTGCGGCTGTTATTTTTGCCATAATATATAATTTGTTGTATTAAAAATAAAAGTCGTTAAATTTAAGTGAGACTCTAAAAAAAAATTCTTTTTTTTTAGTTAGTCGAACTAATCCCACTTTTTTAGCGGGATCTCAGTCAAATTTCCTTTATCTTAAACTAAAACGACTTTTGTATGAAATTTACTTTAATTTATTCTTCTTCTTTTATTGCTTTTGCTTTTTTAGCAGGAGCAGCTGGTTTTTCTGCGGCTGATACTCTTTTACGAGAAGTTTTCTTTTCAGTTGGTGCAGCAGCAGTTGTTTCTTCAGCAGCTTGCTTATCTTTTCCGTTTTTTCTGTCTGAAAGACCTTCAATAATAGCTTCAGATACACTAGACATAATTTTGTCGATTGATTTTGAAGCATCATCGTTAGATGGAATTACAAAATCAATTACATTAGGATCGCAGTTGGTATCTACCATCGCGAAAATAGGAATCTTTAATTTTAAAGCTTCTTTTACAGCAATGTGCTCACGAGTAGTATCTACAACAAATAATGCTCCTGGAAGACGTGTCATATCTGAAATAGAACCTAAATTTTTCTCTAATTTAGCACGAGTACGATTTACTGCTAAACGTTCTTTTTTAGACAATGCATTAAATGTGCCATCTTCTTTTGAGCGATCGATTGATGACATTTTCTTAACCGCTTTACGAATAGTTATGAAGTTGGTTAGCATTCCGCCAGGCCATCTTTCAGTAATATAAGGCATATTAGCATTTCCTGCTTTTTCTGCTACGATGTCTTTTGCTTGTTTTTTAGTAGCTACGAAAAGGATTTTTCGACCGCTAGCAGCAATTTTTTTCAAAGCTTCATTCGCTTCTTCTAATTTTGCAGCAGTTTTATAAAGGTTGATAATGTGGATTCCATTACGCTCCATATAGATATACGGTGCCATGTTAGGATTCCATTTTCTTGTTAGGTGACCAAAGTGTACACCTGCGTCAAGTAATTCTTTTACTTGTTCGTTGTTGTTTGCCATTTTTGTAATAGTTTACGTTCTTGTGTTATTATAGATAGCAACCTTCTCTACATATACTCTGTAGCTTAAGCGTAAGAATATTTGTGTTGGGTTTAGATGCTAAACTAACTCTCCGTCTTTCGGAGTAACAGCGGTATTAAAATTATTTGTCGAAAATTCGACGGATTTATATGAACTTTAATAAATTTGATTGGGCATTATTGAGATACCCAATCAAATATGTTATGTGTTTGCAAAGCATTGCCGAAGCATAATTGCAAAGCGTGATCGAAGTACTAACGTTTCGAGAATTGGAATTTTTTACGTGCTTTCTTCTGACCGAATTTTTTACGTTCTACCATTCTTGGATCTCTTGTTAATAATCCTTCGGGTTTAAGTATTCCTCTGTTTTCATCGTTTAACTCGCACATTGCACGAGAAATTGCTAAACGAATCGCTTCTGCTTGTCCAGTTGTTCCACCACCGTGTACATTTACAGTAATGTCGAAAGTTTTCAAGTTATCTGTTAAAGTTAATGGTTGCAATACTTTATATTGTAACGTTCCTGTAGTAAAGTAATTTTCAAACTCACGTTTATTAATAGTGATTTTCCCTTTACCTTTTGCTAAATACACACGTGCAACAGCATTTTTTCTTCTACCTATTTTATGTAAAACTTCCATTACTTGTTGTTTTTAAGGTTAATGCTTCTTGGTTTTTGAGCTACTTGTCCGTGCTCTGTACCAACATATACTTTCAAATTTCTGAATAAAGCTGCACCTAATTTATTTTTAGGTAACATTCCTTTTACAGATTTTTCCACAAGTCTTGTAGGATCTTTATCAAACAACTCTCTTGAAGTCAAACTTCGTTGTCCTCCTGGGTAACCAGTGTGTCTTATGTAAGACTTGTTTTCCCATTTGTTTCCTGATAAAGTAATCTTCTCAGCGTTAATTATAACTACATTGTCTCCACAATCCACATGAGGTGTGAAATATGGTTTGTGTTTGCCACGAAGTAATTTTGCAACTTCACTAGCAAGACGACCCAATGCTTGGCCGTCCGCATCTACCAATAACCACTCTTTATTTACAGTGTTTTTGTTAGCAGATACTGTTTTGTAACTTAATGTATCCATTTAGTTCTTTGTCTTATTGTTAATAAATCATTGTTTTTGCCCAGTTAAGAGCTTGTCTCAAATAGCAAATAATGCTGTTTTGAGGGGTGCAAATGTAATACTATTAAATAGAATTACAAATAGTTGCAGTTTTATTTTTCTGAATTAATGGTAACTATTCAGCCAAAAATTTAGGTATTTAAAATTCATGTGCTGTTGATTT
>CAZIMW010000248.1:0-3398 GCA_964540425.1 uncultured Flavobacterium sp.
TTTTAAAACCTAATATTAAACAAGTTATTACCCAACAACCTTGTGAAACTTAACACTTACTTAATCATGGTTGTGTACTCTTCTTCAAAAATAGTAATGAATAATGGATAGCTTTCATCCAATTTATTATAATCTGCATGCTTCTGACTTAAACGGTGTTTGGTGACTTTAACTGTTAAGGTGTATGTTCCTTTATGGGAAGGGTTCACAGAAAAATAAAACGCTCGTTCTTCGTTAGGATATAAGTTATTGTCTGAAAGTTTTTTTGCTTCGGGGTGCCATTCCCAATGTTCGCCAATACGGTCTATTTTTTCTGAAACAACCTCGCCTTTTTCATTTTTTAATTGAAAGAAAATCAAAAAGAAACGCTCCGGATCTCCCGTAGGAACTCGATGTCCTGCCAATTCGTTTTTAACGGTTAAGGTATAGGTAATAGAATCGTTTATCGAATAATTTTTCTTTAAAACCGAAGGGTATATAACCAATCCATTTAGCATTTTTGCTTCAATAGTATCCGACTTCGGGATTCCTGAGCCAGGAAAATAATGAAAACGACTTTCACGTTTTCCATAGCCTTTTACAATTTCTCTGTTAACAGGTTCCATATGACAATCCAAACAATTTTTCTTCCCATAATAAGGACCAGCTTTCCATTCGTCACCTGTTTCAAAACTACAAACCAAATCTGGTGTAATTACCGCAACAGCATTGTGGCAACCTATACACAAGTTTTCAGAAAGATGTTCGGTGTCTTTTACCGTTTTATGAGGTGCTTTTGTGGTTCCCGTTGGCCCAATAATGGCTCCGTCTCTTACGTGGCAACTGGCACAGTTAATTCCTTCTTGTTGAAGGTCATAATCAAACTTTGGATTTAGCTCTTTTACGGGTTTATAAATGTCGCCATCTATCAAACCTTTAATAATATATTCTTGCTGATTTTGAAGCGGAATATGACAATTTATACACATAAACGGACTCGTTTCCTTTTTCAACTCTGCTTGAAATTGCTTGTCTGTCCAGGCTTGTGCGTGGGTAGAAAGTTTCCATTCGTTATAATGAGTTTGATGACAAACGCCACATTGTTTCGAACTTAAAGAAGCGATTCCTTCCGGTAATTCTTGATTCGGAATGGCAAAATCCCAATAATTTTGTAGTGGCTGAACATTTTGGTACTTATCTTCTTTGCAACGTATAAATGTTAACAATACAAAGCCTAAAGCAAGTATTAAAATAGGAGTGAAGTTGTTGTTTTTCATAAAAAATAAATTCAAACAAAACTATGAAATATTACTCAACTCTCTGCAAATCTAAATCTTGAAAATCGAAACTAAAATCGATGTTTGGAGAGATGCCTTTCATTTTAATACTTTGTGCTTTTCCTTCTTCATCTAAAGCAAACATTGCAAAAGCATCGCCATTCATATCTTGAAATTCCCATTTTATCGCAAAACTATTTGCTTTGTAATACGCCATAGGGCCGTTTAGTTTTGGGGAACGATGTGAAGTAAGCCAAAGTTGATTGTCTTTCATAGAAACCGTAATTTTTCCAAACCAAGCATCTTCATAAACACCTAAGTAATTTTCAAGGTTAATACTTTTGTTATTTGCTTTTGCAACTGTTTCCCATACCTTTTTAGTAATAGCATCTCCTTCGCTTTCTTTTTCAGAATAATATTCAGAAAACTTTTTAGTCCATTCATAATCATCCAACCCTAAATAACTATCAACAATTGTCCTTGAAATAGCATTAAAAACTCCTGCTCCTCCATTTGATGTGTTTGTTAAAACCACCACACCCAAATTTAAATCTGGAATTAAAACGGTACGAGATAACATTCCAGGAAGCCCACCCGTATGCGAAACGCTTAAGTTTCCGTTAAGGTCTGTTAATCCCCAGCCCAAACCGTAACCTGAAAAATGGGAGTTATAACGTGGGTTTCTATTAACTCTTTGTAAAGTGTGAAGTTTCCACATTTCGTGTTGATTTTCTTCAGAAAAAAGAGATTTTTCTAAATTGTCACCATATTTTCCTTTGTTTAATTGAACTAGCATCCATTCGCTTATATCATTTACATTAGAAAGAATACCACCAGCAGCACCGTTGATCATTTCTTCAAAATGATTGGTAGTTCTTATGGGACCCGTTTCGGTGGTATGCGGAACGGCAAAATTGCTAAAATCGGAAACTTGATTCATAGAAGAGTAGGAATTGTCCATTCCCAAAGGTTTTAAAATTCTGGTTTTTACAAATTGCTCCCAAGAAACTCCACTTACTCTTCCTATTAATTCGCCGGCAACTAAATACAGTAAATTGTCGTAATCAAATTTGGTTCTGAAAGCAGAAACAGGTTCAAAATATTGAAAGTTTTTTAAAATATCATCAATGGTAAAATCGGCACCATCTGGAAATAGCATTAAATCTCCTATTCCTAAACCTAATCCACTTCGATGGGTTAATAAGTCGACGATATTAAAATTTTCGGTAACGTAGGTATTGTACATTTTAAATTCTGGAATGTGCTTAATTACCTTATCGTCCCAAGAAAGTTTTCCTTCTTCCACTAACATAGCAAGTGCCGTAGTAGTAAAGGCTTTGCTGTTGGAAGCAATCGCGAAATTGGTATGTTCGTTTACAGATTTTTTAGTGTCGATAGATTTTACACCATACCCTTTTTGATGAATTATTTTACCGTCTTTTACAATGGCAACTGCGGTGCCTGCAACATTAAATTCTTTTAAGGCATTTTCAACAAGAGCATCAACTTCTGTAGATGTTATTTGTGCAAAGTTGCTTTCTATGATTAAGAATGTAAAAATGAAAAATGAAAAAATCCGTAAATGTGTCATGGTGTTAGTTTTTTAAATTTATACGGGAACAAGGTATTATAAATTCCGTAGAAAACATCTTCTTGTTCTTCTGTTTCAATAGCTATATTAGTAAAAAGTATTCTTCCTATCCCTGTTTTTGGAGAGAAACATAGTAGCGTTGCAGTTCCAAAATTGTTGCCTGCGTAACCTATTGATTTTCCATAGATAAATCCCAGCAAAGACCCTCTGTTATTCCTGGTTTCTGGTTGAGGAATACTGGATCAAGTACAATAGTTGTGGGCTAGGCATAAATTTTAGTTAATCTGTATAAGAAGAACTCAATATTTTTGACACCTCTAAACTGACTTCTAAAGGCTTTGATTTTCGCATTAAAAGATTCTGCGGAAGCATTTGTACTTCTGTTATTAAAGTAGTTCAATATTGTGTCATAATTTAGCTGTATTGTGTTTGATACAATATTAAACGCTTTAAATCCTGAATTCTCCACATCATTATACCACTTGGCTAATTTAACTCTAGTGTCAAGTCAATCATTAATTGACGGATAAAGTCTTTTCAGTTTTATTCGA
>CAZIMW010000249.1:0-904 GCA_964540425.1 uncultured Flavobacterium sp.
TATCCTATTCCTTTCAAAATCGGTTAAATTGGAGCCTGATGGAAGACACAATCCTTTGTTAAACAACTTCTCAGAAACTTGATTCGCATAATAACTGCAATCCTTAAAAACAGGTTGTAAATGCATTGGTTTCCATAATGGTCTAGATTCAATATTAGACTCTAATAATGCTAATCTCAAATCTTCATTAGAAAACCCTGCGACTCCTTTATCAACAAAAATACAGCTGAGCCAATGATTTGAAAAATAGCCTGGATTGTGCTCTATAAAAATATCGACTCCTTTGATATTCTTAAACAAATCCTGATAGAAAAAATTCATTTCTCTTCGCAATCCAACATGCTTGTCTAACACTTCTATTTGCCCTCTTCCAATTCCAGCAAGCACATTACTCATTCTATAATTATACCCTATTTCTGAATGTTGATAATGAGGTGCATTATCCCTCGCTTGTGTTGCTAAAAAGATTGCTTTGTTTTTATCTTTTTCATTTTTACAAACAAGAGCTCCACCGCCTGAAGTTGTTATTATTTTATTTCCATTAAAAGAAAGAATACCATAATCTCCAAATGTGCCACATTTTCGACCTTTATAAGTAGATCCTAATGCTTCAGCGGCATCTTCTATTAAAGCAATCTGATATTTTTTAGCAATAAGTGTAATTTCATCAATCTTTGCTGGCATGCCATATAAATGGACATAAATGATTGCTTTTGGTTTTTTTCCTTTCAGAATTTTATCCGTTATTGCTTCCTCTAATAAAATAGGGCACAGATTCCACGTTTCCATTTCACTATCAATAAAAATAGGTTTTGCCCCCAAATACGTTATTGGATTTGCAGAAGCTGAAAAAGTAAAACTTTGGCAAAGCACCTCATCATTTTGTTTCACCCCTGCCATTATT
>CAZIMW010000249.1:920-3361 GCA_964540425.1 uncultured Flavobacterium sp.
AATGAAGTGCTGCAGTACCCGAAGATAAAGCTGCAACTTTTGAATTTTGACCTAAATAATTCTCTAAGTCAGTTTCGAAACCTGAAACATTTGGACCCAATGGCGCTATCCAATTAGTGTCAAATGCTTCTTTTATATATTTTTGTTCACTTCCTCCCATGTGTGGTGAGGATAGCCAAATTTTTGAATTCATTATTTTTTTTCTTTTATAATTCTACCTGGGTTACCAACTATTGTAACATTATCTGGTACATCTTTTATAACTACTGTCCCTGCTCCAACCTTAACATTATTCCCTATTCTAACTCCCTGAATAATTACTGTTCCAGCTCCAACCTGCGTTCCATTTCCAATTGAAACATCACCACATAAAGTAGCGTTTGGAGAAATATGTACAAAATCACCAATGAAGCAATCATGGTCTATTATTGCTCCTGTATTTATGATACAATGCCTTCCTATTGAAACTGACGAATTAACGATTACTCCAGCCATCACTACTGTCCCTTCTAAAATTATTGAAGTTATATCAATACTACTCGACGGGTGGATTAATTTTTGAAAATTAACATTGTTTAATAAATCGGCAATGCTTTTCCGTGTTGAATTATTCCCTATAGAAATTATCATGTTATACTTCTTGTCGTTAAACCTTCCTCTAGTATTCTGACGAACAGAAATGTCAGCGATTTTTTTGATGGTTTTATTATCATCAATTATATAAACTACCTTATTGTTTGTTAATTTCGCTATATCCAAAACAACCTTACAATGCCCACTTGCTCCGTATAGTATAATTTCCTTGTTCATGATTTATTTCCATTAAAAGGAGTCATTGTTGCCTCTCCATTTTTATTAATGCCTTCACTTTTAAAAACTTTTAGAAATGTTTTAAAAAATATTTTGACATCAGTACCGAAAGTTACGTTTTCAACATACCAAACGTCATATTCAAATTTTTGCTCCCAACTTATCGTATTTCTGCCATTTACTTGTGCCCAACCTGTAATTCCTGGTTTTACATTATGTCTTTTATTTTGAGTCTTATTGTATAAGGGTAAATATTCTGGTAATAATGGTCTAGGTCCAATCAAACTCATATCACCATTTAGAACATTAAATAATTGTGGGATTTCGTCTAAAGATGTTTTTCGAACAAAGATTCCTAATTTTGTAAGTCTATCTACATCTGGAAGTAATTTGCCTTGAATGTCTTTTTTATCATTCATGGTTTTGAACTTAATTACTTTGAAAATTTTCCCGTGTTTACCTGGCCGCTTCTGAAAGAAAAAAGGGTTTCCTTGATTGTAAATCATGAGCAAAATAAGCACTATTAAAAAAATAGGGGTTATTAGAACAAACCCTATTAGTGCTATTATAAAATCAAATGGGCTTTTTAGAAAATTACGATACATCATATAAATTTACCATTCTCTCCGTTTTATTGAGCCATCCAACGTCCGAATACTTAAATACATATAAATCATTACTAATACACTAAAAAACAATCCTCCTGACAAAAGACCGCAGAACAAAATAATAAGAGACAGCCCATTCAAGATTTTACTGTTTGATGAAAATAATTTAAAGATAGAAAATAGAAAAACAAAAGCACCAATAAATCCAAAAAATATAAATATATCTAAGAAATCCATTTCAGTCATAATAAAACTATCCGTATAGAATGGACCTCCAATAAAATAATTTGATAAATTCCAATTTGCTTGAATATATTCTAAATTTGTTTGCAATCTTAAATTTCTTGTTGAAAAAAGCAAGGTAACTACATCATATTTCTTACTTAATTCAAACCAAAAAAGAGAAGAGTCAAAAATAAACTTCAAAATATGCTTATAAAAAAACAAGCCTATTACACCAATAATAATAAAGCCTTTTCTAAATAATAGTTTTCTCTTTACGTTTACCGTTAGATGAAAAACAAGCAACAAAACATTAAATAATATCATTGTTTTAGTACCTAACAATAAACTACTAAATACTATAAATAAAAATTCAACTTTCTTATTTTGTTGATTTATTATTTTAAAATATAGATTCGAAATATAAATCATGTATAAAAAATGAACTTCATTTACTTTGTTGAAAATTCCATCATAACCAAATCTACTAGACCCCGCATATGACTTAAAAAAACTAATATCAAACAAGGCTCCTAAAACAATGAAAACAGCATTGACAAATAAAATTTTTGAAATAATATTAACCGATTTAGCAAAAATTATTTTCTTTTCTTTAAACCAATAAAGAGCGGCAATAAAAAAGAATACATATATCAATCTATCAAAATAATAAAATGCTCCTATTGAAAATGAAAAATATATATTATCAAAGGAATTAGGACTCAACAAGGTTTGATTACTTGTAAAAATTAACGTTAAAAAAATTATAGAATATAAATATGATTTAGGAATTCTAAAAAA
>CAZIMW010000250.1:0-3301 GCA_964540425.1 uncultured Flavobacterium sp.
GTTCAAAGATACAAACTTTAAATTAAGCACAAAACCCGCAATTACGTTTACACTTTGTTACCAACTGGCTACTTTTCACGTCCTACTGATAGCGTAGGCAAGACATACTCTTTTGCATTTTTGACTTGTGCTGTTGGCGGTAGTGAATTGCAAATGTGTATGGCTTATGCGTGGAATTATTTTATGAATGTTACTTATAGTCTTTGATTTATAGTCAACAAATTTTAATCTTTGCAGTGTGGAAATAAAATCTAAAATAGGTAATCGAATTAAAGAATTAAGAGGGCAGAAAGAAATGTCTCAAAAGGATTTGTCGTATTCTGCTGATTTAGACAGAAGCTACATAGCAAGTGTTGAAAATGGAAAACGTAATATTTCTATTGTAAATATTGAGAAAGTTGCCATTGCATTTGATATAGATTTATTCACATTTTTTAATTCAGAAATATTCAAATGATTTTACAAGACTGCTTAGAAGAAATTAAATTACAAGTAGAAAATGCTATAACAATTGGTGGATCTTCAGGAAAAAGATCTCTTATCGCTTCTCAAAGGTTAATAAACCTGTTACACGAAGTTGTAAAGGCATCTTTAGTTGATAACGGAATTAATCAAAACTTAATTCATCCACCTATAGGACAATCAAATGGCGAAAAAACTCTCGCAGGTTTTTTGAAGTTTAAAAAACAAGATGTTTGTATATTTCCTAATAACAAAGTGCAAGTTGAAGAGAATATAGACTTTAATGGTTTATTTAAAACAGGAACAAAAGAGCCTTATGGAGAGTTATTTACAGAACACATACTTTCTATTAATTTACGTAGTCAACTGAGTAGCTTAAGTGCTAATATAGATACAATGTATGAAAGGACTTTTGCAGAACCTTTAAATTTACATAGACGTTTGCCTAAAATGGTTTTAGGAGAAGTTTATTTAATATCAGTTAGAGAATTAAATACAGCTCAGATTGCTCTAAATAATGTAGTTTATAAACCATTTACAAATTCTACTAAAGGATACTTAGAACGATATATTAAAGGTTTTTCAGCTCTAAACTTAAGAGCAAGTCAGAGAGATGATGATTTTAAATATGAAAGAGTTGCATTAATTATAGCCGATTTTTCACAAAACCCAGTTAAAATTTATAATAAAACCCAGGAATTAGTAAATGATGGGATATTACCTGACAACTCCATAGCCTCAATGGATAATTTATGCTATGATGGGTTTGTTGAAAAACTAATTCAAGTGTACGAAAAACGTTTTGGAACAGGTATATTAAGTTGATATTTTTCAATTAAAAAAGCATCAATTTCTTCTTTTTCAGAAAGTGACTTTAATAAAGTAATTTCTTCTGATGTAAATTCGGGTATTGTAAATCGTTCGATAAAATTCTTTTGATAACAAGGGAAACCGCCTTGTATAGATATACTTGTTGCGGTAACATAGTAGTCCATAACTATTGAGTTTAATATCTTCTGTACGATTAATATATTTTCTTCTTTTGACATTGAATGAGCTAAATCATCAAAAAGTGTAGCTTTTTTTGATATATCTTTGCTAAAATATATTCCGTAACCATTAGTATAATAAGCTTCTTCTTCTGGAACAAATAAAAATCTTGGATGTTTACTAAAAGTAGGGTTCAATATTTTTTTTCCTGTTCTTGAAATCCCTTGTGTTCTTCCCCAAACATAGAAAGGCTCAAATATTGTTTTACCTTTATCTCTACTGGCTAATTTTTCACGTTCTGAAAGTAAAAATTCATAACATTTAGGATATTTACTTTTAAATTCCTTTTCTAAAATTGGTGTAGCAGTTTTTCTATCTACTTTATAAGGTGTAATAATTCGTAAAGTGTTACTATTTATTTCTTCTTGACTTTTAAATTTTGAAATTTTGTAAACAGGTTTTGTAATTTCTTTTTCTATGTAAAAAACACCATTTTCAGTTTCTTTCTTGAAATATCCATTTTCTTCTGTTTTTCCATCAATAAAATAAACTTCATCTTTAAGAGTTGCAATACCAACAGCTATATTAAATAGTTGAGTTATTGGAGTTCCTATTGTTTCTATTATTTTAATATTTCCTTGTTCCTTTGTTTTTAATAATCTCCATTTTTTATCATTTAGATTTTTAATGTAATTTGGAGAACCGTTTGCATTTATTAAAAAATCGTTACAGGCTTGTTCGTCTTTTATTTTGTCATATAGTATTGCTTCATTTTCTTTTTTATTTATAAAAGAAATAGCAGTATATGTTTGTGCATCAAATACTTTTTTATGCCTAAAATCAACAATTCTTGTTAAGCACTTTTTATGTGAAAAATATTGTCTTAATGATAAACCTGCCAATGAAGTAAAGTAATTATTAGGTGTTATATATCCTAATTTACCATTTTGAGTTAATATATTGTGTCCCAATTCAAAAAAAGCAAAGTACAAATTGAACGTTCCGTTTTCAATACTTTTCCAATTTTTGATTAAATACGTTCGGTTTTCATCTGATAAATCTTGATACTTAACGTATGGAGGATTTCCAACAATAATTTCAAATTTATTTCCCCATTTAGCTTTTAAACTATCTTGATGATAAATATTAAAATCTTTATCTTCTAATATTTCATTATACTGTAAAGCATATATTGATAAAATCAATTTTGCTCTTTTTACATTATAATCCAAAATGTCTGAACCAAAAATATTTTCGATTACTGTTTTTTTAATTCCTTTATTGTATTTTTTTTGATAGTATTCTACCAAACCAATTAAAAACGCACCACAGCCACAACTTGGATCCAAACATTTATCTTTTTCTGAAGGTTGCACTTCATTTATAATAAAGTCCACAACATAAGTAGGAGTAAAAAAGGCTCCATTTACTTTTCTATCAGCTTTAGGAATAAGCAATTCCAAATAATTTTCTAATAATTTTAAATCTGTAATTTCAAGGGCTGAAATAATTAAGTAAATATCAGCTTGTACTGTAAAATCTTTTAAAAGACCATTAATCAATTGGCTATTTGAAAAATCTAAATTATTATTTTGTAGAAATGAATAAACAAGATGTTGCTCAATTACATTAATGTTATGAGTGCTTAACAATTCGTTTATTATTCCTTTTTTCATTTTCTTTGTGTTGATTATGAGTAACAAATTTAAGTAGAATTATTGACCTGTCCAAATTTTTCTGTGAGTGTTGGCAAAAAATTGCTCTTTTGGTTTTTTGAGAGGCTTGAGTGTCGGCAAAAACCAAATGTGCAATTTGTGTGGTTGGCTTTTTTTCGCTTGTTGGTAACGGT
>CAZIMW010000251.1:0-3272 GCA_964540425.1 uncultured Flavobacterium sp.
TACAAAAATTATTTGCGTAAATATTCAAATCCCACAAGTTTTGTGCTTGATCCAATTCAATTCAGAAATGCTGACCCCTGTAAAAGGAATGCCTGATGTTTTAAGAAAATTTGATAGAGCAGCAAATGATTTATATTCAAGAGCAGTATCTAAAATTAGACAACCCATTGAAGCCTTGTTTAGTTGGCTTATTGAAAAATCAGATATACAAAAAGCCAGTAAAGTAAGGTCTTTAAAAGGCCTAAACTTACATGTTTATGGACGACTAGCTGCCGCATTTATAACACTAATATTCAACTCTTGATTCGCATTAATAATAAACCCTTCATTATTACCTGCTCCATCACCACTTTCAATATCACCTCTATTATAATCAACATTTATAGTTATGTTGTTTTGCACACCAATTACAGAATCGTAATTCGTTCCGCCAAAATTTACTTGGGTTGTAATTGTTTCATTTCCATTTCCATCACCAATAAATAACATATTAAAGGTTTCATTACCATCAAAACCAGTATGCCCATTACAAGTATCACAAGTAAATGACCCTGAAATCGGGACTACCGGAGCTTTGGCGGTATGTTTTGCTAACAAAATATCTGAGGCAACATTATTATAAACTACATTGCTAATCTTTGGTTCGCTACCATCTGCGTTTACCGAAAAATAAAAACTGATTTTTGGAGAGGAAAAATGAATATTATTAGTAATTTAATCTGCGGTAACAAAGTCTTTAGACGATGCGAAAATTACATCTCCATTTTGCAGGTTTATAGTTGCTCTATGTGCATATTTTGAGTCGTAATGCAAACTAAAATCTTCAATATTTATTTCTACAACCCCCCTAAATTCAGAATCTAAAGTTGTAAAAAACACCTTTGTAAGTCCCTATATTAGTCTTGTTAGAAGGTGTTTCGTATTTTAAATCTTCTGAAAGTGTTTGTAGGTTTCAACTGGATCTTTCGAGCAGGAAACTAGGATTAATGCGATAAACACAATCTCTGAGATGGCTAATTCCCCCATATTTTTAGTATATAATTCTTTACGCAAAATTAAGTTTTATTAGCTTAATATTACCTATGAATAGTTATGCTATTGTTAATTATTCAAAATAACTATAGCTATCGTTATTCTTCATTTTTAGTAAAGATTCATAGATTAATTTTATCACTGCTTCCACATCGGTTTTATGAACCATTTCAACCGTTGTATGCATATAGCGTAATGGCAATGAAATTAAAGCACTTGCCACGCCACTATTGCTGTAAGCAAAGGCATCGGTATCGGTTCCAGTTGCCCTAGATAATGCTGCTCTCTGAAAAGGTATTTTTTTCTTTTCGGCAGTTTCGGTAATTAAATCACGTAATTTTTGTTGCACTGCAGGAGCGTAAGCAATCACAGGTCCTTTACCTAATTCTATATGTCCTTCTTTTTTCTTGTCAATCATTGGTGTGGTAGTATCGTGAGTTACATCGGTAACAATGGCAACGTTTGGTTGTATGCGTTCTGCAATCATTTGTGCCCCTCGCAATCCAATTTCTTCCTGTACAGAATTGGTGATGTACAATCCAAAAGGAAGTTTCTTTTTGTTTTCGTGAAGCAACCTGGCAACTTCAGCAATCATAAAGCCTCCCATACGATTGTCCATTGCACGACATACAAATTTATCATTATTCAAAATATGAAACGTGTCAGGGTATGTAATAACACAACCAACGTGAACACCCATTTTCTCCACTTCTTCTTTGTCAGATGCTCCAATATCAATAAAAATATTGTCTGGTTTTGGTGCTTCTTCCTTTCCTTTTAATCGTGTATGTATTGCTGGCCATCCAAAAACACCCTTTACAATTCCTTTTTTAGTATGAATATTTACAATTTTAGAAGGTGCAATCTGGTGATCGCTTCCGCCATTTCTCACCACATATAGCAAGCCATTATCACTAATATAATTCACATACCACGAAATTTCGTCGGCATGCCCTTCAATCACCACTTTGTATTTTGCCTTCGGATTAATTATTGCAACCGCAGTCCCATAAGTATCAGTAATAAATTCATCTACATAAGGCTTTAAGTAGTCCATCCATAGCTTTTGTCCGTCCCATTCATATCCAGTTGGAGACGCATTGTTTAAGTAGTTTTCTAAAAATTTTAATGATTTTTTAGTTAATATTGAAGATGCCATAATTTAATTTTTGTTTCTGAAATAAATTGAATTCAAAATTAACAAATTATTGATTAGTCTGATGTTACATTTTGTTTAAATTTGAATGAATTTTTATATAACTAAAAAAAATAGTGATTTAATGAATATCCTTAGATATGTTGGTGTTTTAGTTTTCGTTTTTATTTCGGAAGGAATGCATACTCAAACAACTGAAACTAATACGAAACAACAAATAGATAGTACCAAATACTACTATATTATCCAAGGCGATTCCATTCCACGAGAATTTATAGATTTGGAAGAAGTGATTTTACTTAATAAACTCGAATTTACTTCCAAAGAAAACCGAAAACGATATTTAATTCTTCGACGTAAAACCAGAAAAGTGTATCCCTACGCAAAACTAGCTGCGGAAAGATTAACGGTAATGACCGAAAGATTAAAGACAATCGAAAAGAAAAGAAACCGAAAAAAATACACCAAACGCGTTCAAAAATATATTGAAGAAGAATTTTCAGAAAAGCTGAAAAAATTTACAAGAACCGAAGGACAAATATTAGCAAAATTAATCCATCGTCAAACTGGAAGAACCGGTTACGAATTGGTAAAAGAATTAAGAACCAGTTGGAGGGCATTCTGGTACAATACAACGGCCAATTTATTCGACATATCTTTAAAAGAAGAATACGATCCATACAGTAATAAAGAAGACTATTTAATTGAAGATATTTTAGAACGCTCCTTCCAAGATAATATTCTTGAAAGACAAGTACCAGCCTTTCCAATAGATTTTTTAGGACTTACAGCACATTGGAATAAAAAAAGCAAAGTAAAAAACTAAATTTATTCTATGTATTTCAAGAGGATTAGTGAAAATATTTAAATTTAAATAAATTGTAAAGCCTTGTAAACTCAAAGATTTGAAGCGACAATTGGATATTTGAAAATTTAATTTTATCCCTCAGATTCATCTACACTATATATTAAGGTATAAAATAGATTTAGGTGTAAAATATACTTTATCAGGGGGTTAAATTTGGTAATAAAAAAAGAATAAATTTTTCATATAAAAGATAGTGTTGAATTGGAAAAGAGTTTT
>CAZIMW010000252.1:0-3246 GCA_964540425.1 uncultured Flavobacterium sp.
TTAAGTTGTGTAATATAATCACCACTTTCTGAAATTGCATATCCATAATCAAACCCAACTACACCATATTCTGACAATAAGGAATT
Organism: uncultured Flavobacterium sp.; assembly: GCA_964540425.1. Taxonomy (GTDB): domain Bacteria; phylum Bacteroidota; class Bacteroidia; order Flavobacteriales; family Flavobacteriaceae; genus Marifrigoribacter. The sequence continues at coordinate 87 of CAZIMW010000252.1, forward strand.
ATAAATATAAAAGCTTCCTTGATCGCCTTTTAGGTTATTAAGTAGTACAATTTCTTCTTCACTATCTTCTACTTTTACAACAGCGTGGCGATGTGAAAAAGTGCCTCTTTCTACATCTTGCCCACTCATTCGAACGTGATAACCTTCACTTAATAAAGTTCCGTATGCCAACATTTCTGCCATTGCCCAGTCTAACTTATTTGTTTCAAAAAACATTTTTCTACGGGCATCAATCAATCGTTCGATTTTTCGTAAAAACTTTTTATCGGAAGGCAATTTTGAAACCACCTCAGCTATTTCAGAAAGGGTATCCAAATTTATTGTTGTATCAACAGGAAGCATCATTTTTTCTTCTTTTGCAAGACGAAACCCTTGCCATTCGTCTTGCATGATTGCAGTGATAACGGCTCTATTTCCTTTTCGAGAGTCTTCTAAATTCTCTTCTAATTTATCTTTATATGCTGCTTCTAATTTTTTAACGTGTCCTTCATCTATAACTCCTTCTTTAAGTAATTTCTCCGCATAAATATCTCTCGAATTTCGATGCTTTGCTATTGCTTTGTATAATTTTGGTTGGGTAAAACGAGGCTCGTCACCTTCGTTATGACCGTATTTTCGGTAACCTAAAAGATCTATAAAAACATCTTTTCCAAACCGCATTCGGTAATCCAAAGCAAAAATCATGGCGTGAACTACTGCTTCGGCATCATCTGCATTTACGTGAAAAACTGGTGATAGCGTAACTTTTGCGACATCGGTACAATAGGTAGAAGAGCGTGCGTCTAAATAATTGGTGGTAAAACCAATTTGATTATTCACTACTATATGGATCGTTCCTCCAGTTTTATAGCCTTCTAATTGAGCCATTTGAACCACCTCGTAAACTACACCCTGACCTGCAATAGCAGCATCACCGTGTACAATAATTGGAAGCACTTTCTCTATATTTTCTTTATAATGGTTGTCTTGTTTTGCTCTTACAATTCCTTCCACAATTCCACCTACGGTTTCTAAATGTGAAGGATTAGGGGCTATATTCAGATTAATTTCTTTTCCGTTTTCTAATTTCTTTTTGGAAGTCCAACCCAAATGATATTTTACGTCACCATCAAAAATATCTTGTTCATAATCTTTTCCGTCAAACTCACTAAATATATCTTCTGCACTTTTTCCGAAGATATTGATCAAGGTATTTAAACGTCCACGATGTGCCATTCCCATCACAAACTCTTCTACTCCTCTATCGGATGCAGCATTAATAAGTATATACAAAGCAGGAATTAAACTCTCACCTCCTTCTAATGAAAATCGTTTTTGACCCACATATTTGGTATGCAAAAAACTCTCGAATGAAACGGCATCATTTAATTTTTCAAGAATTAATTTCTTTTCGTCAGCATTGTAATTTGGGTGGTTAGCATTTACGTGAATTTGATCCAGAATCCATTGTTTTTCTTCTGGTTCCCGAATGTACATAAATTCCACTCCAATAGACTCGCAATAAATTTTTTGCAAATGTCGGATGATTTCTTCTAAAGTGGCGTCACCAATTCCAACGGTTCCTCCTGCTTTAAACACGGTTTTTAAATCGTGTTGTGTAAGTCCAAAATTTTCAATATCTAAGGTTGGAACATAAGTTCTACGGTTTCTAACTGGGTTTGTTTTGGTAAACAAATGTCCACGAGTACGATAACCTTCAATTAATTTTATTACCTGAAACTCTTTGTAAACATTAGCACAAACAAGCGACTCGTTAACTTCCAAGCCTAATGCTTCGACAGATCCGTTTTCTATTCCGAAATCAAATCCTTGAAAAAAGGCTCTCCAACTCGCTTCTACCGAATCGGGGGACGTTAAATACTTATCGTAAAGTTCTGCGATAAACGAAGGATGTACCGCATTAAGGAATGAATATTTATCCATATTAGGATTTTAATAATCTTTTTTATTAAACAACGAGGCAAAAATACAATATTTACCATTACTTTATTATTAATTATTATATATTTAAGGGTTCAAAATTGCAAACAAAAAAAAGATGAAAAAACTTTTTATCACTCAAATTACACTTCTAGTGTCAATCATTTTTATGGTGTGTTTTAGTTTCACCTCTCAAGCGCAAATAGAACCTCAAAAACAAAAATCAGAATTTTGGCAACATGTCTATTTTGGAGGTGGAGTTGGGTTAAGTTTTGGTGGTAATTATTTTAGCGGAACTCTTGCACCGAGTGCAATTTATCGTTTTAATGATATGTTTGCTACAGGTGTTGCTTTAAATTTCTCCTACGGAAAAGAAAAACATTTCTATGAAAATATTATGATTGGTGCGAGTGTTATAGGTTTATTTAATCCTATTAGACAAATACAAATTTCCGCTGAGTTTGAACAATTATCAGTAAACAGATCTTTTGACAATCCTATTTATTTAGATGAAAATTACTGGTATCCAGGGTTGTATTTAGGAGCTGGTTTTAGCACAGGACCTGTAACAATGGGTGTCCGGTTTGATGTTTTGTATAATGAAGAAAGAAGTATTTATGCAAATGCTTACAATCCTTTTGTACGGATTTATTTTTAAATATTTTCTCGCAAAGGCGCTAAGACGCAAAGAATTCTGTGATGTTTTTTTTACCCCTTTACGATAGTTTTTATTTATACTTCTCCTTAAACCAAACCTTTTGCCATTCGCGAAGCAAGATTAAATAGGCGATTTGTTCTGAGGTTTCTACACTATCATTCCCTTCAATATTTCTTATTTTTTTTTCGGAAACATCTATGATATAAAGAAGGTTCAAATATTCTGAAGAATGATTTTGAAGAAGATAAAATACAATGTCCTGAAGTTTTGTTTTTAATTCTGAAGGAGATACCGTTTTTAAAAAAGCCTCCGTTATTGCAGCTCGTTGAAAATCTTTATTTAGTTGAAGAATTAATTTTGTGTACAATTGCAAACTTTCAGATTGAGCAATAATTTCTTCTGTGGTTTGCAAATTTTTCATTTCTCTATACGTTCCGATTCATTAATTTTTTGCCAAATGATTTTAAAACCGCTTTATTTTCTTCTGAAATATTAATCTTATCTAAAATCGAATTTGCCTTCTCAGTATAGTATAAAACCTCTTCAATAGAGGATTCCGCAGCACCAGAGCATTGGTATATT
>CAZIMW010000253.1:0-3238 GCA_964540425.1 uncultured Flavobacterium sp.
TCTTCAGATTTTTCGATTTCTGAAAGTGCTCTGTCAAAGTCGTCCAAAACTGGAAGCAATACATTTATCACTCCTTCACTTGCTGTTGAAAATAATTCCATTCGCTCTTTTGAGGTGCGTTTTCTGAAATTTTCAAACTCTGCAAAAAGACGTAAACTCTTATCTTTTTCTTTATCTAATTCTACCTGTAAAGCTTCTAAAGGACTTAACTCTTCTGCTTTTTCCTCTTGAACAATTTCCTTTTCGGCAGTTAATACTTCCTCTTCAAGTTCTTGTTCTTTTTTATTTTTTTTGCTCATTGTCTGAGTGTGTTTAAATTTTGAATAAAATAGCTTGCAAAAGTACTGCCATTTCTGGTAAAATGTCATAATGTCACTTAAAAAAGATTAATGACCGCTTTGCTAAATGACTTACGATTAAAACAACTTTTGAACGTTTAATGTTTTCTCGTTACACTTAACATTTTCGATATATTCTACCGCAAATGCTTCGTTGCTCTAAGCATTTACTCCACTTTGCGTCATGAATGCTTCGTTGCTCTAAGCATTTCTCTTTTTCCAGGAGGTCCTGGAAGTCGCTCAACCGTGAAACCTACTTCTTGCATTGCTCTTCGCACACTTCCCTTTGCAGAATAAGTTACTAATACACCTCCTGTTTTTAAAGCGTTGTACATTTTCTGGAAAATTTCTACTGTCCATAATTCAGGTTGTACTCTTGCTCCGAAAGCATCAAAATAGATAAGATGAAAAGAGTCTTTATCTTCAATTTCTAAAAAAAATTGTTTCCGTTTTAATAAAGTAAAATCTGTAGTAATGCTGGATTGTTCTTCCCAATAACTTGTATGAAGCTTTTTAAATGTTTCTTCGGAAGCTTTTAATTCAGAAAAATAATTAAGCTTTTTAATTTCATTAGAAGTAATTGGATACGCTTCAATACCTGTATAATTTACCTTAATTTTTAATTTATGTGCTTCAATTAATGTGATAAATGTATTGAGTCCTGTTCCAAATCCTATTTCTAAAATATTTAAAGGGTTTGGCTTGTTATTTTTCAGAAAACAGAAAAAGCCCATCTCGATAAATACGTGATAGGCTTCTTGTATGGCTCCGTGTTTGGAATGGTATTGCTCGTCCCATTCGGGTAAATGAATGGTAGTTGATCCGTCTTCCGTGGTAATTATTTCACGCTTCATGTGTCTGAAATATTAATTAATTCTATCACATGGTTCATCCATAATTATCATTTTCTTATGTGACTATAATTATAATCATGGATATTTCAAAATTATTTTATTAGTAATTTTTCAATCCTTGGAATGGGCCCTACACATTCTGTAGTATGACAGGAAATACAAGTATTAATTGCACTATTATAGCGATTTTTTAATGGAATTTTACTTTCGGCATCAAATATTGCTCTTTCATTATCGATATATACTTTTGAAAATGCTTTAAATGTATCGTTGTACGGTTTATCATCGGTAAGTTTAGCGGTAAATATTTTTAAAAATTCTTTCGGAAAGTCACTAGGTGTATTTCCCGCTTGAATATCTTTTTTAATATCCTCATGCACATCGTACATTGACCGCATAAGTAGTGTCATTTCTGAAGCTACATACATATCTGGCACAAACTTTTTGTTTGCTTTATCGCTAACTTCTTTCTTTTCGGTTGAAGTACAAGAAAGCAAAAAAATACTGAATAAAACTGCAAATAGTTTCATTTTTTATTCCTTTAAAAGTACACCCGTTGCCTCAAAAGAAAGTGTTTTTTCAACCTCGGTAATTGCAGCAATTTCATCTGCATCTTTACCAGCATCTTCTGCATAATGACGTTGCTCCTCTACAGAAACTTCAGAAATAAATGCTTTTCCGTTTACGATTACTTCTTTATCTGCTATATTTTTAGGCATAAAGAAGCCGTAATCTTTAAACTTTACCATTACCTCATCATCATCTAAATCTAGACGCATCCAACAGCCTTTAGTTTGACATACTCCATTTACTTTGGCTGTCATTTTTACAGAAACGGTATCGCCAGCTTTTAGGTTTTTATACACCTCAACTGCTTCAGCTTTTGTGATTACATTTTCATCGGTAATTTTATCGCCAAAGGAAGCATACGCAATTTCTTGTTTTACAATTTCTTCTTGTTTTTCTGATTTGGTTTCAGATTTACACGCCAATAACAGTAATGGAATACTAAATAATACGATTAATTTTTTCATAATAATAAATTTGGTTTATAATAATTGATTTTAAAGTGATTACAAAATTAAGACATTTTTAAGTAAAAGCAGCCTTTTATTAGGTACTTTCGCAGAACGAAAAACACCTTCCATGAACCTCAAAACACAAGCATTTGTTACTGTAAATAAAATTAAGACTTCGCGAATACAAGAAGTAGATTTTAATAATCTTTCGTTTGGCGATGAATTTACAGATTATATGTTTGTGTGTGATTATAAAGATGGAACGTGGAGCAATCCTACTATAAAACCTTTTGGTCCATTAAGCATTTCGCCAGCTGCAAAAGTTTTTCATTATGGTCAAGCTGTTTTTGAAGGCATGAAGGCTTATAAAGATGATGATGGGAAAATCTGGTTGTTTAGACCTGAAGATAATTTTAATAGAATTAATCATTCTTCTAAAAGATTGGCGATTCCAGCATTTCGAAAAGATTTCTTTTTTGAAGGGTTGGAAACCATGTTAAAATTGGATAGCGATTGGATCAAGCCTGGAATGGGAAATTCACTTTATATCCGTCCGTTTGTGATTGCAACTCAATGTGGAGTTTCGGCATCACCTTCAGATGAGTATAAATTTATGATTTTATTTTCACCAGCACAGGCATATTATACGGGTGATGTAAAAGTGGTTATTGCGGAACATTTTAGCCGTTCTGCTGACGGTGGTGTTGGTGCAGCAAAAGCTGCTGGAAATTATGCTGCACAATTTTACCCAACCAATCTTGCTAAGGAAAAAGGATTTCATCAAGTAATTTGGACTGACTCTAACGAACATAATTACTTAGAAGAAGCGGGAACGATGAATGTATTTTTTAGAGTAAACGACACTTTATTAACGGCTCCAATTAGTGATCGTATTTTAGACGGAATTACACGACGTAGTGTAATTGCTCTTGCAAAAAGAGATGGTATTAAAGTAGAAGAACGTAGAGTTTCTATTTCTGAAATTGTAGAAGCTTCAAACAACGGAAGTCTAAAAGAAATATTTGGT
>CAZIMW010000254.1:0-3227 GCA_964540425.1 uncultured Flavobacterium sp.
CATAAGCTGTTTGATTGTCTTTTAATTGATTTACAGCACTTTCACAAATCACTTTATTACTCATTGAGTTATCAAAATATCGTGATTGTGGTATAATGTGCTCAATTTGATAGTCGGTAGTAAACAACTTACTTAAAGGTATTGGTTTCCCCGTGTATGGAGAAATATAACCTTGTTCTAACCATAATTTATACTTACTGATTTCTGATTTTGTTGGAGAGTTATTTTTTCTAATTTTAATAATATCATCTTCATTAACAGTATTAAATTTTGCATCAGGATTTTGAAAGACACCGTCCTCATAAATTTTTAAAATTTCTTGCTGGCTTGGAGAGTATGGTTTAATATCAGGTAGCCCATCGTCTTTAAGTTCTTGTAAGATAGCTTTTATTCGCTGATTAGTGTTTTCATTTTCAGTAATTTGAGCAGAGATTCTTTTGCGTTTTTCTGCTGGGTTTTTCATTTCTCTACCCAATTCAATATGAATTTTATCAAAAAACCGTTCTTCCCCTTTTCCGTAGTACTTCCAAATATCTCGTACAGTACGCAATGTTTCGGTAACTACTTGCTCTACAATAGGGTTACGCAAACTATGTTGCTTGAAGTTGTTCAAATATGTAGTAATATCTTGAGGTGTTCTCCATAATATAATATCTCCTGCTTCTGAATGTCTATCATAAACGGCATAACAAGTTTGATATGTATTTAATGCTGTTAATGAATTTGTGTTTCTAAAAGGAATAAAACTTTTAATTAATTGAGTAGGAATGTCATCATCAGCTACAAGGTGTTTTTCTAATGCCTCGCTAATTTGCGTTTTAGTTGGCTGTTCAGGTAAATTTAAAGTCTCAACCCGTTCCATTATATTCTCAATTCTATTGGTAACTTCTTGCGATATTTTAGTTTTATCCCAATATTTACCTCTACGCATTAATGGCAGGAGTTTCCTTATTGCTTTTTCTGAATATGCACCAAAATCAGATTTATAAGGAGGTGTTTTTTTAAAGTTTTTCTCAAAAGATTCTTGATCTAAATTATTTCTCTTAGCAAAGTTTTTAATAGCTTTTTCAAACTCGTTTTTATCTGTTACCGAATAAATTATATGCCATAACTTATATTCCATTTCTGTAGTCAAAAAAGCATTAACATTTAAGCCTTTTACTTTTTTTAAACGGTTAATAAATTGTGATCTAGTTTCATTACAAGGATATTTTTTATCTTTTACATAATTCCAACGATAGTTTTCATCATCTTTATTTTGTTTAGAAACTATCTTTAAATCACTAAAATATTTAATAATTTGGTGTTGTTCTATTTCTTTTTTTTCATTTAAAAAATCAAATAACCCTACCCAATCTTCTTCTGTTTTAAGCCATTGGTTTGTTATATCAATATCTTCTTTCCCTTCTATTTTATAAAACTTTAAATTCTTTACAAATTGCCACAATCTAAATTCCTGAAATAATGGGTGTGATTTTGGAATAGCTTTAAGAGGTTCTGTAATATTTTCTATTGTTTTTTCATTAGTAACTTTATCTATTACCTCAATTTTAAACTTTCTAGTTTCATATTGACAGCCAGAAATAGTAGCTTTTTTACTCTTTAAAGGTCGCTGATAAAATATTATATCATCTTTAAATAGGTACTCAAAACCTTTGTCTTTTATATTGCTTTGATGTGCTTCATTTCTTGGGTACAATTCATTAATACAAGTTTGGTAGAGATTTTTATCCTGTAATTCTTTATGATGTTTAATTTGTGCTTTAAATATTTGCTCAAATTCATTTTTATAAAATTTACGTTCAATAGTTTTCACTAATTTACCTCTTATTTTTTGGGTAGGTTTTTCTAATAGTGTTTCGTATATATATTGCCCAACAGTTTTATTGGAATTATCAATATCTTGCTCTGTTTTTGTTTTAATAGCTATCCAATCTTGTTCAGAATCAACAGCTTTAAATGTTCTTTTTATTTCTCCATCTTTTTTTACTGTGCTCGTTACAATGAATTCTTTTGTTTTGCTTAACCAATTTTCAGTTTTAACTATTGGCTTATCATACTCCCATCCATTATCAAAAATAACTTTAAGCAGTTTATCTCCTGTCTTTTTTATTACTTCTCCTGTATCTACAACCTCTTTAACTTTTAAAACAATAAATTCTTTTGTTTTCCCATCAACTTCTTCTTCTTCCTCACCTCTCAGTTGGTAATAACCTCTTTTCTGATTAAAATTAAGAATAAGCCAAGCTAATTCTTCTTTACTTATTTTTTGAGCAAGTGCCTTTTTACGCAAATAGTAAAGTGTCCAATCATAGGGTATTTTGGTTGGTTGACCTTTTGTTTCAAATTCCTTTACCATTTCATTAAAAGATTCCATGAAAATAAACTCATGATTTCCTTGTTTATTCTTTCTGTAATTTAGTTTTACCTCCGTATTATCTTTAAACTGCCCAAAGTGTTTTTCAAAATCAATAGAATTTGCATAATGCTCTGGGAGAAACCCCAATAAATTTAAAACTCTATGCAAACGTTCCCTACGTAATAAATTTCGTTGTAACAATCTACGTACCCCTCTGTATTTTGTTCTATCTGCTGTTGAAGTCTCAATTGTTCCTCCGCTTCCAAAAGCATCCATCATAGATTTATCCATAGGAATTATCCTACTTCCTAATCCTTTTATACTTCCTTCTTTTTTATCAAAGTCAGTTTCTATTAATGACCAACCTATACTATTAGTTCCTAAATCCAATCCTAAAATAATTCGTTTCATATTAATTATATTTTTTTGTATCTTTACACTACAATTTTGAAAGCAATTCACAATAAGGATTATTCCGTTGTGAAAACATTTAAGCCGCCTCGACTTCCAATTCGGGGCATTTTTATTTTTAAGTGTTTCGCTAACTTAATACATTAAGTTTTTTTTAAAAGCAAAAAACAAATTACCGTTGGTTTTTATAAAAAACCATACAGTTGCTTAATAAAGGGGAGAAATGTAAATATAGGAAAAATAACACAAAACGTAACTATTCAGCCAAAATGATAAGTTATGAATTAAAAGTAAAAAATTCCTCACAGATTTTTACAGAAAACAAAAGAAATATCGAATAATGAAGTAACATAATAGGTCAATAAAAATTTAAGTACAATGTTTAATTTTTTAAATAAATACCGAATTTAGTTCGGCACAAAACTTCGACATTCAGCGTTCTGTATTCGATATTCGA
>CAZIMW010000255.1:0-3220 GCA_964540425.1 uncultured Flavobacterium sp.
AAAAAGTTTTTTAATTCTGAATAAAATAGCAAGTAATAAAAGGCAGTCATCAGTGCCACAAAAAACACAACATATAAAAATCCTGAAAGTTTTAAAATTCCTTTATCCTTAAATATCACCCAAATAATAGCTAAGGAGATAACAGTATTCATTATAAAACGCAGGGTTATTCTCCCTAATAACTTAAACGAATTAATTTCCGGCAATGGATTGTTATTATAATCTAATTTAAAAAAGGAAAGCAAAGGATCATAAAACAATTCGTTTTCAAACATTCTAATTAGTATTAGAAAACTTACCAATAGAAACAACAGAACTATTTTTAATACCTTAGTCATTTTCAGTTTCCTTTTTATCTTCATCCCGATGGCTATCGGGATCATCTTTCGGAAGCATTCGCACCCAAATCATCCAAAGCAAAAAAACCATTCCGTAGATAATTGCAGGAAACACTACACTATGCAGTATTTTTTGATATAATCCAGAACAATAGCTAATATTTAATAACGGTGTGGTTTTGAATCATACCTTCATTTTTTTTTGCAAGTAATCCTTCTAGAATTTAAAACCCCAGAAGGACTACTTGTTTTATAAAAATAATATTATACCAAATTATAATATCGTAAAATATTAATAAATTATTTTTTACAACATAGAGCCATAAAATTAGTGAGCATAGCCTTATTATGGCAACTAATTTTCATAAAAATAGCGTGAAAAAGAAACGTTATTATACGACTTTATAATTTTAAATTGGCATTACTCCTTACTCACATGATATTGCTCAGTGTCATACACCAAATAGGAAGTAGAAACCGAAAACCATTGCTGAAACATTTTATACGTTTGTTTTTTAGGCCAATCTTTTTTATTTGTACTCCAATCTTCTAATTCCATGATAAAAAACATTTTATAATTTCTTTTAAGCAATGTTTCCATATCTTTAAAACTATTGTTCACTAAATAAACGTTAGATTCTTTAGAATTTAAAGTTATGTTTTCATCAGGGTAAATCTCGTTTATCCAATCAATAAATGGTTGTTTTGGTATTAACACAACGGCGTGCCTATCAATATAACCATCTTCAAAGTTTGCATTATCATTTATTTCATCTTCAAATCTCTTTTTCAATGACTCTGCATACGCATTTTCATTTCCTGTAGATACAACCAAATCAAAACCCTTTTCATTACCTTCTTCTATAGAAAAATCTACAATAAATCTCGGATATTCACTAAATTTCCCTAATTTTGAATTCAATAATTTCTCATGAACTTTAACTAGTTCTTTCGGGATTCCTGGATCAGAAAACAATTCTTTTTGTTCTTTTTTAGATATATGTTGAGCTATATTTCCAACATTCCAAACATTAATTGCAAAATCGTAAATATCTTCTATTTCAAAATGATCAGGAAAATATTTTTCAAAAGGGTTCATAAAATTATGTATTAGCTCTGAATATTTTACTTCATCATTTTTAACAGCATTGTCAAAAAGGTTGATTACTTTGTTTTTCATATCTGTTTATTTAATTTTTTTTAAAAATATAAAATTATAAATTTAGTTTCGCTTCTTCTGAAAATAAAAAGCTGGTAATAAAACCAATAAAAATATAGGCCGAATCAAAAACCTTCTCACATTAAACAAAGGCAAAAAGTTTTTTAATTCTGAATAAAATAGCAAGCAACAAAAGGCAATCATCTGTGCTACAAAAAACACAGCATATAAAAACCCTGAAAGTTTTAAAATCCCTTTATCCTTAAATATCACCCAAAAAATAGCTAAGGAGATAACAGTATTCATAATAAAACGCAGGGTTATATTCCCTAATAACCTAAACGAATTAATTTCTGGCAATGGATTGTTATTATAATCTAATTTAAAAAAAGACAGCAAAGGATCATAAAACAATTCGTTTTCAAACATTCTAATTAGTATTAGAAAACTTACCAATAGAAACAACATAACTATTTTTAATATCTTAGTCATTTTCAGCTTCCTTTTTTATCTTCATCCAGATAGCTATCGGGATCAATTTCAACTTTCGGAAGCATTCGTACCCAAATCATCCAAAGCAAGAAAACCATTCCGTAGATAATTGCAGGAAACACTACACTATGCAACATTTCTTGATATTGTGGATATTCGTAATACATCACTGTTAAAACTGCTATTCTTATAACATTAACAATATAAATTAATAGCCCTCCTAGTAGTAAAAATAAGAATGTTTTTTTGAATTTTTCAGCAAAAGCAATGATAAATGAAATAAACAAAATAATGATACTTGCCGCATTACAGCCTTCAACAATATGTACCATAAACTCGTTATTAACAAATAACCTCTGACTTGCTTCAGATTCATGATTTTCAATTTTTGAAGCATAGCCCATCCATTCTATTAACACACTACTTTGTTTTGCAACTATATGTGTGAAATAATCTGGATAAAAACTTTCTCCTTGCGATTTGTCTAAATAATAAGCATACGCCATACTCAGCACTAAATAAGTTCCTAGAAACAGAATAACAAAGCGTAAGACCGATTTATATTTTAGAAAAAGTAACTTCAAGTATATTGGTTTTCAACAAAAATAGAAATTAAACATTAGTTTAACCACAAAGGACACTAAGTTTTTCGCAATGGACACAAAGGGATTCGTAATGCTTTAGTAAATTGCACTTTTAATAAAAACTATGCCTTACCAAAATCTTCAACAAAAAGTGAGTGAAATCGTTTCTCAAAATGATTTATCTTTAGAGAGTAGATTAACTCAAATTTGTGAATTACTTCAAATATCCATCAATTATTACGACTGGGTTGGTTTTTATTTTGCCAACCACCAAGAAAAAACCCTTCATTTAAAAGCTTTTGCTGGTAAAGAAACTAATCATACCACAATCCCATTTGGAAAAGGTATTTGTGGGCAAGTAGCAGTGTCCAACGAAAATTTTGTAGTGAAAAACGTTGCTGCTCAAGACAATTATATCGTTTGTAATATAAACGTAAAAGCGGAGATTGTAATCCCTTTATTTAAGGACGGAAAAAATGTAGGACAGATTGATATTGACTCTAATACTGTCAATCCATTTACCGAAAAAGACGAACGTTTTTTGGAATGGGTGAACGAGCAAGTGGCTTTTATTGTGTAGAGAACTAAACCTACTAGTGTCAAGTCAATCATTAATTGACGGATAAAGTCTTTTCAGTTTTATTCGA
>CAZIMW010000256.1:0-3214 GCA_964540425.1 uncultured Flavobacterium sp.
GCTTTGTTAAAATTATAAACAAATGACAAATATACCAAGTGTTGATTTAGCAGATTTCCTTTCAGAAGATCCAAAAAGGAAAGAAAAATTTGTTCAAGAAATAGGAACTGCTTATTCTGAAATAGGATTTACTTCCGTTAAGAATCATTTTTTAAGTGAAGAATTAATGGACAGTCTTTATAAGGAGGTGAAAGATTTTTTTGCGCTTCCAGAAGATGTGAAACGGAAATATGAAATTGAAGGATTGGGTGGACAACGAGGCTATATTGCCTTCGGAAAAGAACACGCAAAAGGCAAGAAAGAAGGCGATTTAAAGGAGTTTTGGCATTTTGGTCAAGAACCCTCAGCAGATGCAAACTTAATAGAAACCTATCCTGAAAATGTAATCGTACATGAGCAACCATCTTATAATAAAGTAGGAATGGAAGCCTATCGGCTACTTGAAAAAACAGGTGTTTACGTTCTTAGAGCCTTAGCTTTATATGTAGGTATTGATGAGTTTTATTATGATAATTGGGTGGCTAACGGAAACAGTATTTTACGACCTATCCACTACCCTCCTATTACAGATGAACCAAAAGGTGCGGTACGTGCTGGAGCTCACGGAGATATTAATTTAATTACCTTATTAATGGGTGCTTCTGCGGGAGGATTACAGGTGTTGCGGAATGATGGCGAATGGATTGAAGCCAAACCCGAAGAAGGAAATTTAGTGATTAATGTAGGCGATATGTTGGAGCGTCACACAAATAATAAATTACGTTCAACAATACATAGAGTTGTGAATCCTCCAAAAGAAGAATGGGGAACGGCAAGATATTCAATTCCGTTTTTCTTACATCCAAGAAGCGAAAAAAAACTGAATTGTTTAGAAGAATGCATCGATAAAAATCATCCAAAAGGGTTTGATGATATAACTTCTGGTGAGTTTTTACAACAACGTTTAAAAGAAATTGGATTGATGTAACTTTAATTGAGCCCTTCGATACGATTTTCTAAAAAGAAAATCACTCAGGGTGCTAAAATAGTTAGAATGCAAGGTTGCTGAGTGAAATTACGACGATAGGAGTAATATTGTATCGAAGCACCGATAACAATAAATTAAAAAAAAATCCCTGCCTTCGCAGGGAATTAACATGGATTTACAAGATCAATTAAAAAACCTATTTCCAGAGCATACTCCTTCTGAAGAGCCTGAATCTGTTGAAGAATCAACAATATGGCTGCAAGACGATCCTATGATTTGCAAGTATGAAAAACGAAAAGGAAAAGCCACGACCATCATTGAAGGTTATACGGGAGCAACTTCAGATTTTAAACAATTAGCAAAAGAAATTAAAAAGCTACTAAGCGTTGGAGGAAGTTTTAAAAACGAACAAATTATTATCCAAGGGGATTACCGAGATAAGATTATGAATTTTTTAAAAGACAAAGGCTTTAAAGTGAAACGTGTTGGGGGTTGATTAGTACGTACCCTTACGATTCTCCTTAGGTCGAACACTCAGGGTACTTAAATAGAAAATACAAGGTTGCTGAGTGATACGAGGCACGAGCATTGTACCGAAGTAACCGAATACCCTTCGATACGATTCTCCTTAGGTCGAACACTCAGGGTACTTAAATAGAAAATACAAGGTTGCTGAGTGATACGAGGCACGAGCATTGTACCGAAGTAACCGAATACCCTTCGATACGATTCTCCTTAGGTCGAATCACTCAGGGTACTTAAATATAAAAATGCAAGGTTGCTGAGTGTCCCGATTTTTCATCGGGATGTATCGAAGCAACAGAAATTAAAGTTTAATTAATAAGATCCCCGTTTTCACGGGGAATTAGATATGAAAATAAAAGAATCAGAATTAATTTTAAACCCAGATGGTAGTGTTTATCACCTGAATTTAAAACCAGAAAATATCTCGGACACTATCATATTTGTTGGTGATCAAGATCGAGTTGAAAAAATCACAAAACACTTTGATACTATAGAATTTTCTACACAAAAAAGAGAATTTAAAACACAAACCGGAATTTATAAAGGAAAACGTATTACCGTTATTTCCACAGGAATTGGTCCCGATAATATCGATATTGTGCTCAACGAATTAGATGCTTTGGTCAATATCGATTTAGAAAACCGAGTGTTAAAAAAAGAAATTAAAAGCTTAGATATTATTCGTATTGGGACTTCAGGTTCGTTACAAGCAGATATTCCAGTAGATTCTTTTGTGATTGCAACTCACGGTTTGGATTTAAACGGGATGCTTCACTTTTATAAATTAGATGAAATTTGTAATCCGAAATTAGAAGATGAGTTTATAAAATTTACTAATTGGAATAATACTAAAGCCAGACCTATTATTATTGAAAATAGTAAAGAATTGGAAAAGAAGTTCGAAAGCGATCAAACTTTTAAAGGAATCACCGCAACCGCAGGAGGTTTTTACGGACCTCAAGGAAGGATTTTACGACTTCCTATTGAAGATCCAGAATTAAATAATAAAATGGACACCTTTAATTTTGAAGGAAATAGAATTTCCAATTTCGAAATGGAAACTTCTGCCATATATGGGCTTTCAAAATTATTGGGACATCAAGCATTGTCTTTAAATGCAATTATTGCCAATAGAGCCAACGGAACTTTCAGTAAAAATCCAAAATTGGTGGTAGAGCGATTGATTAAATATACACTTGAGAAATTGGTGAATTAATAATTCCGATAGTTATCGGAACAACATAAATATGAAAAACCTCATAATTGGTGGAGTCCCCGAACATTTTAACCTTCCGTGGTATGTAACGTTACGTAACAAAGAATACACCAAAAAAGGAATTAATTTACGTTGGAAAGATTTCCCTGGAGGCACGGGTGCGATGAACAAAGCACTACGTAATAAAGAAATTGATATGGCGGTAATTCTTTCTGAAGGAATTATTCGTGACATCATCGAGGGTAATGAATGTAAAATTGTTCAGGTTTTTATCAAATCTCCACTTATTTGGGGAATTCATGTGGCAGCAAATTATTCTTATCAAACCATAAACGATTTAAAAGGAACCGATGCAGCCATTAGTCGTTTCGGAAGTGGTTCACATTTAATGGCGTACGTAAATGCTGAAAATCAACATTGGAATTTAGAAACCGATTTAAACTTCAAAGTAATTAAAAATTTGAAGGGAGCATTATCCCAATTGCCAAAAGGAAATGGCGATTATT
>CAZIMW010000257.1:0-3205 GCA_964540425.1 uncultured Flavobacterium sp.
GGAAGAATCGAAGTTCAATTTTCCAACTTACTGCAAGCCAAATTTGCGTATTTTGTATTATTTTGTGTTAATGCCAAATCGCAGATTTGGCGTACATTCAATCGAAGCACAAAATAATCAATTTTTATCTAAACTCCGCATTACGTATAGGTTTTGTTGAACTAATCCTCCTTTCAGTCGAAAGCACTATTCAGGAGAAATGTTTGTGTTAAAAATAAAAGTTGTAAATTTTAAGACAAATTAATTTATAAATATTTAAAAACTTATTATTATGCGTCAAAAAAAAGAGTTACCATAGCCGAAGAAGCTATTAGAACAGTACCAGAATTTGAACTACTAGTTCAACGAATGACTAGAGATTTTTCAATTTCAGGCAAAGCAAAAAGTACATTAACGAACTATCTTAGATGCTTATCTCATCTGGCCTTGCATTACAAGTGTAGCCCAGAACAATTAGACGAAGAATCTATAAACGACTATCTGTTTTATTGTCAAAATTTACATAAGACTCCATCAGAAAGTTTTTTCAAACATACTATTTATGGTTTGCGAGCCAGTTATAAAGTAATGAAAATGCCTTCCCGTAAGTTGCTTCTGCCTCAGATAAAACATCAAAAATCTTTACCCGTAGTTTTAAATAAAACGGAAGTGATTCAATTATTGAATGCTCCTAAATACCTCAGACATAAGTTAATTTTGGCGATGCTTTATGGTTGTGGATTACGGAGTTATGAGTTGTGCAATTTAAAACTATCGGATGTTGATTTCGAGAGGAATCAATTATTTGTAAAAAAACAAAAAGGTAAACGAGATCGTTATGTCCCTTTAGATGAAATGCTGCTTAGAGGGTTGAAAAAGTACATTGCATCAGATCATCCCGAAGAATGGTTATTTAATAGTCAGATTACGAAAGAAGGAAAATTACAAGGAATAACAACTCGGGCTATCCAGTGGGTAATAAAAGAAAATCGTTCAAAGGTAGCGACAAATAAGAAGATTACAGCCCATACACTCCGCCATACTTATGCTACGCATTTATTAGAGGAGGGCGTAAATATATTGGTATTAAAAGAATTATTAGGGCATGTACGAATAGAGACCACATTGGTTTATCTGCATGTAGCTAATAGAGGAAGTTCCAAGAAATTTAGCCCATTAAGCACTTTGTATAAAAAGGATTAATGACTCCCCAACACACTGTTGCCGCTGTTCTTGAATTAGAGAAAGAACAGCTGCAGGGTTGGAGTAAAACAAGTTGGAATTATCGCACCTTGCAAGCAATTAGGAGATGTAGAACTTCTGAAATGGGGTATCATATAGATAAATGTGATTGTTGTGAAGCATTGCATATGAGCTACAATAGTTGTAGAAACAGGCATTGCCCCAGTTGTCAAGGACATAAGCGAGAACAATGGATTCAGGCGAGAGAAAAAGACCTCTTGCCTGTGTCCTATTTTCATGTTGTTTTTACAATACCTTCGGAATTAAATGAAGTTGCTTTGTCACACCCAAAAGAAGTGTATGACATACTTTTTCAAGCGGCTTGGGAAACGCTAAAGCAATTTGGAGAAAACCCCAAACATCTTGGGGCTAAGGTAGGTATGATTTCAATTTTACATACCTGGGGACAAAGTATGCAGTTGCATCCGCACTTGCATTGCATTGTGCCTGGAGGAGGAGTGGATGAAAATGGACAATGGAAAAGAGCTAAAAACAAAGGAAAATACTTGTTTAATGTTGAAGCGATGAGTGTTGTCTTTAGAGCAAAATTTGTATCTAAATTACGAAAGAAATTACCTCATTTAATTCAAGACTTGTACAATAAATTATTTAAAAAGGAATGGGTTGTTTATGCTAAGTCAGCTTTTCAAGCGCCTAAACATGTAATTGAATATTTGGGTAGGTATACCCATAAAATAGCCATTAGTAATTACAGAATATTAGCTATTGATAAAGAAAAAAGAACGGTAACTTTCTCATTGAAAGATTACAGGAATAATGGTAAGAAAACAACTATGAAACTATCTACGGAGGATTTTATTCAGCGTTTTTCATTGCATATTCTTCCCAAAGGGTTTACCCGAATACGTCATTATGGTATTTTAAGTGGAACATGGAAATCTAAAAATTTAGAAGGTTTAAAAGAACAGTTTTCGGATTATAAACAAGAAAAAGAATCAAAAGAAAAAGAACCTAAAACATTACTCAAAACTTGCCCAATATGTAAAAAAGGAAAACTAATAACTATCTTGACAGTAGAGCGAAATCGACCTCCTCCAGTACGTTTCCGTGAATTAATTAAAAACCATAATTTTATGAATACCAATTAGTTGATGAATTTGCATTAAGCGAAAGGAGAGAGAAATGCATCGTTTTTATAAAATGTCATAATTTGAAATCAAAATGAAAGAAAAAGAACAAAACACAAATACACCTGTAAAAAACATAACTATCTTCATTAAAAAGATCCTGTATTCTTACTGTAAACTAGGAGTGAAAATCCGCTAAACCTTACTTATCTTCGCGAATTCCCCTTATTAATCTGGCATCGGATCAGTCAACACTATCATTCAGCTTTGGCCTATCGGCAAGCCGAATGCTTAGTTGTTAGCAAATGTTTAGTTATTGTGGAATTATTCGACCTATAACATCATATGTAACTGTTCTTTTTTGATTGTTTTCTAGGAAACTACATCTTATTTCGTGTCCTTTATAAATTAATAATGTGTCATATTTAAAAGGAGTAATTCGTACACCTCTTGGGTTGATTGCTCCCCATTGATTATTAATTTTAGCTCTAATTATATGATATTTAGTCCCTCTATTTCTTAGGTCGGGTTCTAAATAATCATAAATATATTCTGAAATCATTTTCATTTTTGTAAAACTATAAATTCCCCATTTATTGTTTTTTTTAACACCAGCTACATAATTGGATAAGTACATAATTTCTTGGTATTCAAAAGGTAATGAAATATAATTATTTGTAATTATTTTTTTGTCACCTAGAAGTACATAACCTGCCAGGTTTTTACATTGAAGTTTATCAAAAAGGCAATCGCAAGTTATAGGTTCTGTTAAAAATTCTGATAAAATAAATTGTAACACTCCTTCATCATTTAAATATCCTGTTTCGTAACCAAGAGTGCTTTTTAATTTGATTTCTAAAAAACCATTGTCATAAAATTCCGAATGTGAATCAATT
>CAZIMW010000258.1:0-3057 GCA_964540425.1 uncultured Flavobacterium sp.
ATTAAAAAGCTTTATAAAAGAGAAAGAATTGAAAGGAATCCAACTGATGGCTCCAGAAGATTCATTTGATTTTCTTACAGAATTTTTAGTAACAACAGTGCCTCGATTTATTTTACTTGATAAAGAAGGTAATATTATTGATGCTGATACCTATAAGCCCTCAAACCCAAAATTAACAGAATTAATTCTAGAGAATATTTGAAAAAATTCCCAAATTATAAGCAAACCGAAGCCAAAGATTGTGGCCCAACATGTATTAAGATAGTTGCTAAATACTATGGTAAAAGTATTAATACTCAGCAGCTACGAAAGTTAAGTGAAACCACGAGAGAAGGGAGTAGCTTATTAGGATTAAGTGAAGCCGTTGAATCTATGGGGTTCAGGTCTATCGGTGCTAAACTATCTTTTAACAATTTAAAAGAAGGCACATTGCCATGTATAGTGCATTGGAATAAAAACCATTATGTGGTTATCTATAAAATTAAAAAGGATAAAGTATTTATTTCAGACCCTGCACATGGGCTTATAGAATTGACTCTAAAAGAATTCTTAAGACATTGGATAGGAAATAATGCTGATGAGAATACAGAAGAGGGTATTGCTCTTTTTTTAGAACCGACACCTCATTTTTACAAAGAAGAATTTGAAGAAGATGAAAAATTTGGGTTTGGATTTATTTTTAAATACTTATTAAAATATAAAAAATTTATTGTTCAATTGATTATTGGTCTTTTGGCTGGAAGCTTACTTCAATTGATTGTTCCGTTCTTAACACAAAGTATAGTAGATGTTGGAATTCAAAATAGAGATATTCACTTTATTTATTTAATCCTTTTTGCTCAGCTTTTTTTGTATGTTGGAAAAGCATCTTTAGATATTATTAGAAGTTGGATTATTTTACACCTTAGTACACGGATTAATATGTCATTGATATCTGACTTTTTTATCAAATTAATGAAATTGCCACTTTCTTATTTTGATGTGAGAATGACAGGAGATTTATTGCAGCGAATTAATGACCATAAACGAATAGAACGAATACTGACTACATCATCTCTTACGGTGCTGTTTTCTTTCTTTAATATGATAATCTTTGGTTTTGTACTAGCATATTACAGTTTACAAATATTTGGAGTTTTTGTTTTAGGTAGTGTCCTTTATTTTACTTGGGTATTATTTTTCTTTAAAAAACGAAAAGAATTAGATTATAAAAGATTTTCTCAAGTAAGCAGTGAACAAAGCAAGGTAATTGAGCTCATTAATGGAATGCAAGAAATAAAATTACACAATGCTGAACGAAGAATGCGTTGGAATTGGGAGTATGTACAAGCCAGATTGTTTAAAGTTGCTACTAAAAGTTTGGCACTAGAACAAACACAGAGCGTGGGTTCAAATTTTATTAATGAACTTAAAAATATGTTTATAACCATATTATCTGCAAAATTGGTAATTGATGGCGATATTACTTTGGGGATGATGATGGCCATAAGCTATATAGTTGGTCAGTTAAATGGCCCTGTTGTACAATTAATTGGTTTTATGCGTGATGTTCAAGATGCCAAAATATCATTAGAACGATTGGGTGAAATTCATAATATGGATGATGAAGAAAATGAAAAAGATCAAAAAATTAAGGATATACCAGAAAATGCAAGTTTAACATTAAAAAATATTTCGTTTAGGTATGTAGGCGGATTGGAGCCTGTAATTAAAGAATTGACATTAACTATCCCTGCTAATAAAACAACTGCTATTGTTGGTGTTAGCGGAAGTGGAAAGACAACCTTAATGAAATTATTATTGCGGTTCTATTCAATTGATAAAGGTGAAATTTTGTTGGATAATTTTAATTTGAATTCTATTTCTCAAAAAGCATGGAGAAATCATATAGGTGTTGTTATGCAAGAGGGCTATATATTTAATGATACTATTGCGCAAAATATAGCAGTTGGGCAAGATTATATTGATACTAAAAAATTGAATCACGCCATAGAAGTGGCAAATATAGCTGATTATATAGATGGACTTCCGTTAGGTGTCAATACTCAAATTGGTGCAGAAGGTACAGGATTAAGTACTGGGCAAAAACAACGCTTACTTATTGCTAGATCGGTATATAAAAATCCAAAATTTCTCTTTTTTGATGAAGCTACGTCAGCCTTAGATGCGAATAATGAAAGCGCAATAATGGAAAAATTAGATACTTTTTTTAAGGATAAGACAGCTATTGTTATTGCGCACAGATTAAGTACTGTAAAAAACGCACATCAAATTGTAGTGTTAGATAAAGGAAAAATTGTTGAAATCGGTAATCATAAAGAGTTAATAAAAAAGAAAGGAAATTATTACAACCTTGTTAAAAATCAATTAGAACTAGGAAATTAAAACATTCTCTCGCGAGGAATAGACACAACCCTTGAGTGTCTTTAAATGTTCAAGGCTATTATAATTATTAAATATTTTTTATTATGAAAAATTTATTAAAATTAGGAACAGCTTTAACTAGAGCTGAACAAAAAAATGTGTTTGGAGGAAAGACCCAAGCAGATTTTGATCAATGTAAGCTTTATATAAACACACCGGGAGGTGGTGGTTATTGGTCAGAATTTGTCTCATATGCACAGGCATCATCTCAATGGGATGGTTTTGAGTATTCTGATGGAAGTTATGCATCTGGTTACTGTTGTGCTGGCTGTTAGTATTTCTAGCATTTATTAAATTATAAAGAGATATATAGTATATTTTTATATTATATATTTCTTTAGATAATTTTAAAAAATTATAATTTTACTATATGAGATATTTAGGTAGCATATTTCTTTTTATTCTTTTTATTAGCTGTAATAAAAAAAATGAAGTTAAAAACGACAAAAAAAATTATACAATCCAAGAGAATAAACAGCAGGCACAAAATGTAACATTTATTTTGTCAAACCAAATGGAGGGTATTCCTATTTCTATTTACAGAAACCTTTTTGTAAACGACTTAGAGGGAAAAGCTCATATTTTTTCTTCAAAAAAAAGAGATACAATTAATTTTAAAATAAAAAACAGTGA
>CAZIMW010000259.1:0-3049 GCA_964540425.1 uncultured Flavobacterium sp.
GCGTTGCCTTTTCCTACAATTTCTTTATGAGTAAAATAATGATCCAAATCGCCAATTTCATCTATTAATGGAATCAATTTAATTTTTCCTTGAATCAATTTTTCTGAATTCTGAATAGCAATTGAAACAATACCATTACAACCTTTAATACGCACATTTCTAATTATAATGTCTTTATGGTTTTTCTGATTCTCAGGAATAGAAAAATAGTGTTTATAATTCTCCATATCCTTACTAGAATTACCAACCCCTAAAACCGACAATAAGGAGTAAAAAATATATTCTCTAGTCTTTTCTCGTTGATAATCATCTTTATAATGTCCAGCTTCAAAAAGGATTACTGGCACTTCTTTCATCTGAAAACAATCTCCAAAGCAGTTACTATTAAAAGAATCGTCATAGCGTCCAATCTGATTTGGAATGTGTTTTTGAAGATCTACATTCATTTTAGCAATCAAACTCATAGCAATTTTACGAGAAGGAGTAACCTCTCTTTCTTTATTTGATGCGGGTGATAAAAATGAAATTGTTGCGGGATTTCCATTCTCTAAACCAAAAATTGTTCGTTGTCCGTGAAGATTTAAACATAATTCTGGCTGTATCGAATTAAACAAATTCATTAATAACTTGCTTTCTTTTTGCGATACGTCTTGCGCATCACGGTTTAAATCAACTAAATTTCCATTATTTCTTGTATAACTTGCTGCTCCGTCAGGATTTAATATAGGAATAAGGTATAAAGTGTAATTTTCAAGAAACTTACTTATTTCATCTTTAAAATGATCTTTTTCTGACAATAACTTTAATAAGTCGAAGATTGCTTTGGTAGTGGTCGATTCGTTTCCGTGCATTTGAGACCATGCTAAAATCACTTTTGTTCCAGTTCCAATTTTTAGTAATGGAATATCTTTACCTAATCCTGAAGTCCCAAGAATTGAAATATCAAAATTATTTTTATACTTTTTTAGCAAAGGATTTATATGATTTAAAGTGATATATCTACCACTTAAATTAGACTCAAAATTTTCAGAATACCAAGTTTCTATTTTCATGTGTCTATACTATTTATTAATTAAAACACTTGCAGTTCGCTCCCGAAGTGTCGGGAATAATTCCGTTAAGCGATAAACTTTTTAACATACTCGTTTCATTGTTTACAAATGTTATTACAAAGATAATCAATGAGAAGTTTACATTTGTAAACAGTCGTTGCGTCCAATAATGTTTAGTGTTGTAAACTACTTTTAAAGATTTTTATTAATTTTCACACAATTTACCATACAGGAATATATTATGAAACTAGATTGCTTAATATCAGAATAATACACTCATTTAATTAAAGCAAAAGATTAGCGATATAAACATTAATTCATTTTCTTTTTTGATACTTTGTAATTATACATTACATTTGTAACCATAAAACACAAAAGTTGAATCGTTACAATGGTAAACAGTTCTGAATTCGGAAATAGACTTCAAAAAATACTAGATTATTACAGTATTTCAGCTACTGAATTGTCCAACCAAATCAGCGTTAATCGCTCTACTATTTCTCACCTACTTTCAGGTAGAAATAAGCCGAGTTTGGATTTTGTAATGAAGATGCTTCAGCAATTTCCAGCGGTAGAATTGTATTGGTTAATGAATGGAAAAGGAAATTTTCCTTCCGAAAAAAACGATAACATTCCCTCTACTTCTACTTTCCAAAAAGAGGTTAAAAAAACACTTCCTTTAAAAAAAGATGAAAAACAGGAATTAGTCCCAGATCAATTTTCTGATCCAGCTAATTCACCTAAAATTGATCGGATTGTTATTTTCTTTAAAGACGGAAGTTTTAAATCGTTTAAAAATTAAGAGAATTCATTAATAATTCAGAAATTTGTAGAAAATTAAAGAATGCGAATTCTACCTACATTATTACTTGCTTTATTGCTATTTAGTTGTTATTCACCAGAACGAAATTGTAAAAATTTTAAAACCGGTACTTTTGAATACGAAGCTTTGGTCGGTACAGAGGTTTTAACCACTACCTTTTTTAGAAACGATACTATTGAAATAGATTATTTTAAAGGCAAGTCAGACACCTCCTCTATACGTTGGATCAACGATTGCGAATATATTGTTCGGAAAATAAATCCTAAAAATATGGCAGAAAAAAAAGCAATTCATATGAAAATCCTAACCACAAACGGAGATGAATACCTTTTTGAATATAATATAGTAGGGAATTCAAAAAAACAAAAAGGAACTGCAAAGAAGATAAACTAAATGGCTTTAAACATTGTGCTTGTTGAACCCGAAATACACACCAATACAGGAAACATTGGACGTCTAAGCCTTGCTTCTGGATGTAATCTGCATCTGGTGAAGCCTTTTGGGTTTGAATTAAGCGATGCTCGTTTAAAACGTGCAGGCTTGGATTACTGGAAACATATCTCGCTTTTTATTTATGATAGTTTTGATGATTTTATGCAACAACATAACAACAAGAAAATGGCCTTTCTTTCCAGTCATGGCAATCAAACCTATTGGAATATAGAATTTACAGATGATTTGTTTTTAATCTTCGGAAAAGAATCCAAAGGATTATCTGAAAGTATTTTAAGAGAGAATTTAGAAAACACTTATAAAATTCCTATTTTGAGTGATAAAGTTAGAAGCATTAACCTTGCCAATGCTGTGAGTATTGTTGTTTATGAAGGACTTAGAAAATTGTCATTATGAAGCAAGAACAACAAAACAATCCATTACACGGAGTTACGCTAAAAGTAATACTTGAGTTTTTAGTAGAAAAATACGGCTGGTACGAACTTGGAGGTTTAATTAAAATAAACAGTTTTAATACCAATCCTACTATTAATTCTAGTCTAAAGTTTTTACGAAAAACACCTTGGGCACGAGAAAAAGTAGAAAAACTATATTTAAAATCATTAGTGTCCGATAAAAATACAGATTTTATTTAAAACAGTGTTCAAGGTCAATAAACTCGTTTAAAATTGTAACTATTCACCCAAATTAGGCAAAAAATAATTATCCTCAAAAGCATTAT
>CAZIMW010000260.1:0-3042 GCA_964540425.1 uncultured Flavobacterium sp.
AATTAATAATCGAATTTTAAAAGATTACTCTTGTTTTATAGGGGTCAAAACAATAGCTATGATGTAAGTTCGTTAATTTTAAGTAATGAAGATAATTTATTTTCTGAAAATGAAATAAAAATCTATCCAAATCCTGTGAAAAACGATTTCCATATAAATCATACCCTTCAAGATGAAGGAACTATTATTATGTATGACATTAATGGAAGAGTCGTAAAAACATTATTTGAAGGAAATTTTGGAAGCCAATCAATTCTTAATTTTACAAGAGAAGGAATTTCTTCAGGCATTTACTTTGTTACATTTAAAACAAACACAAATTCAATTACAAAAAAACTGATACTTCAATAGTGAAATCACAAAACATTTAATAACGCTGAAGCTTCTGTAAGCTCTTTAAAGTTTGTGTGAACAACTGGTTTTGACACTTTTTCGTGTTCCCAAGTGGTATGAAACGGAATGTGAATGGCTGATGCTCCAATTTCTAAAACAGGAAGAATATCTGATTTTAAGGAATTTCCTACCATTAAAAACTCTTCGGGCTTGCAATCCAAATGCTTGATGAGTTTCTGATAATTTTTTGGTTGTTTATCGCTCATTACTTCTATATGATGAAAGTATTTTTCCAATCCAGATTTGATTAATTTTCGTTCTTGGTCTAATAAATCACCTTTAGTTGCCATTACCAAACGGTAATTTTTAGAAAGCTGTTTTAAGGTTCCTTCTATATCGTCTAAAAGTTCGATAGGTTTATCAAGCATCGATTTGGCTAATTCAATAATTTTTGATACTGTGGAAATTGGGATTTTTTCTTCAGAAATGGTTATTGCCGCTTCAATTAACGAAAGTGCAAAAGGTTTTATTCCGTAGCCATAGGTTGGCAAGTTTTTCATTTCAATTTCAAACAAGATTTTATTACAGGTATCTTCTGGAATAAAGTCACTCAAAAGTTTACAAAAATCTTCTTCTGCTTCTCTAAAATACGGTTCGTTTACCCAAAGTGTATCGTCGGCATCGAAGGCGATTACTTTTATTTTTTTTAGATTCATTATTTTACAAGACCTACTAAGTTTTAAAAACCTAGTAGGTCTATTTGATATTTACCGAATTAACTTTTTATACTTAATACGTTTCGGCATTAAATCTCCACCCAAACGTTTCTTTTTATTTTCTTCATATTCACTAAATCCTCCTCAAAGAAATATACTTGACTATCGCCTTCAAAAGCTAAAATATGGGTACATACTCTATCTAAAAACCAACGGTCGTGACTAATAACTACTGCACAACCTGCAAAATTTTCTAAACCCTCTTCCAAAGCACGAAGTGTGTTTACATCTAAATCATTGGTAGGCTCATCGAGTAAAAGTACGTTTCCTTCTTCACGTAAGGTCATTGCTAAATGAAGTCGGTTACGCTCCCCACCAGAAAGCATGGATACTTTTTTGTTTTGTTCGCTTCCTCCGAAATTAAAACGGCTTAAATAGGCACGAGAATTTACTTGCTTCCCTCCCATCATAATCATTTCTTGTCCGTCACAGAAATTTTGCCAAATAGATTTATCTGGATCAATATTAGAATGTGCCTGATCTACATAGGCTATTTTTGCAGTTTCGCCAACAACAAATTCACCTTTATCAGATTTCTCCTCGCCCATTATCATTTTAAATATGGTGGTTTTACCAGCACCATTTGGACCAATAATCCCAACAATTCCTGCTTGTGGTAAACTGAAATTTAAATCTTCATATAATAATTTATCACCAAATGCTTTTGAAACTCCTTTGGCTTCAATCACCTTGGTTCCCAAACGTGGACCATTAGGGATATAGATTTCCAATTTATCGTCCAATTGCTTTTGATCTTGGCTCATCAACTTATCGTAGTTTTTCAGCCTTGCTTTTTGTTTGGTTTGTCTTCCTTTGGCTCCTTGTCGAACCCATTCTAACTCACGTTCTAATGTTTTCTGGCGTTTGGAAGCGGTTTTGCTTTCCTGTGCCATTCGTTTTGATTTTTGATCTAACCAAGACGAGTAGTTTCCTTTCCACGGAATTCCTTCACCTCTGTCTAATTCTAAAATCCAACCTGCCACATTATCCAAGAAATATCTATCGTGTGTTACAGCGATTACCGTTCCTTTATATTGAGCAAGATGATGTTCTAACCAATGAACACTCTCCGCATCTAAGTGATTGGTAGGCTCATCTAATAAAAGAACGTCGGGTTCTTGTAATAATAATCTACATAAAGCCACTCTTCTGCGTTCTCCTCCAGACAAAACATTTATTGGAGAATCTCCTGGTGGAGTTCTCAAAGCATCCATAGCAATTTCTAGTTTGGTATCTAATTCCCAAGCATTTTTTGCATCAATTTCATCTTGAAGCTTTGCCTGTCTGTTCATGAGTTGTTCCATTTTATCTGAATTCTCATAAACTTCAGGCAAGCCAAACATATCGTTTATCTTGTTGTATTCGTCTAATATATCAACTACTTCTTGAACTCCTTCTTTTACAATTTCGATTACGGTTTTGGTTTCATCTAATTTTGGTTCTTGTTCTAAATAACCAACCGTATATCCATCAGCAAAGACAACATCGCCACGAAAGTTGGTATCTACACCACCAATAATTTTTAGAAGTGTTGATTTTCCAGATCCATTAAGCCCTAAAATTCCAATTTTAGCACCGTAGAAAAAACTTAAATATATGTTTTTTAGTACAGGAGTTTGCGAATTTTGATACGCTTTGGTTACTCCCGACATTGAGAAAATTACTTTTTTATCGTCAGACATAGTTCTATTACTTATTGTTATTATTATAATTTAGCAGGACTAAATACTGCCTACTAAGTACTGATGCTTACTGAATTACACCCTTCCTTTTAATGCATTAAAAACCCAAGCAATAGCGAAAAAACCAATTCCTACGGTTGCAAATCCCCAGCCAGCAACATCTTTATATCTTACTGCTCCAAGACCTATTAGTACAAATCCCATTACGAGCATTATAAAAGTTGCCCAAGCAAGTACTGTGTTTTTGTTCA
>CAZIMW010000261.1:0-3038 GCA_964540425.1 uncultured Flavobacterium sp.
TATTTAAAACCAACCAGCCAATTTCTAAAAATATTTTTGTTTTTGACCTAGCAAAATATACTGCAAAAGGATATTACATTAATAAACTGGATTAATTAATAAATGAAAATCCTAGACCGATACATTTTAGTTACCTACTTAAAAACTTTTTTAAGCGTATTTACTATTTTGATGTTTATTTTTGTACTTCAAAGTATTTGGCTTTATATTTCAGAATTAGCCGGAAGAGGTCTAGATTTCTTTATCGTTTTAAAATTTCTATGGTTCGTATTACCACGACTTATCCCTTTGGTATTACCACTTACCATACTTGTATCATCTTTAATGGTCTTCGGAAGCTTTTCTGAAAACTACGAATTCGCAGCTATGAAATCCACCGGAATTTCATTGCAAAGAGCTATGCGAAGTTTAACTTTCTTTATTTTATTTCTTAGTGTTTTAGTATTCTTTTTTGCAAATAGCATTATTCCTTTGGCAGAATATAAATGGTTAAATCTTAGACGAAATATTCAACAATTTAAACCTTCAATGGTGATTTCTGAAGGTCAGTTTAATCAAATTGGTGATGAATTCAATATAAAAGTAGATAAAAAAAGCGGTGAAAACAATCAGTTTTTAACCGGAATTGTAATCCATAAAAAAGATGCCAAGCACATCTCAAAAAACAACACCGTAATAATTGCAGATAATGGCGAATTAACCTCTAAAGAAGGAAGCAATACGCTCTCATTAACTTTAAACAATGGTAATTATTACAGTGACATTATCAGTAAAGATCCAAAAAGAAAGAAAAACAAAGAGTTTATAAAAAGTTCTTTTGAACAGTATATAATTAATATCGATCTAACCGAATTAAATAATAAAGACATAAATAAAGAGAACAATCTAAACAATCACAACATGTATAATGTTAGCGAATTACGGGCAGAAATAGACTCGCAATCGGTACGTTTCAATAACAACATCAAAGCTTTCACAAAGAATATGTATTTTAGAACTGGCATTTCAAAATTTAATCGACCAGATAAAAAAAGGACAAATATTCAAGTTAAAAAAGATTCTATTCCATTTCAAAAAACCGATACTCTGCTTAATCTATTTAATGCAAAACATCAATCTGAAATAGTAAAAAAGGCATTAAACAACCTAAAAAGTTCCCTGCAATCTGTGGAATCAAAAAAGAAAGAATATTTTATTAAAGCAAAACGATTAAACAAATACGAAATCGCATTGCACGAAAAATTTGCTTTAGCAGTCGCTTGTATTGTTTTGTTTTTTGTAGGTGCTCCTTTAGGTGCAATAATCCGAAAGGGAGGTATGGGATTACCTATGGTAGTTGCAATTCTTTTATTTTTAACCTATCATTTTATTGGTATTTTTGCAAAAAATAGCGCTGAAGACGGTAGTGTTTCTCCTTTTGTAGCCGCTTGGTTAAGTAACGTTGTTATGTTTCCGCTAGGCATTTGGCTTACCTATCGTGCAACTACCGATCAAGGAATTATTGATATAGGTGCATTTACTGAAAGGGTTACAAAACTCTTCAAGAAGAAAAATAAAGACGAATCAAAAGACGCTTAATTTCAATATCTTTACAATCTTAAAAATCACTATGAATTCTACTAATAACAGAACTACATTTCAGCTTAACACTATTTCTGAAGCAATTGAAGATATTAAAAAAGGAAAAGTAATCATCGTTGTAGATGATGAAAACCGTGAAAATGAAGGTGATTTTATAGCAGCTGCCGAAATGGTAACTCCAGAAATGATCAACTTTATGGCAACTCACGGTCGAGGTCTTATTTGTGCTCCTTTAACCGAGGAACGTTGTGAAGAATTAGATCTAAACCTAATGGTTAAAAACAATACCGTTTTGCATCATACTCCTTTTACGATTTCCGTAGATTTAATAGGAAACGGCTGCACAACTGGTATTTCGGTTCACGATCGTGCTAAGACAATAAAAGCTTTGGTAGATAAAAATACTAAAGTACAAGATTTAGGACGTCCTGGTCATATTTTTCCGCTTCGTGCAAAAGAAGGTGGGGTTTTAAGAAGAACAGGACATACAGAAGCATCTATCGATTTAGCTAGACTTGCAGGTCTTCAACCAGCAGGTATTTTAGTAGAGATATTAAATAAAGACGGCACCATGGCTCGTTTACCTCAGCTATTAAAAGTGGCCAAAAAATTTGATTTAAAACTTATTTCTATTGAAAATTTAGTTGCCTATCGAATGGAACACGATTCACTAATTAATAAAAAAGAAGACTTTCAAATCAATACCAAATACGGAAGTTATAGGTTGCGGGCTTACCAACAAACCACCAACGATCAAATTCATATTGCATTGACTAAAGGACAATGGACTGATGGAGAGCCGGTGTTGGTAAAAGTAAATTCAACACTTATTAATAATGATATTTTAGGAACCTTAACGAGCAATTCTGATAAAAAATTAGATGATATGTTTTCGGTTTTTAATGAAGAAGGAAAAGGTGCAATTGTGTTTATTAATCAGCAAAGTCAATCTATAAACTTACTTTCTAGGTTGAAAACATTAAAAAAAGCACAATCTGATAATGAAGTAGCAAAAGCTCCAAGAATCGTTATGGATTCTAAAGACTTCGGGATAGGTGCACAAATACTTCACGACTTAGGAATTCGAAAAATTAGATTGGTTTCCAATTCTAAAAATACCGAAAAAAGAGTGGGTATGATTGGCTATGGTTTAGAGATTACTGAATATGTAAACTACTAAATCAAAGAAAATAAATCTACCCTACTCCTACTACACCTTTCACAATTAAGTTTTGTGTTTTTTCCTTTTTTGGGATTTCTTGTTCCATTATTAATTTGGAAAACAAATAAGACTACAGAGAATATTGAAGAAACAGCAAAAGCAATTATCAATTTTCAAATCACTTGGACTTAAGTTCAATTAGTAAATGCAACTTTTAGGAGTGTTTATATAATCTTAATATCGTTAAAATCCTTCGCTCTTTTTGTGGAGTGAAGCGTAGCGAAACGGAGCAAAA
>CAZIMW010000262.1:0-3034 GCA_964540425.1 uncultured Flavobacterium sp.
CTTTCAGTTTAGTACTTAGCCAAGCCAAATATTTTTATAATTATTTTTCTTTTTTGGTTATCAAAATTTTGGTTTGGCGGTTTTCAATCAAAGCTCAAAGCTTTCAATTTACCACCAAAACCCCTATGTTTTTTAGCCATTGTTGCCATTCGTTATTTTTTATGTTCTGCAAGGTGCTGGCAAAGATATACTTATTGACAAGGCTTGTGTTGTTGGCTTTTGAGCGACTTGGCAATGTGTATAGCTTTAGTGTTGGTTTTATAAATAATGTTCTAATAATTTTTGTAATTCTTTTTTGTTAGGTAAATATAGTTTGTATTCATTTGCGAAAATTTGTTTGTTGTCTTCGGGCAATGTGTATTCAATTACAAAATCGTCTTTCTGTTTGCAAAGTATTATTCCTATTGTTGGATTTTCTGATTCTGTCTTTACTTCTCTGTCATAGTAATTTACATACATCTGCATTTGCCCGATGTCTTGATGTTTTAGCTTACCAATTTTTAAGTCTATGATTACAAATGAACGAAGTAAACGGTTGTAGAATACCAAATCAATGTAAAAGTGGTCTGAGCCAGATGAAATGCGTTTTTGACGAGCAACAAATGTAAATCCTTTACCTAGTTCTAATAGGAAATCGCCTAAATTGTCAATAATGGCTGTTTCTAGTTCTTTTTCGGAATACTTTGTTTCCTCTTTTATATTTAGAAACTCTAAGACTAAAGGGTCTTTTAGTAAACCTTGATGGGTAGCTATTTCGTGTCCTTTTTCGGATAATTCTCGTACTGAATTTTTGTCTTTGCTTAACACTAAACGTTCAAAAAGAGATGAATTAATTTGTCTATCCAATTCTCTTTTAGACCAAGTATTTTGAGCAGTTTCTATGATGTAAAAATTACGCTCCTCCTCATTTTTCACACTTAACAACCTTACTAAATGCGTCCAACTTAATTTAGAAATGGAAGAAATTGCTTTATCGCTGAATTTTGCAGCCACTGTCTGCAATTTTCCAGAATCAGATTGTGCAACCAGTGGTTGCCCTTTTGGGTTTTTGAATTGGGCAATCAGTGGTTGCCCTTTTGTATTTTCAGAATTGGCAACCACTGGCTGCCAATTTTGGAAGGTCAGATAGAATTGTCTTATTAGCTTTAAATTCCTATAAGAAAACCCACTACCAAACGATTTTGTTAAATCTTCTGATAAGCGTTTGAGTAACTGTGTGCCGTACTCTGCTCGTTCTTTACCGCCTTGCTCATATTCTACAATGTACTCGCCAATGTGCCAATACGTAGAAACCATTGTACTGTTTACCGTTTTTTCTACCTGTTGCTTGGCAGTGGCTAATAATTCGTTAATGCCTTCTACAAGATTATTATATGGTGGTTTTGTTGGTTTCATAGTTATTTATAATAAGCAAGAATACCATAAATTAACGCTAAAACAGCAACAATGTACAAAATGGATTCTCTTAAGTTTTTATTAAAAAATGCAGCAATAAGTAAAACGGGAATAGCTATAATAAGTAGAAATGGAAGAATAGTAATTCCAATTCCTATGACTAACATTATGATAAGAGTTAATATTGATTTAATTAAAAAAGTATTTAAAATAATGGTCTTTTCATAGTCTAAAACTTCGGCTAAACTTTCGCCCGAAGAAGTTAATTCAAGAGTTATTTTGTTTTTACTCTCTTTAATGAGAGTCATATAGTCACTATCCTTACAAAATGATTTGAAATAGATGTTTTCATTAAGTTTATCAATAGAGCATTGAATTCCATTTATTGAAAATAAAAACTTTGTAAGAGTTATTCTTTTATTCCCTTTTTTTAAAGCTGCTTTGAAGATGAATTTTATAACATCATCAGTTAAAATATTATTATATGTTTCTTTGAGCGAATCCATAATCATTCTCCCTCTACAATTTTAATTTCACTTTCCGTTAATTCATAAAGCTGATAAACCATTTGGTCAATCTCATTATCGGTAGTGGTAATTTGTTGTTGTATTTCGTTTATGGCTTTTTGGTAAGCAGTAAAATATTCTTCCCACTCATCTTGTTGTACTAACGATAAGTTAATTTTTTGCTTTTTGAGTTCTGCTACCAATGTTTTAAAATCGTATTGATAAAAGGCTTCTAATTTTTTAGTTGTTTTTTGTAGGTCAAAATTATCGGTTAAACGCTTTATAAAACGACTGCTTTTTTCTTGTAACTCCTTATTTAATGCCAACATTTTATCTGCTCTTTCTATAAAAGGTTGTTGGGCTTCTTGCGAGGTTTCTTTTATTGGTAGTTGTTTGCAATTTGCAATTAGGATTTTTTGAAATAAGTCTTTTTCAATATCAAGATATTGGTATTTATGATAATACGTAATTAGGTTAGAATTTATTAAAGTCAAGATGTATTTAATACTGTCAGCTTCTTTCGGAATTATAGAAAACCCGATTTGAGTAAAATACAAGGCTTCTTCTGTGAAACCCGCATAAATTCTAGGTGGTTTCCCTGAAACAATTTGCCGAACGATAATTCTTGGAGATGTGAAAAATCGTTCTTCACGCATTGCTCCAAGCCAATCTCCATATTTAATATACTCTTTAGATTTATTTGTAACATTAAACCTTAGAATATTTTCTCCTGTAATTAATGGTTTGTACGTTGAATCTAATTTTTCATCAGAATGAAAAGCTCTTGTTTTGATTGTTTCTGGCGAATGACCTTGATACTTATCATATGGAGTTATTCCTAAACAAAAATCTGATATATCACCTAATTTATTCGTTGATTTTTGTTTTATCTTGTTTAATAAATTGATATCATCAATTGAAAGAAAAATATTGTAATTGAGATTTTCATCATCTTCCCATACAGTCTTTTCAATTTTATTCATCCTAGAATTATCAACAAATTCAATTTTTTCAGACTTAGGATAAACCAAGACTTCTATAAATTTATTTATATTGTTTTTTCGAAATTCAAAGATTATTGTTTCAACTTTTGCATCAATAAAAACGTCATCAGGTAATTTGACAATCTTAGT
>CAZIMW010000263.1:0-3030 GCA_964540425.1 uncultured Flavobacterium sp.
TTGAAATTTGTTGCTTAAATAATTAATAATTTATTTGGTAGAGTCATAGAATACGTAAAGACAATTAATTAAATCTAAAAATAATTTAAAGATGAATTTAATTACCTTTGCAAGCTATGGCAGAAAATGAAGGTTTTATTGAAGTTTATGGTGCGAGAGTTCATAATTTAAAGAACATTGACGTCACAATTCCAAGGGAGAAATTAGTCGTTATTACGGGGCTTTCTGGAAGTGGAAAATCATCATTAGCTTTCGATACGATTTATGCGGAAGGACAACGTCGTTATATTGAAACTTTTTCAGCTTACGCTCGTCAGTTTTTAGGAGGATTGGAACGTCCCGATGTAGATAAAATTGAAGGTCTTTCTCCCGTAATTGCCATTGAACAAAAAACCACTAGTAAAAGTCCACGATCTACCGTGGGAACAATTACTGAAATTTACGATTTCTTACGACTTCTTTTCGCCAGAGCCAGTGATGCCTACAGTTACAACACTGGGGAAAAAATGGTTAGTTATAGCGATGATAAAATTCAAGAATTAATTCTGAAAGATTTCGACACTAAAAAAGTTTCCATTTTAGCACCTGTTATTCGTTCTAGAAAAGGACATTACAGAGAGTTGTTTCAGCAAATAGCTAAACAAGGTTTTTTAAAAGTGAGAGTAAATGGTGAAGTGAGAGATATTGTAGCTGGAATGAAACTTGATCGTTACAAAACACACGATATTGAAATTGTTATTGATCGACTTAAAATCACTTCAGAAATAAACAATAACAAGCGTCTTTCCGAAACTATCATCACAGCAATGTACCACGGTGAAGATGTGTTAATGGTATTGGATAATGAAACCGACAAAACAAGATTCTTTAGTCGTTCGTTAATGTGCCCCTCAAGTGGCGTTTCATATCCCAATCCAGAACCCAATAACTTCTCTTTTAACTCACCAAAAGGAATGTGCCCTCAATGCAAAGGGCTTGGTAAATTATACGAAGTAAATCTTGAAAAAATAGTTCCTAATAAAAGTCTCTCCATCAATCAAGGAGCATTGGCACCACAAGGTTCACAGAAACAGAATTGGGTTTTTAAACAGTTGGAGTTAATCGCTCAAAAATACGATTTCAAATTAAGTGATCCTTTTAATAAAATCCCAAAGGAAGCCGTAGAAGTTATTTTTCACGGAACCAATGATAAATTTGATGTTGAATCAAAAACCCTCGGAATCACTCGTACCTATAAAATAGAATTTGAAGGTATTGTAACTTTCCTTCAAAATACCTTTAACGACAACGAATCAAAATCATTAAAACGTTGGGCAAAAGAGTATATGGATCACGTAGATTGTTCTGAATGCAAAGGGGCAAGACTTAGAAAAGAATCCTTATACTTTAAAGTAAACGACAAAAGCATTGCCGATTTAGCCCATATGGACATTCTTGAATTGGCAGATTGGTTTAGTAATTTACACAAAAGACTTTCAAAAAACCAATTAAAAATTGCAGAAGAGATTATCAAAGAAGTAAAAAACCGTTTGCAGTTTTTGATTGATGTAGGGCTTACATATTTGGCATTAGACCGAAGCTCTAAATCACTTTCAGGAGGAGAAGCACAACGAATTAGATTGGCAACACAAATTGGTTCACAGTTAGTTGGTGTACTTTATATTTTAGATGAACCAAGTATTGGTTTACATCAACGTGACAACGAAAAACTTATTCATTCTTTAATTAAACTTAGAGATATTGGAAATTCTATTATTGTAGTAGAACACGATAAAGAAATGATAGAAGCTGCCGATTATGTAATTGATATTGGTCCTGCAGCAGGAAAACACGGTGGAGAAATAGATTCGATTGGTACTCCAAAAGAAATTTTAAAACACAACACACTAACTGCGGATTACCTCAACGGAAAAAAAGAAATTGCAATTCCGAAGAAAAGAAGAAAAGGAAATGGGAAAACATTAAAACTTACGGGAGCTACGGGACATAATTTAAAAAATGTTTCTATTGAAATTCCATTGGGAAAAATGATTGGAGTGACCGGAGTTTCAGGAAGCGGCAAATCTACTCTGATCAACGAAACTTTATATCCAATACTAAACGCTTTTTTCTTTAATGGGGTTAAAAAACCAATGCCTTATAAAAAAATTGAAGGCTTAAAGAATATTGATAAAGTAATAGATATTAATCAATCACCAATTGGAAGAACCCCTCGTTCCAATCCAGCTACTTATACGGGTGTTTTTTCAGAAATACGAAGCTTATTTGCAAAAGTTCCGGAAGCATTAATTCGTGGTTATAAACCAGGACGTTTCAGTTTTAATGTCACTGGAGGGCGTTGTGAAACCTGCAAAGGTGGAGGATTGCGAATAATTGAAATGAATTTTCTACCCGACGTGTATGTAGAATGTGAAACTTGCCAAGGAAAGCGTTTCAATCGGGAAACCTTAGAAATAAAATACAAAGGAAAATCCATTTACGATGTGTTAGCGATGACCATTGAAGATGCTTGTATTCTGTTTGAACACTTTCCGAAGATCTACCGAAAATTAAAAACCCTTGAAGATGTTGGATTGGGTTATATTACGCTAGGGCAACAATCCACCACACTTTCTGGAGGAGAAGCACAACGTATTAAATTAGCTACAGAACTTTCAAAAAGAGATACTGGAAACACATTTTACATATTAGATGAACCTACCACTGGGCTTCATTTTGAAGATATTAGAGTGTTATTAGGAGTTTTAAATAAACTAGTTGAAAAAGGAAATACAGTTGTAATTATTGAACATAATTTAGATGTGATAAAAACGGTAGATTACATTATAGATATCGGCCCTGAAGGAGGAAAAGGTGGCGGAAAAATTTTAGCCAAAGGTACTCCCGAAGAAATTATTAAAATCAAGAATAGTTACACTGCAAAATTTCTTAAAAAAGAATTACATTAGCTTGCTCAGTTTTTAGTAAGCAGCCTTAAATAGGCAGTAGTTGCAAACAATCATTGATTAACTAAAATACAAAATAAGCATC
>CAZIMW010000264.1:0-2993 GCA_964540425.1 uncultured Flavobacterium sp.
GTAAAAACCTTACCAAAGGTATATAAGCCAAAAGCATCTCCTTGGATTACTATAGGAAATGCAAGTACTGATGAATTGAAAAAACAAGTTTCTAAATGCCCTTCGGGGGCTTTAACTTATTATGTGAATGAATAAAGCCATACAAAATATCAAACCTTTAAGCCTCCCTTGGGAAACACAAGATCCGTTTATATTTTGCTCCTATCATTACGATGAATTTCCAGGAGGTAATGAGAAAATGGAACCAAACGCATCACTTGAAGGAAGAATGTTAGGACAAGATTTCGCATCCAAAGATGGTTGGAATATGTATCACGGAGATAAGATACCGGGGTTTCCTGCACATCCACATTGCGGATTCGAAACAGTAAGTATTGTTACGAAAGGTATGGTTGATCATTCTGATTCCCTTGGAGGAAAAGGACGTTTTGGAGACGGAGATGTGCAATGGCTTACTTCTGGAAAAGGAGTGTTACACGCTGAAATGTTTCCCTTATTGAAAGAAGATAAAAATCCATTTGAAATTTTTCAGCTCTGGTTAAATCTACCAAAAAAGAGTAAACAGGTAGCTCCTTATTACCAAATGTTGTGGAGTGAAGACGTTCCAAAAATTAAAGTTACAGATGAAAATGGAAATAGTACCGAAATCAATTTAATAGCAGGTAATCTAAACGGACAAAAAGCACTTTCTCCCAATCCTGATTCTTGGGCTGCTGACCCTGAAAATCAAATCCAAATTTGGACCATTAAGTTAAACCCAAATGCAAAATATTCTATTGAAGGAATCGATGAAAGTATTACACGAACGCTTTATTTTTATGAAGGTGATAGTCTAAAAATAGAGGACACAGATGTTAATGCAAAACGATTAATTCATTTAAATTCAACAGAAGACATTCATATTGAAAATTCATCAAAAACAGCCTATTTATTTTTTCTACAAGGAAAACCAATAAACGAGCCTGTGGTACAACACGGTCCTTTTGTGGCTAACTCACAAGAAGAAATACAAGCCACAATGCAAGAATATAGAAGAACACAATTTGGCGGTTGGCCTTATCAAACTAATGAGCCAGTACACGACAAAAACATAGGTCGGTTTGCGAAATTTGCCAACGGAGAAGAAATTATAAAGTAAATAGATAGAATATTGAGTAAAAAATATAAAATAGGTTGGAAAACAGCAACAGCGGTAGTTGTAGCAAATATGATTGGTGCTGGGGTGTTTACAAGCCTTGGTTTCCAATTAGTTGAAGTAACCAATACTTGGTCAATTATAATATTATGGATACTCGGTGCTATTATGGCTCTGTGTGGTGCTTTGAGTTATGCAGAACTAAGCACAAGTATGGTTCGATCTGGTGGTGAATATCAATTTTTGTCAAAAACATTTCATCCAATCGTAGGTTATTTATCGGGTTGGGTTTCGCTTACAGTAGGTTTTGCAGCTCCAGTAGCTTTAGCCAGTATTGCTTTTGGAGAATACCTTTCTTTATATTTAGGTATAGACAAATTGATATTAGCATCATTTATTGTTATTCTAATTACACTACTTCATACCATAAGCGTAAAACACAGTAGCTTTTTACAAAATAGTACAACCGTTTTTAAATTAGCCATAATATTGGTTATTATTGTGGCTGGTTTTATCATCTCTACACCTGAAAATGCCTATGAATGGGGTAGTTTATGGCAAAATGAAATTTTATTACCTGGTTTTGCAGTATCGTTTGTTTATGTCACGTTTTCTTATTCAGGTTGGAATGCAGCATCATATTTGGCAGAAGAAATAAAGTCGCCAATAAAAAACATTCCAAAAGCATTAGTAGCAGGAACTCTTTTAGTGAGTGTTTTATACATTTTTCTAAATTTAATATTCTTAAAACACGGAACACTTCAAAACCTTCAAGGGCAGTTAGAAGTTGGTCAAATAATTGCAAACTCTATATTTGGAACTACTGGCGGAAAAGCAATTAGTATTGCAATAGGATTAATTCTTGTTTCGAGTATAAGTGCGATGGTTTGGATTGGTCCTAAAGTTACCCAAGTAATGGGCGAAGACTATCGTTTGTGGCATTGGTTTTCAAAATTATCTACAAAAGAAATCCCTAAAAGAGCAATTTTACTACAACTGTTAATCACATTAGTTATATTGATTTTTGGTACTTTTCAGCAAATTCTTATTTATAGTGGTTTTATTTTACAACTTTTTGGAGCCTTAACAATATATTCTGTTTTTTTAAATCGGAAGAAAAACGGTAAAAAAACATTGCAATTTAAAACACCATTTTATCCAATACCACAATTAATATTTCTATTATTAAGTGTTTGGGTTTTGGTGTACCTTCTTTATCATCAACCCATACAGTCTTTATTAGGTCTATTAAATATAGGCCTTGGATTAATTATTTATAAATTTGACAAATCATTAAAAAAACAAAAATCATGAAATTAGTTACTACAGCAGCACTATGTATTTCTCTATTATTAGGGTCTTGTAATACAAAAAACAAAACAGTAAACGACAATCATTCAGAAAGACATCATTCAAAACAGCATACTGATCATAACAAATCAAACCAGCTTATGAATGCCAATTCGTTTGAAGAATTATCAAAAGGTTTTGAAGATAAAGAAAGGAAAAGTTGGCAAAAACCCAATTTAGTTATTGAAAAATTAGGAGATATTAAAGGAAAGAAAATTGGAGATATTGGTGCAGGAACTGGATACTTTTCTTTTCGTTTAGCAAATTTAGGTGCAAATGTTACCGCAATTGATGTAGATGAACGGTTTCGAAACTTCATAAAAGAGAAAATAGAAAAAGAAGGGACAAGCAATCTTAAAACTAGATTAGTCGGTTTTGATAACCCTGAATTAGGAAAAAATGAATACGATAAATTATTAATTGTAAACACATACCATCATTTCAATGATAAAGTTGAATATATGACACATTGTTTTGAAGGATTAAAGCCAGGAGGAGTATTAATGAA
>CAZIMW010000265.1:0-2958 GCA_964540425.1 uncultured Flavobacterium sp.
GTACAAGAAATAGAGCGTCATGAAATTTCTAAAAGTCCATCTAGAACAAAAATCATAAATTTTTTATTATCACAAATTGAAAATGATTCAAATTATTTAGAAATAGGTGTTCGAAACCCCGAAGACAATTTTAACTTAATTAATGCAGATAAAAAATATAGTGTTGATCCTGGCGTTGAATTTAAATCAAACCCAGTAGATTTTAAAATGACAAGTGATGTTTTTTTTCAAAAACTTTCTAATAATGAAATACTAAGTAATGACATAAAGTTTAATGTAATTTTTATTGATGGACTACACCTTGCTGAGCAAGTTGATAAAGATATTGAAAATGCACTCAAGTATATTAAAGATGATGGTTTCGTTGTGCTTCATGATTGTAATCCACCTACCGAATGGCATGCTAGAGAATATTTTGAATACAACCATACTCCAGCTAATGGTTCGTGGAATGGGACAACATGGAAAGCTTTTTTAAAATGGCGTTTTAACCCTTCAGTAAACTCCTGTTGTATAGATTCTGATTGGGGAGTAGGCATACTTTCAAAAAAACATGAAATTGGTAAAAATATAGAACCTGTCAATTCTTTTTTTGAGTTTAACACACTCTCTGTTAATAGAAAAAAATATTTAAACTTAATTGATTTCGAAACTCTTAAAAGTATTTTTTTAAAATAAAACTACCACACACTTTGTATAAATAATAATGGCTAATTCCAAATATGGAGATTCGTCCAAAACAAATTGGTGGATCAGTTTACCAAATTCCTATTGAAGTAACTCTAAAACGATGGGTTTTGAAAGGAGCACGAAATAAGAAAGGATAGCTAATGTACAAACGATTGGCTAATGAGTTATGGATGCGTCAAACGAAACAGAACTTGCTTATGGTAAAAAAGAAGAATACAAAGAATCACACAAGCATATAAGGCAGTTACTCACTTGGATCGAGACTAATTAATTGAAATAAAAAAACAGGGTTTACTTGCGAAAAATCCTCTAGAACTTTAAGTTTAGTGGGAGAATTATTTTTAGAGCGTTTATCATTCTTAACAATCAAGGCTACATAAAGAAAGATAAAATTCGCATTCTGAGAACCCAGTAAGCAATATAATTCGATTTTTTACCGTTTTATAGACAAGCTATAAGGTTAACAATGACTCCATATTATCATTAATTTGATTACCTATTCCATTAAATTTGTAGCAGAAAATCAAATAAAATAAAACTTACAAAGCGTTTACTCATAATTTAATTAAAAAGTAAGTAGTTCTAATTTATCTATGTTTTGGCTTGTTTTCGCTTCTTCTGATGATTAATATTTCATCGTCTGAAAATGACATCCAAGCAAAATCGTAAACCCAATGAAATGTTTTTCCTTTTGAGTTTATGTAATAATGTGTTAGATAATTAAATCTAAATTTTTTTTGCTCTAAATCAATTCGGAATACTTTTTTTCTTACTAAATTTTTCCCCATTATTTCTAAAAGGATAGATCTGTTTCGATGTAATATTCTATCTATTTTTACGGAAACTTGGTTGGTTACCTTTCTTAAATTAACGTGATAATAATTTTTACATCTTACGGAACAAAATATTTTATCTTTTCTGCCTTGAATTAATTTGGAACATATTTTGCATTTTTTCTTTATAATCATTGGTTTTAATCTTTATTCGTTTCTAACGGTTAATATACGTTTGTTTATTTGATTGATTAGTTTTTTTAAAAATAAATGTTGAAGTTTATCTTTTTAAATTCTTAATTATGACTCCTATTATATACGATTGTCTTCCTAATGCTAGAAGAATTAAGGTCTATATTCCTTACTTAATGAAGGAAGTGCGTGAACAATTTAAAAAGATTGATTCTACTTATTGGCATCCTAACCAAAAACTATGGTCGGTAATTAATACTTCTGAAAACTTAGAACTTATAAAATTTGTTTTTGGGAATAACTATGTTACAAATCCGCTCATTCTTCCTAAAAAAATAGTGATTAGTAAATTAAACAAACAGGCTGTTTCGGCTTTAAATGAGTTGGAGAAAGTATTGGTTATCAAGAGGTTTAGTGTTTCTACCGTACGGTCGTATAGGAACTCATTGATGGTTTTTCTTTCAAAATTTATGGAAAGAGATTTGAAGCAAATTACAAAGGAAGATATTGAGGGTTTTGTGTATGAGTTGATTCAAAAAAATAAAATAAGTGAAAGTTATCAAAATCAATTGATTAATGCGATTAAAGCTTATTATGAGCATGTACTTGGGTTTCCGAGAGAATATTATGAAATTAAAAGACCTAAAAAAGCCGTTACAATTCCTAATGTATTAAGTGAAAAGGAGGTTTTTAAAATTATAGAAAACCCTAAAAACATCAAACATAGGGCGATTTTGTGGACTATTTATAGTTCGGGGTTGCGAATTTCGGAATTAATCAATTTACGAATTTCGGATATACATTCAGACCCTGGCTTTATTTTTGTGAAGGATAGTAAGGGAAAGAAAGATAGGAAAACTATTTTATCTCCTTATTTGGTTGTTTTATTGCGGGATTATTATAAGGTGCATCGACCTTCATATTGGTTGTTTGAAGGACAAACTGGTGGACGGTATAGTGTTGGTAGTGTTCGTGCTATTTTTAGGAAAGCTGTAGATGCAAGTAATTCAAACCCTTGGTCAACGGTACATACCTTACGACATTCGTTTGCGACACATTGTATTGAGAATAATGTAAGTTTACGTCATATACAGACAATGCTGGGTCATAATTCCCCTAAAACTACGGAGATTTACACTAAAACTATTGAAATTAATAATAAAAAAATTATAAGTCCTTTGGATTTTTTAATTAATAATAATACATTGCAGTCATAAACGATATATCCATAATTATGGATATACAGTTGTTGGCATTCATTAAAAAACAAACTCGAACGAAATCAAAATGAAAGAAGAAATTG
>CAZIMW010000266.1:0-2955 GCA_964540425.1 uncultured Flavobacterium sp.
AATCTAGTACGTTTTGATATTTTGCTCTTACCATAATATTATTTATTTAGTTAAGAAATAAAATTACAAAAAGAATATGAGTAATGAAAGCTTTATTGATAATTAAACATCTGCATCCAATAAATCGGTTACTACATGGTAACGTGGGTCTTCAATAGATGTTTCAATAATATTTTTAAATTTAGGATTTGCTTTGAGTAAAATCATCTGACATTCGGGACTTAAATGTGTCAGTTTTATTTTTTTTCCTAGAGCTAAATATTTGTTAGTAACCCCTTGTAAGGCTTCAATACCTGAATGATCTCCTACTTTAGATTCTATAAAATCGATTTCAATAGTATCGGGATCTTCTTTAAAATCAAATTTAGAATTAAACGATTGTGAAGACCCAAAAAACAAAGGTCCCCAGATTTCATATACTTTAGTTCCGTTTTCTTTAATGCGTTTACGAGCACGAATCATCGTTGCATTTTGCCAAGAAAAAACCAAAGCCGACATAATAACTCCCGTAATAACGGCAACTGCTAAATCTTGCCAAACAGTAATGGCCGAAACGGTAATCAATACAATTGCATCAGCTAAAGGGATTTTATGGAGAATTCTAAAACTACTCCAAGCAAAAGTTCCTATTACTACCATAAACATTACACCTACTAAAGCTGCAATAGGAATTTGTTCAATTAAAGGAGCACCAAAAAGTACAAAACCTAATAATGCCATCGCAGCAACAATTCCTGAAAGTCTTCCTCGACCACCAGAATTTACATTGATAATTGATTGTCCGATCATCGCACAACCGCCCATTCCTCCAAACAATCCGTTTAAGATATTTGCACCACCTTGTGCCACACATTCGCGATTTCCAGAGCCACGAGTTTCGGTCATATCATCTATTAAATTTAGGGTCATTAAAGATTCAATTAAACCTACTGCTGCTAATAAAACAGCTGTTGAAAGTATTAATCCCCAGTTACCTTGAAGTGTATCAAAAAAACCAAATAATTGTGCTTGGAAGGTAGGTAATCCTCCTTGTAGCCCGTCTCCGCCACCATCTGCTATAAATGAGCCAACCGTACTTACACCCACATCACCCAAAATAGTAATAGTTGCTACTACTATAATCGCAACTAAGGCTGCAGGAACTTTTTTAGTTACTTTAGGAAGCAAATACATAATCGCCATCGTTAACCCTACAAAACCCAACATAGTCAATAAGTTAGAACCTTGCATCCATTGCATTTCTCCGTTTACTTTTTCTTTAAATAAACCTAATTGCGATAAGAAAATTACAATTGCCAATCCGTTTACAAATCCCATCATTACAGAGTGCGGAATCAAACGAACAAATTTACCCAATCGTAAAACACCTGCTGAAATCTGAATCACTCCCACAAAAAGTAATGTAATA
Organism: uncultured Flavobacterium sp.; assembly: GCA_964540425.1. Taxonomy (GTDB): domain Bacteria; phylum Bacteroidota; class Bacteroidia; order Flavobacteriales; family Flavobacteriaceae; genus Marifrigoribacter. The sequence continues at coordinate 1,409 of CAZIMW010000266.1, forward strand.
AACAACCATTGTAATCCTAAATTTTCGATAGGAGTTTCTAATGCTATTCCTACTTCATTTCCTTTTTGAATTAAATGCACCATAACTACAGCCATCGCACCCGTTGCACCAGAGATCATTCCAGGACGACCACCAAAAATAGCGGTGACAATTCCCATCATAAATGCTCCATACAATCCAACTAAGGGATCAATTCCTGCTACAAATGCAAAGGCAACTGCTTCAGGTACTAAAGCTAGGGCAACGGTTAATCCTGAAAGGATATCGTCTTTTGGATTGAAGGTAAAATTTTTGAGTAATCGTTGCATTTCAGTTTAGTTTTAAAGCGTGCAAATGTAGCCTTTTAAAAGGAAGTGGAATACGAATGAAAATGAAATTTGAAATGAGGGTAATTTATAAGAAAAGTAGTTTTTAAATTAATACCAGCGTTTCTTGTTTTTTCTTGAAGCCACAGATTTTCTTCCTTTTTTATGTTTACTACCGCTTTTCTTTTTTTTGTGAACAATAGCTTTTGTATTTGGCTGTAAAGGGTAGGGGTGATCCTCTACAATAGGAATGGCTTTTTTAATTGCTTTTTGAATATCGATCACATAGTTTTTTTCATCTGCCGAACAGAAAGAATAAGAAGTCCCTTTTTTTCCTGCACGACCGGTTCTACCAATTCGATGTATATAGGTTTCAGAAACATTTGGAATGTCAAAATTAACCACTACATCTAAATCTTCTATGTCAATACCTCTGGAAGCGAGATCGGTAGCAATTAATATATTAACCTCATTGTTTTTAAACTTATTTAATGCGTTTTGCCGTAGGTTTTGGCTTTTTTCTCCGTGTAAAGACTCTACTTTAAAGCCGTTTTTTAAAAGGGTTTGTTCTAATTTATCCACTCCATTTCTAGTTCTTCTAAAAATAAGGATGTTTCCTTTTATAGTATTTCTTAATAAATACAAACAAAGCTCTATTTTATTAGGTTTAGGAACATAATATAGCAGTTGTTTTACACTAACTTTCTCCGTTTTATTTGAACTTATTGCTACAATTTCAGGATTTGTTAAGAAATCTTTAGCAAAGTGAACTACTTTTGAAGGCATGGTTGCAGAAAACAAAAGAACTTGTTTTTTGTTGGGACATAGCTTGTGTATTTTTTTGATATCGTTTATAAAACCCATATCAAGCATTAAATCTGCTTCATCGAGTACTAATATTTCAATGGTACTAAGATCGACGATTTCCTGTTTACAAAGGTCTAGTAATCTTCCAGGTGTTGCGATTAAAATATCGACTCCTTTTTTAAATACTTTTTTTTGAGGGTCTATAGAAATTCCTCCATAAACAACTGTAGAACTTAGATTAGTGTATTTAGAAAAACTAGCAAACTCTTCGTTTATCTGATGGGCAAGCTCTCTTGTGGGACTCACTATTAAAGCTCTAATTTTTTTTTGTTTTTTATTTGCATCCTGTTGATGAAACAACAATTGCAAGATAGGTAGTGCAAATGCAGCGGTTTTTCCTGTTCCTGTTTGTGCAGATGCAATCACATCCTTTTT
>CAZIMW010000267.1:0-2954 GCA_964540425.1 uncultured Flavobacterium sp.
AATTTTTGCTACATTTGAAATATAAATTTTCTTAAAAAGAAAAAAAAGGGTTCTTGTTTTTTTGAGAAAAGAAAAAAAATCAATTTTTAGAACCCGCCTATATAATAATGAAAGATTACATCTATCTTTAGGTTACAAAACTCCAAATTCGGTGTACAAAAAGGTAGTATAAAGTAACATTAATCTGTAGCCGTATTTTAGGATTAGACATTTGACCACCAAACAAAAATTTTAACTAACTTTAAAACCCAACGGATTATGAAAAAAACAAAACTAAAAAATTATCTTAAACTGGGAATTCTACTCTTTGGAATTTCTTTTGTACTTATTAATTGTGAACGAGATGAGGTAAACACTAACTTTGAAGAGGTAAATAAAAAAAGATTTAAGAAGGTTTCTTTCAGTGAATTCAATTCAAGAATGACCAACGATAAGAGTTTTGAAAATTTCAGTAAACTCCTTGATGTAAATAATAAAGGGTTGTTTCAAAAAAATGATAATAACGAAACTCCAATTATTCTTACAGACGAAATAGTAATGATTCAAACAAATGATATTACACATTATACATTTAAGTTATCGGTAGAGCAAGAGGACAATGAATTTTATAATTTAAATATTTTTGTTGACAACCAAGGTGAAATTATTGATTTTAAAGTCTTCAAATATGTTCCTGATGCTATATGGTTAGAAGACACATCTCAATCTTTTTCGGGTTATATAAGTATTGCTAATAATGTTTTTGAGTTAAGCGATATTCAAGATACGCTGTACTCAAAGACTAAGACTGTAGAAGCATGTATTGATGATGTTTCTGCGGAGTGGGAATGCAGTTTTGGAAACCCTCATGCTCCAGGAACTTGTAATGCAACCAGTTTTGATTATATAGTAACGGTTAATTGGGTTCCATGTTCTTCAGGTGGTGGAGGCGGTGGAGGAGGCACCTCACCTCCTATACATATAGGTAGTGAAACCGATGGTACAGACGATTGCAATACTTGTGGAGCAAATGGAGGAACAAGTGGAACAGGCTCACAAGGAGCAGGAACAAGTTCAAATACAGCCGTTTTACCTCCAACTCAAGAGTTTATTGAACCTTGCGATAAGTTGAATCATTTAATAGATTCGACAAAAGTAAATATAAAACCATCTTTAGAACTATTAAAAACAACTTTAAACCAAGATGGAGAAAATGGTGTTTCTATGAAGAAAGCAACAGACCCAACCACAGGAGATGTTACTTACACCAATGTAAATTTACCTGCAACAACAGGAAATTCTATAGGCATTCCTGCTGGAGGAGGAGAAAATTATGCAGGAGTGCATACGCACTCTCAAAGCACATATCCTATGTTTTCTTGGAATGATATTAATACATTGTTTAACCTTCATCTTAGAGCCACTTCAGATACAAAAAGTGAAGTTGCTTTTATGCTCGTAAGCCAAGAAACACTTGTTTCTGCACAACAAGATGTGTATGCGCTACATATTGATGATTGGAGAGAATTTAGAAATGCATTTAATGCAGAACTTAATGCAGTTGTGGCTGCTGATGAAGATTTAACAGTAACTTCTTCTTTAGAAGATAAAATTAAAAAGATAAATGAAGTCTTAGGAGATGATTATAGGGATTCTACCAATATAGAACGCACCTTTTTAGATTTTTTTAAAGACTACAACATCTCACTATACAAAGCCAATGAAGACATAACAAATTGGTCAAAATTAACAATTCCTGAATCTCCAGTTCAATTAGCACCAGATGAAACACCCTGTAATTAATATTAAAAATAAACACATCATGAAAAAATTATATATACTATCAATACTAACACTATTTACTATCTTTAGTTGTAAAGCACAATCTCCAATTATTGATATAGAGGATTACTCATATAGAAACGCTCAAGAAGGTGCCTATTATAAAGATATTAATAACTATTTTAATGTTTTTGAAGGAACTTGGCTTTATACAGAAGGAACTACTTCTTTTAAAATAGTTTTAGAGAAAAAAGAAATGCGTCCCAATGATATTGTTTATTATAAAGACTATGTGTCAGGTGAGTACCAATATATTGAAAATGGTGTTGAGCGAATTAATACTTTAGACAATACTGATGTAGGGAAAGTTGCTATTGCAGGACACTCTCTTTTAAAAAGTATCCATCGTCCTTTCTGTACTGATTGTCCAACAGATGAAAAAAGATTAAGAGTAGGACTAAGTGATAGAATAGCAGGCCTAACAGCAAGGTTAACAATTCGAGCAATAGAGGTTGGTGGTCAAGAGGCTTTAGAAATAAATATTTGGGGCAATGGAGTTGGTGCGTATGATGTAGACAATCCACCAGAATATATGGAAATGATTATACCAACAGGAACATTTGTATTTCTAAAACAATAAAAAACTAACCACAACAATGCATATAAAAAATAGCAGTTAAGTGCCAAATTTAAAGTTTTGTGCTTGACCCCTTAAACACGCAACGAAATCATTCACAAACCGTTAGGCTTAATGCCGTGAAATTGAAAAAAAGCAAAAAAGGTTAGAGTTTTAAAACTGAATTTTAATCACTTTTCGGAATTTAAAGTTGGAACGGGAAACTCCAAATAGCGGAATTCAAAACTGTAACGTGAAATTTTAGCACAACAGCGGAATTGAAAGTTACAACGGGAAAGTTAAAAACAAAAATTGTAACTAAACCGAAAATTATCTGGGCGGAATAATCCTCAGAATCAATAAATTGAACAACAACGAAAACTAAAGCACTAAAGCCTAACAAAGTGTCATAATTCATTGCTTGGTTTGTTTTGTACTTGTAAAATCCTGCGGATTTTCAGCCAAGTTCGTGCAATTTTAGTAATTTAGTTGCTGAAACACGCAACGAAATCATACACCGAACGTTAGGCTTAATGCGGAAAATTCGCCGAAAATGAAAAATTTTAGTTTTTAAAAT
>CAZIMW010000268.1:0-2932 GCA_964540425.1 uncultured Flavobacterium sp.
TAGGCAGTAGGCAGTAGGCAGTAGGCAGTAGGCAGTAGGCAGTAGGCAGTAGGCAAAAATGAAAAATTTAGGCTTTAAATTGATAATCTTTACAAAGTTTTAAAATTTTACTAAAGATGAATAATAAACTACAATTTCTCCAATTCTAACTTTAACTTTTTAGTCAATTTTGTAACTACTAAATTATAGGAATGATCAATAAGTTCTATCAGTAATTTATGAGGAATGTTCATTTCTAACTCAACGGTGTTCCAATGGATTTTACTCATATGATAACCTGGCATTATAAGTCCATCAAATTCTTCCCTTAACTCTATAGAACGCCCCGGATTGCATTTTAAATTTGCCTTTGCTGGTTGATTTTCCAAACCAGTAAGTGCAAACATTTTACCCATGACTTTAAAAACAAGGGTTTTTTCATCAAAAGGAAAACTTTCTGTAACTCCTTTTTTGGAAAGACAATAATTCCTGAACTCTTCTATGTTCATGTTATAATGATTTAATGGGTTAAGCATTTTATTATTAACGCTTTAATTTCTTAATATATCATTAATTTCTTCATTCATTCAATCCTTCATTTTTATTCTATCCGATAGCCCAAAGCAGGTTTTCCGTCAAAATAAATTAAAAGTATTTTAACTCCTAATTCTAAAGGCACCGAAAACACTGTGAGATTATCCTTTACATTTAATTTTTTAACAGACGATGCTTTATCACCATAACTAAAGGTATAAGTAACTTCTTTTACATTGGTGTTTTTAATTTCAAACTGAATTTCATCAAAGTACATTTCTGAATAAATAATTCCTTTGTTTGGAGCTATGATATCTGAAATAATTAAACTTTTATCAATAATTAAAGGCATTCCAGAAAATTGTTGTTTACTCATACTTTCTGAAATAAAAGCATCTTCAAAAATATCGGGATAATGGGTTTTTATAAACTGTTCTGGTGGTGTCTTATAATAAAAATAACTGGGTTCTTTTATAAACTTCTGATTGTATTTTCCAGCTCCCCAAGTTGGGTCGAACAGAAATGATTTTCCATCAATTACTGCTACATTCCACATATGATTGGTGTTAAATCTCTTCCCAATTCCTTCAATCGTTGTTTTGGCGTCACCTCGAACCAAATAGTTTGTAATTCCTTGTAACTCGCACAGTTTTTCAAATAAAAACGCATAACCTTCACAGACTGCAATTCCTTTTTGAAGGGTTCGATTGATGATTTTTTTACGAGTAATTTCTTCTTTTTTATTTCGTTCTTTATAATTACTAAAACGGTAATCGAATTTTTTATATTCATCAGGTTCATAAGCAATATTCTGAATAATCCAGCTGTAAATTGCTCGTACTTTTTCTTCTTCGGTTAAAAAATCTCGTGTAATAAATTTTGAAATTTCCTCTGGAGAATCACAGGTTTTTGGATATAATAAAATAGTTGCGTCAATTCGTTCGTAATCTTGAGCAAACAAAATCGCTCCAGAAAACATATAAAACAATATAAAAACTTTCTTATACAATCGCATACAAAACTGGCTTACTTGGCGTTGCATCATTATGAAAAGGTGCAATCTGTAGGTTTAATAAATAACTTCCGTCTTCAATTTTATTTTTTACATAAATAAATTCTGTGATAGTGGCTTCCATTCTTGGATCTTTCGGATAATTCCAAAAAGCCCTATGTGCTAATAAATCACCGTCGTCTTTTTCTTTATCTACGGAAGGCAAATCGATTAATAAATGTTTTATACCAATCTGTTTTAAATATTCGGCAGCTTCTTCTAACAAATAAACCCAATTGGTATTGGAGTATTTTCTAGTTTTTTTTGAATTGGTATTCGGAAGGGTTCGTATTACGATTGCTTCAGGAGTTTTACCGTTTAAAAGATGTTTGATTTGCTTTTCTGAAATCACCAAATCTTGCCCTAAATTTTCTGGCACAACAGTAATTACTTCCGCTAAAAAAAAGAACGTTTTCAAGGTTTCATTTACTGAATAAAACTCTGGAGTTATATGTCCTATACATTCGGTATGAGTCCCGTGAGCGTGGGGATTAAAAGCAATATTATTAAAGTTTACGGAAGACCCTTCACTTACTTTTGCAATCCATTCACCTTCTTTTACGGGTTCTATTTTTGGCTGATCCAAATACCAAGCATTCGGATTTTTATCGGAAGCTACCAAAGGAATTGAAATATCCATAGGTTTGGATAAATCTACTTTTATCGACTTGTTGTTTATTGTTAGTTGTGCAATCATTGGGTTAAGATACTGTTTTTCTAATATTCATTAGATGACTTTGAGTCATCTAATGAATTTACTGAACATAAAATAAGTTACTCGCAATTCCATCGCTTAAAAACTTTCCTTTTTTAGTTATAATAAGTGTTCTGTCTTTACGAGGAACTTCTTTTTTTTGAGGCGACGAAGTCATCTCTTGGCTTGAAGTCTTTAGTTTGTTTTTATGGGATTGCTTCGTCGCTCGTTCCTCGCTCCTCGCAAAGACATACGATAACAAACCTTCTTCAATGGGTTTTTCTGCTTGTTTTAGTAAATAGTCAAGATATTTCTTTCCAAAATCCTTTTTAACTTTTATTAATGAAACCCCCCACATAGTTCGTAATCCTGTCATTATATATTCGTTATAACGATCTGAAACGGAAAGTATTTCTCTTTCTATTGGTAATCTATTTTCTGAAATACTTTTAATGTATTTTATATTGTTACTTACATTCCAACTTCGTTCTTTTCCGTTGAAGGAATGTGCCGAAGGTCCAATTCCTAAATAGGGTTTTCCTTGCCAATAAGCAGTATTGTTTTTTGAAAAATAGCCTTCCTTTCCGAAGTTTGAAAATTCGTAATTTACAAATCCTGCATTTTCCATTTCATCTAATAAAATGACACTATAAGGCTTTCTACGCACGGCTTCT
>CAZIMW010000269.1:0-2925 GCA_964540425.1 uncultured Flavobacterium sp.
AAAATTTTTTCCGCTTGATACCTCTATGGCTCTGCCTCGAGGTAGTTCATTTGAATAAAAAAAATGTTTTACTGAAGACATCCTGTGAGAATAGGGTGTCTTTTTTTATTTAAACTTCAGTAATTTCAGTATTATTAAATTTACTAAACAATCATGTAAAAAGAAAGAGTGAAAAGCCTGAAAAGCTATGTGTATTGAGTATATTGCTTCTTTAATGGGAAATTTTCTGAAAATAAAAAAGGGTTTGCTAAAAAAATATGGTACGGAATTGGAATGACACATATTTGGATTTTACCTAAACTAATTCAATTATTAGCAATAGTTGGAACCATTGCTATGCTGTTGGTAGGTGGAGGAATGTTTGTTCATATTTATCCCTGAGGTTCACAATTTATTTCATTCGATACCGTCAATATTTTCCGAATTAATTATGGGGTTGGTTGTTGGATTTGTTGCTTATGTTTTAGTTGAATTGGTTAAGGAAATCTGACTTTAAAATAATGCAAGTGTAACCTTGTTTATTTTTTATGTCTTTAACAAACAAGCCCAAAGAATAAACTTTGGGCTTGAAACTTTACTGTGATTATTAACACTAACCATCAACGTAAAAATCACACAGTAAAGAGAAATATTTCTATTATATAGACGTAAGCAATTCAGAATTGTTACATATATTTATCATTTTAACATAGTATTTTAAAATTTTTAATAAATGAAAAAGAGTTTAGTCATTGGTGCGAGTTTAAAACCTTCAAGATATTCCTTTATGGCAATAAATCGTTTGGTAGATAAAGGGCACCCTGTTGTTGCTGTTGGTTTGCGAGAAGGAATTATTGCAGGAGTTACAATAACAAAAGAAAAAGAACAATTTCAAGGTGTTAATACAGTAACGCTATATTTAAACCCAAAACGCCAAGTAGATTATTACCAGTACATTCTTTCTTTAAAACCTAAACGAGTAATTTTTAATCCTGGTACTGAAAACCCGGAGTTTTATAGAATATTAGATGAGAATGATATTAGTTATGAAGCTGCTTGTACTTTGGTTTTGTTAAGTACAAATCAATATTAGACGCACCCTTCGATACTTCCTTCTACGTCGGAAACTCAGGGTGCTTTGTTTATAACTCAGTTTCAAAAAATCAAAAACTACCAATTGTTTATCAAAAGGTCACAGAGTGATTGTTTTTTTAAACAATCGTATCGAAGTGACCATATACTTCGATACTTTTCTAGGCAATCACTCTGGGTGCTTTGTTTAGAATTCAATTTCAACTTCTTACCCTTTCTTCCGAATTAGATACAAGCCTAAAAAGGTAAACAATCCGTTTAAACCTAATAACTCAAAGCTGAATTTATAGCCGTTTAATAAATCTTCAGAATAAATATTTAAGAAATAACTTAAAGCTATCGAAACAATACAAACTAGTAAAACATAGTTTTCTTTTACTTTAAATTTGGTGAAAATTCCGAAGAAAAACAATCCCAATAATGGACCATAAGTATAGGAAGCAATGGTAAATAAACCAGTAATTACATCACGTTCTAATACATTATTAAATAAAACTACCACTAAAATTAACACCACAGAAAAGCCAATATGCACTTTTTTACGAATAGCTTTTTGTTTCGATTTTTCTTTGTTTTCAATATCTAAAAAATCTACACAATACGAAGTAGTTAGTGAGGTTAAAGCAGAATCTGCACTGGAATAAGCAGCAGCGATAATTCCTAAAATAAATACCATAGCTAATGGAATTCCCAATCCGCTTTTTACAGCCACTAATGGAAATAATAAATCGGTTCTTCTTACACCATCAATTACAGGTACTTCTAATCCAAATTTGTTGATGTAGATATAAAGTAAAGCACCTAATAGTAAAAATACAAAGTTGACAACCACCAATAAACTTACCATCGATAGCATATTTTTTTGAGCTTCTTTTAAGTTTTTACAAGTTAGATTTTTTTGCATCATATCTTGGTCAACACCTGTCATTGCTATCGTTATGAAGACTCCTCCAAAAAATGATTTCAGAAAATAAGATTTACTATTTACGTCACCGGTAAATAAAATTTTATTGTATTGTTTTAATTCTTCCGAAGCAAAAAATTCAGAAAAACTCCAACCAATTTTATCATTTATAAAGTAGATGGCTAAAATTACTGACGAAAGCATAAAGAAAGTTTGAAGCGTATCGGTCCAAACTATTGTTTTAATTCCGCCACGATGCGTATAGATCCAAATGAGTAGAATAGAAAATATAACGGTAATAATGAAAGGCACATTCCATTCATCAAAAATTAAATATTGCATCGCTAGTGCCACTAAAAATATTCTGAAAGCAGCACCAATTGTTCTTGAAAGTAAAAAGAAAGCGGCTCCAATTTTATGAGATTTACTTCCCAAGCGATCATTCAAATACTCGTAAATAGATGTCACATTATACTTGTAATAAATAGGAAGCAAGACATAAGCAATAATTATCATTCCAAAAATATAGCCAAAAACCATTTGCATGTAGCTAAAGCTTTGTGCTTCTACATTCCCAGGAACCGAAATAAATGTTACCCCAGATAAGGTGGCGCCAATCATCCCAAAGGCAACAAGATACCAAGGTGATTGTCTGTTAGCTTTAAAAAATGCTTCATTGCTATCTTCTTTTCCTGTTAAATAGGAAATAAGAAAAAGCAATCCAAAATAACCAGTAATTAGTAATAATATATAGTGAGGTTTCATATTTTATTAGTGATTAAGTAGATTGGTAAAAATACAAATATTAACAAATTAGAAAACGATTTTCTTAGTATATTTGAAACTTACTGATAATTAGAAAAATAACACTTCAATTTAAATTAAGCTATGATTTTTTTTTTTTTTTTTTTTTTTTGGGGTTTTGGGGGGGGGAAAAAAAATTTAAAAAA
>CAZIMW010000270.1:0-2844 GCA_964540425.1 uncultured Flavobacterium sp.
GTCCTGCTTCGCTAGCCAATAAACTTCTGAAGAATTCAGATAATTCTTGGTCTTTTAGGTTGTCTGCCAGTAATTTAAAGCGTTCACAGCTTCTAGCTTCAATTAAGGCTGCATATAATAAACGATGTACCAATTGGGTCGTTCTGCTACCGCCTTTTGGAAAAAAAGTAAGTAATTTAACAACATAGTGATCTTTACGATCTCTACCTAAAACCCAACCTCGACTGGTAATAATGTCGTGTACCAATTCAAAATGACACATTTCTTCTTTGGCAAGTTTGGGCATTTCTTTTACCAATTCGGTATATTCAGGAAAAGAAACCATTAAAGAAATGGCTGTTGAAGAAGCTTTAATCTCACAAAAGGCGTGATCGGTAAGAATCTCTTCAATATTTTTTTCTACGATATTTACCCAGCGAGGGTCGGTTGGTAATTTTAATCCTAACATTTTAAATTTTTTACTTATAGTTCGAGCCCTAAATCTTTTTTAAGGTCTTCAATTAATGGATTTAATTCTTTTAATCGCTCGTATTTTTCTTTGGGTGTGTAAACATATTTTTTAACCTCGGTTTCGTTTACGTTTATTTCTAAATCAATGTCAAAATTTTGAAGTTCCTCTTTTATATATGATAATAAATCATGTTTTGCTCTTTCAACATCGAGTTTTATCGTATTATTTGGGTATTCTATTTGTATAATTTCTCCTTTAAGCAAGGGAGTTACCATCTCTAAATTGGATCTTAAATTAAATTTTCCTTCACTGTCAATTTTTGTAATATATTGCTTCCAAACAGCTTGCATTTCTTTTTCTGAAAATGAATTGGTAGGCAATTCTCCAACAGTTTCTGTAGTGTCGTTATGTGATTTTAAGAGTTCTTTTTTATTCGAAATACTGGAAATTGTTAATGCAGATTTTCTTCCTTTTAATTTTGAAGAAATATCCAATTCTACTTTTTGAATAACTTCTTTATTTTCAATAGGAGCAATGTATTCTTCATTACTTTCTTCTTGCTTTGAAACTTCTTGTGTTGTTATCTCTTTATTTGAATTTTCACTAAAATCCGTTTTCTCTTTAGAAATAATGTTGTTTACAGTATCTTTTTTTATAGGAGAAAAATGAGAAGGAGGTATTACTGTAACTGAATTTATTTTAGACTTTTTTTTTTCTCCTGAAGTTTCAGGATTAAAAGTAATAGAAGCCAATTGTATTAAACACAGCTCAACTAATAATCGATGGTTTCGGCTTGTTTTGTATTTTAAATCACAATTATTGGCAAGTTCGATGGAGGTAATTAAAAAAGGGTATTCTGTTTTTTGAGATTGCTCTAAATACATAACTTTTACTTGATCACCAACCTCAAGTAACTCAATAGTAGCAGGGGTTTTACAAACCATTAAATCTCTAAAATGAGAGGCAAGCCCCATTATAAAATGCTGTCCGTCAAAGCCTTTTGATAGTATTTCGTTAAAAAGCAACAATACATCAGGAATTTTATTAGCCAAAAGCAAGTCAGTTACTTGAAAGAAGTAGGAATAATCTAGTACATTTAAATTTTCAGTGACTGCTTTTCTGGTTAGTTTTTTTCCTGAAAAACTAACTACTCTATCAAATATAGAAAGTGCATCTCGCAAGGCTCCATCTGCTTTTTGAGCGATAATATGTAAAGCATCATCTTCTGCTTCTATTCCTTCAGATTTGGCAACTTCGGCTAAATGATTTTTTGTATCTTTAACTGTAATCCGTTTAAAATCGAAAATCTGACAACGTGATAATATCGTTGGAATTATTTTATGTTTTTCAGTAGTAGCTAATATAAAAATTGCGTGAGCTGGTGGTTCTTCTAGTGTTTTTAGAAAAGCGTTAAAGGCAGATGAAGACAGCATATGTACTTCATCTATAATATATACCTTGTATTTTCCAACTTGTGGCGGTATGCGAACTTGTTCAATTAAATTACGAATATCATCAACCGAATTGTTTGATGCTGCATCTAACTCAAAAATATTGAAAGCAAAATCTTCATCGGTTTGTTCGGTTCCTTCTTGATTTATTTTTTTAGCAAGAATTCGGGCACAAGTTGTTTTTCCAACCCCACGAGGACCTGTAAATAATAAGGCTTGAGCTAAATGATTGTTTTCTATAGCTTTTTCTAAAGTATTGGTAATAGCCTGCTGCCCAACAACATCTTTAAAATGTTTAGGCCTGTATTTTCTGGCAGATACAATAAATGGTTCCATAGAATTGTGTGAAAACAAATATATAAATTGTCTGCTTTTTAAGGTGAAATATATCTTCTATTTTTTTATTTTTTATTAACAATACTTAGTTCTTTTTTGATGCCATAAATTGAATTACTTTTGCAACAGCAGACCGTCTCATCGTCTCGAATTTTTTTCGAGGAGGAAAGTCCGGACACCATAGGGAAGCATAGCGGCTAACGGCCGTCAGTACGTTTATACGTATTAGGACAAGTGCAACAGAAAGTATGTACAGGTAATGCTGTAGTGAAACCAGGTAAACTCTATGCGGTGCAATGTCACGTAAACTTGCTTTTGAGGGTTCCCGCCCAATGTAAGAGGGTAGGCAGATAAAAAATATTGGCAACAATATTTTTAGATAAATGATGAGAATTAACTTAGGTTAATACAGAATCCGGCTTATAGGTCTGCTTTTTTAAATTCCTATGATTTGTGCTGAATTTGCAGAAGTAAAACAGGATTTTTTTTAAAATTTAAAGAAAATAAAGCATAATTAACCTGTATTGAAAAATGTCTTTATCAACGGTTTTGGCGTCAAGTAGGCAAAGGGAATTTCACCCTAAGCCTCTCACAGAACCGTACGTG
>CAZIMW010000271.1:0-2840 GCA_964540425.1 uncultured Flavobacterium sp.
AGCGGACAAATTAATTTAGAGTTTAATTAAAAAAACGGGGGATGGCTAATTATAATTTAGGTGTTGATAATACAGATAATAGTGGTTCACCACAACCTCATGTTAATTTAATTTATAATGATACAAATCAAGATCCAACCCAAGCTTATGAAGGTGAATTTGGAGAACTAACAATTACGGAGTTTAATTTAGAAGACAGAGTTATTAAAGGAACTTTTGAGTTTACTTTTGAATTGTATAATGTAAATACAGGAGAATTATCAGGTCCTTTTGATTGCTTAGATGGCACTTTTGAATATAGTTTGGATGATGAATATTTTAATTAAATTTCTGGTTACACCTTTATCATCAAAATAATATCTCGCAATTTGCTTTCTAAAAATGCCAAATTTTAGCTGGAAAGTAAGAAAAAAAATTTTATTAAAAAACGCTTTCTAAGAATTTCAGAAGGCGTTTTTTTTAACAGCTAGATTCAAGTAATAAACGAGCTAGTGATTTTATAAATGTAAACCTTTTAGCTAAAAGACCTCACAGGTTTTCAAAACCTGTGAGGTCTAAACATATCATTGATAATTTATTGTCAATACATTACTAAAATATACTAGAGGAAATACGTTCTAATATATCCAAATAATACCCATATTTTATCTGAATGAGCTTGGTATAACCATAAAGATTATAGATGTAAAATACCAAGTCTTTTTTCTTAGCTCTTAAAGCAAAGCGGTCTTACCTCTTTTTTACAAAGTCTCCGCCAACCATTTATAAAATTCCCGTTGCCAAATCAAACTATTTTGATTGTTTAACACCCAATGATTTTCTTCTGGAAAGAACATCAATTTACTTTTGATTCCTTTTAATTGAGCCGCTTGAAATGCTGCCAATCCTTGTCCAATTGGCACCCGATAATCTTTTTCTCCTTGAATAATTAATATGGGCGTATCCCATTTATCTACATAAGTAGTTGGGTTAAATTCATTATAAGCTTTCTGTGCTGCTTTATTATTTTTATCCCAATAAGCGCCTCCTAAATCCCAATTTGGAAAAAATACTTCTTCGGTAGTTCCATACATACTTCGCCAATCAAAAATACCATCGTGAGAGATAAAGGTTTTAAATCTTCCTTCGTGATTTCCTGCTAAATAAAAAGCAGAATAACCTCCATAACTCGCACCAATACAGCCTAATTTGTTAGTGTCAACATAGCTTTCTTTCGAAATATCATCTATTGCCGAAAGATAATCTTCCATATTCTGACCACCATAATCTTTACTAATTTGCTCGTTCCATTCCACTCCGTATCCTGGCATTCCTCTTCTGTTTGGAGCAATAATTATATAACCGTTAGCTGCCATTAATTGAAAATTCCAACGGAAAGAATAAAACTGACTCAAGGCTCCTTGAGGTCCACCTTGGCAATACAATAGGGTTGGATATTTTTTGTTTGGATCAAAATCTGGCGGATAAATTACCCAAGAAAGGAGTTGTTTCCCATCTGTGGTTTCGGTCATTCTTTTTTCAACTTTTCCAAGATTGGTTTTTGCATAAATTTTGTCGTTTACATGGCTTAATTGCTTCATTTTTCCTGAAGAAATTTCTACCGAATACACTTCATTTGCATGATTCATATCACGTCTAATCACTGCTAATTTATCACCCACTTCTCCTATAATTGAAGTAACATCAAATTGACCTTCTGTGATTTGTCGAGGACTTTTTATTTTATTTTTTGAAGAAGGAACATCAATTTCAAATATTTGTACTGTTCCTAAAACAGGAGCTACAAAGTATATTTTGTTACCATTATTTGACCATATAAAACTATTTACCGTTCCGTCCCAAGCTTCGGTAAGGTTGATGTCTTTATCGTTTACACGAATAATAATATCGTTTTTATCAGATTCGTAACCATCGCGTTTCATTTGTAACCAAGCTAATTTTCCTTGAGTAGAAAATGCTGGCGATGTGTCGTAACCTTTATTGTATTCGGTTAAGTTGGTGGTTTTTCCGCTTGCTAATTCATATTGAAAAATATCGGTATTGGTGCTAATTGCGTAATTGACACCGCTTGCTTTTTTGGTGACATACAAAATGTTTTTACTATCGGGAGACCATACATAATCTTCATCGCCACCAAATGGTTTTTGAGGCGAATGAAAAGGTTCGCCCTTCATAATATCTGTCAGTTTCCCTTTTTTATCATCAATAGATTGATACATAATATGACTATAATTTCCATCTTCCCAAGTATCCCAATGACGGTAATTAAGCTCATCGTAAATTAAAACATTGCTACCTTTTACATCTGGATGAAAGTCGGATCCTAAAATATTTTTCAGCTTTTCATCCTTCACTTTAATTTTATATTTTCCATTTGGCGAAATAGATTTATCACTAAGATTCGTATCTTTCTTGGCAATTTTATTCGCCTTATCGCCCTTGATGTCAACAGAATAAGTACTGTTGGTTTTCTTTTGAGTGGTAAAACTATACTTTGAAACCCCAAATATAACCTGGTTGTTGTTGATTGAAATTCCTTTTCCGCTAACTCTTCCTAACTGGATAAGGCGTTCTGGAGTCATATTATTTTTTTGTGCCATTGTCATTATACTAATGAGTGTAAATACTAAAGTGAGTGCTATTTTTTTCATATAAATAAGCTTAGAAATAGGAATTGTGTAGTTTATAATAACAAAGATATAATAATGCTTCTTATAATTGTTACATAAAGATAAAACGCCTTCCGATACATTTCAGAAGGCGTTTTATTTTTATGAATTTGAAAGTATTTTAATACACTTTTTCATCAAAATAATCTCTTGCAATATCATCTCTAAAAT
>CAZIMW010000272.1:0-2818 GCA_964540425.1 uncultured Flavobacterium sp.
AGAAGGAAAAATTACTACAACAGTACAAACTCAAAATAACACTTTAAAAGAAGCTCCAAAACTCACAAAGGAAAACACTAAAATAAATTGGAGTGCTTCTATTGAAAAAATAGATGCACATATTAGAGGATTAAACCCTTTTCCTGCAGCTTGGTCTTTTCTTTTTAATAATAAGGATGAACATAAAGTGAAAATTTACGATTGTGATTTTGAAATTGAAAAACATTATTTAGAAATTGGAAAAGTATTGGCTACCAAAAAAGAATTAAAAATCGCTGTAACAAATGGCTACCTCATTATTAATGAAATGCAACTACCTGGAAAGCGAAAAATGGACATAAAATCGCTTTTAAATGGATATGAATTTGATGAAAACTCAAAAATGATGTAAAGCCTTACTATCATTGAAATTGTAAAAAAACACTAAAAAACAGTCGGGTTTATTAACAAACCGCTTAAGTTATTAACAAAAAACACGATTTAGCCTACTATTACTTGCGTGAACCGATATTCCGTTTAAATTTGTAGAACAATATAATCGAAGTTTAATCAACAATTTAATTTTAAAACTTATGAACAAGTCAGATTTAATCGACGCAATGGCAGAACATGCTGGAATTACTAAAGCAGCAGCTAAAAAAGCATTAGAATGTATGCTTATTGAAATTGAAGGGTCTTTACAGAAAGGAAACCGCGTTTCTTTAGTAGGTTTTGGTTCTTGGTCAGTTTCTAGAAGAGCTGCAAGAGATGGTAGAAACCCTCAAACTGGAGAAACTATCAAAATCAAAGCTAAAAATGTAGTGAAATTTAAAGCTGGATCAGATTTAAGCAGAAGTGTAAACTAATCTACACAAAATCAAATAAATTAGCTTCCATTCTTCATTGAATTGGAAGCTTTTTTTTGCTCAACATTCACATCTTTTCATAAATAAGTGGTCTATCTAAAAATAAATACTTAGATTTAAATATTAAAAAAATAAAAATGACCACACTAAAACCAGCTAAGGGTGTATTATTAGTTGCAGAACCGTCTATTATTGGAGATGTTTCCTTTAATAGATCTGTGGTGTTATTAGCCGAATACAACGAAAACGGATCGGTTGGTTTTATTCTCAATAAACCTCTAGAATATAATTTACATGATTTTATTCCAGAAATAGACTCTAAAATTCCTGTTTATAATGGCGGACCTGTTGAACAAGATAATTTATATTTTATCCATAAAATACCTGAGCTAATACCAAATAGTTTAGAAATCTCTAACGGAATTTATTGGGGTGGCGATTTTAAAGAAATAATAAACCTTCTGCAAGAAAATAAAATAGATGAATCTGAAATCCGATTTTTCCTTGGTTATTCAGGTTGGTCTAATAATCAATTAGAAGAAGAGCTGGATTTACGTAGTTGGGTTATTACACATAATGATTACAAAAACAACATACTCGGTAAATCAAATGTAAATTTTTGGAAAGAAAAAATGATTGAATTTGGTGGTGATTATCTTATTTGGTCCAATGCTCCAGAAAACCCTTCTTATAATTAAAAACTACATTGATAATCTAGCTTTTACATTTAGTTTCTGAAGTAACTCTTTAGCGACTTTAGATGTATATTCTTTTTTTCTAAATCTTGAAATAGATTGAATTCCTACAATAACATTGGTAATAAATAACTCATCTGCCTTTTGAAGATCAAAAGGTGAAATGGATTCTTCGGTTAAAGTATAATCTTTCGATAATTTACAAATATCAATAATTTGTTTTCTAATAACCCCCCGTAAACAACCATCACTAATAGGTGGAGTTACAATGAAATTTTCTTTTACTAAAAATATATTTCCGTTTAAAGCTTCAATAACTTGTTTTTTATCATTCAATAACAAGCAATTTTGATAGTTATTTTCTTTAGCATAAATACTCCCCAAAACATTTACAACTTTCGAGGTTGTTTTTAAGGTAGAAAGTAAATTAGCAGGAATGTAATAATCTTTAAAAAGTTCTACTTCATAGTCAGTTTCATTTGTTGTGTAAAACGAAATTTCTAAAGTTTCAACAGAAATAAAGAAATCAATATCGTTTGTTTCTGGCCTGTACTTTCCACCTATTTTACGGTTTACAAAAACTTTAACTCTATATGCTTCTGAAGTAACATTATAAGCTTCAATGGTTTTTAATATTTCTTTTTCAAAAAATTCCATCGTAAAGTTCATAGGAATTTCCATACGCAAAATCCGCATAGAAGCCATTAATCTAAAATAATGATCCTCTAAAAAGTAAACTTTTGAAGCGACTACTTTTAAAGTTTCAAAAACTGCATCGCCATAATTTAAACCTCTATTATGAATATAAATTATTTGTTCATTATCTTGGGAAATAGTTCCGTTAAAATTGACCATAAAAAAACCGCCTTGTTTATAAAAGGCGGTGCAAATATACTGTTTTATTGATATTCTTAAACCGAACCTAACAAATGTTTTAATTCAGAAATCATATTTTCCCAAAGCATTTTACCTTCCTCTACCTCATCTTCTTCTGCAAAATCGGTTACCATTATAGATACATCTTTTGTAATTGCATCTAATTGAATACGCATTTCAAAATAATAGTCAGTGCCAACATCTTCTTCCCATTGTAAACGGATAGATTCTCCTTTTTTCTTAGAAATAAGTTTCGCTACTTCTTCGCTTCCTTCCCAAATAAATGAAAAAAACTTACCTCTAGAGTTCACGTTATCGGCATACCATTCTTGCATACCAGAAGGTGTGGAAATATATTGGTACAAAAGTGCAGGTGATGCCTGAATGGGAAATTCCATTTCA
>CAZIMW010000273.1:0-2803 GCA_964540425.1 uncultured Flavobacterium sp.
CAATTGGCAGAAAATATTGCAAAAAAATTAGCAGAGCACGGCTACGGAGTAATTACCGGTGGTGGTCCTGGAATTATGGAAGCTGGAAATAAAGGAGCCCATAATGCTGGTGGGACTTCGGTAGGATTAAATATTGTACTGCCTTTTGAACAACATGACAACCCTTATATTGACAGAGATAAAAGTATCGATTTTGATTACTTTTTTGTTCGGAAAGTAATGTTTGTAAAATACTCACAAGGTTTTGTGGTAATGCCTGGAGGTTTTGGAACTTTAGATGAATTTTTTGAAGCACTTACATTAATTCAAACAAAAAAAATCGGGAAATTTCCAATTATATTAGTCGGAACCGATTTCTGGGGAGGATTAGTAGATTGGATTAAAGGCACCTTATTAAAAGACTACGGAAACATTAGTCCTGACGATTTACATTTGGTAGATTTGGTTGATACCGAAGATGAAGTTTTAGATATACTAGATAAATTTTATAATAAATACAACCATAGTCCTAATTTTTAATATTACTTCACTCGCATAAAACGAAACATCCGTAAAATCCAATTGGATAAAGGATGATTGCCTCGTTTTCTAAAATCGATATACCAGCCAATCTTTTTCACTAAAGGTATTTTATGGGTTTCAACAAACTCGATTAAAGTTCCTTCGGGTGCTTGAATGTAAGCAAAATTCCCTGCGGCTTCTCCCATATCAAAAGTATCCATTGCTTTGGCACTATCAACGGTAAATGGAAATCCTACTTCTTTTACTTTTTCTCGTAAACTGTCCATTTCGTTAATATCAAAACAAAGATGAATAAATCCAGGGTCTCCCCAAATTCTATCTTTGTAAATAGCAATTGCTTCTCGGTTTAAAACTTGTACTAATTCTATTTCAGTTTTTCCAAACAATGCTGAGAACGCACCGCTTTTAACATCTGAATGTCTTAATAATACTCTACGGAATTCATTATCGCCTCCTGGCATTTCCGAAAAATCATTAAAAATTCCTGTTTCATCATATACCACGATATCGTAACCTAAAATATCACGATATACTTTTAGAGATTCTTCAATGTTATTTACACCGATTACAGTTCCTAAAACTCCACCATTTACCGCCTTTTCCTTTTTGAAAACTTCTGGATTTTCTTTTACTTCCCAAAGATTATTGTAAATATCTTTTAAATAAAAATGTTTGTTTCCAGATGGGTCTTTGGTGATTTCTCCTAATAAATTTAAACAAGAAGCTTTGTATTTGTTAAAAGCAGCATCAACATTATCAGATTTTAAGACTCCAATATTGATTCCTAAATCTCCTAATTGAATTTTAAAATCGATGATTGCTGGCTTTTTACCCGTATGTTGCCAGATTTCAAATCCGCCACCGCCTTCTAGATTTAAAGCTAAAACGGCACGTCTTTCTCTAGGTTTTCCATCGGTATGCGTTAACATTAACTCGGCAGTTTCTTCAGAATCAAACATTAATATATCCATCGAAAAATGTTTCCGATACCATTTAAATGCTTCGTCAACATTCTCTACTCCTACTCCTAATTGTTGAATTCCGTTAATTTTCATACTTGTTTTTCTGTTTTCAAATATAATTATAAAGGTTTAACTCTGGAAGATAAATAATAGTATAATCTAGGGAAAAACCTACGAATATGAACCATAATTATTTCGCTTCCTCCTACTAATATTTCTTTTCGTTCTTTCTGAAGTTTTCTAACAATAATCTTTGCAGCCTTTTCCACTTCCATTCCGGAGTCTTGTCCGTCATCCATTTTGTTGTGAGATTTCCCATCTTTATCTATTGCATTTACGGAGATATTTGTTTTAATCCGACCTGGAATAATCATAGAAATCCTGATATTATTAGTGACATTTTCAGCTCTCAGACTTTCAAAAAAACCGTGTAATGCTTGTTTGGTTGCTGAATAAGAAGAACGATATGGAATTCCGAATTTCCCAACAATACTGGTGGTAACGCCAATCTGACCGCCACCATTTGCAATCATTGTTGGTAACACTAACTTGGTAAGGGCTATGGTCCCGAAGAAATTAACTTCAAAGATTTTACGATCTACAGACAGCGGTGTTTCACTAGCAAAAGACCGTTGACTAATCCCTCCAAAATGATACAATCCATCAATTTTTGTTTCGGTTTCAAGCACTTTGTTTGCTGCTTTTATTATCGAATTTTCATCACCTAAATCAAGGGGTATAACCAACGTTGTGCTTCCGTTATTTTGGCAAGTTTGTGCAACTTCTTCAAGTATGTTTTTTTTTCGTCCAGATAATATTAGATGAAGTTTTTTTAAAGATAATTCAATAGCAACAGCCCTTCCAATTCCTGAAGAAGCTCCTGTAATCCACACTGTTTTTCCTTTAAAATTCATTTGTATCTCTTTTCAGAAAGGCACGAAGATACTAGTAAATTTAAAGTTTTAAAAGAATTGAGATAAGAGTTACTGTTTATAAATATACATTAGTGTCCGATAAAAGATATAAGACCGCTTACTTCGACAGGCTCAGCACAAGTCGCTGTAAGAAAAAATAAAAAATAAAAAAGTCCAGATAGCAATCGGAATGAATGTAACTAGCTGATAATCTACCTAGTAATTGTTTGCTGTTTTTATTATCATACTATTTAAAATTCTTTTAAACATAACATTAAATGTAACTATTCAGCCAAAAATTAAAATTAAAAAAAATAGTAAAATTTCATGTCAAAATGACATTTTAGGGATTTGTTATTTCATGCCAAATAGTCTTTAAGAAAGTTTGTTATTTCTATATATTTT
>CAZIMW010000274.1:0-2803 GCA_964540425.1 uncultured Flavobacterium sp.
AGCAATAAATCCATCATTGGTTTCTGCCCATTTTAAAATTATATAAGGGCGTTTTTTTTGATGAAAAGTAAAAAAACGTTTGTTGAGTTGATGGCATTCTTTTTGTAAAACACCTTCAGTAACAGTACATCCGTTTTCTTTCAGAAGTTTGATCCCGTTTCCAGCTACTTTTGGATTGGGATCTACACTTCCGATCACCACATTTTTAATTCCTTTTTCAATAATTAAATTGGCACAGGGAGGTGTTTTTCCGAAGTGTGAACAAGGTTCTAAACTCACGTAAATAGTTGCTTCGGTTAAAAGTAATTGATTTTTAACGCTATTAATTGCATTTACTTCTGCGTGTGGTTTTCCAGATTGATAGTGCCAATCTTCACCAATAATTTTATTGTTGTGGACAATCACACAGCCTACCAACGGATTAGGATAGGTAGTTCCCAATCCATTTTTTGCCAATTGAATACATCGCAACATATATTTTTCGTGTATCTTCACCTTGTAAAAATACGAGGATTATTTTATATGAACACACCGATAATTAGACCCATTTTAAAAAAAGATAATCCACATATTGCCAAGGTAATACGTAAGGTTTTGGTCGATTTAGGAGTTCCAAAAGTAGGAACTGCTTACGCAGATAAAACCTTAGATTCTTTATATGAAGTCTATCAAAAACCAAGATCCATCTATTTTGTGATTGAAAAAGAGGGTGAAATTATAGGAGGAGCAGGAGTTGCTCAACTCGATAATTACGAAGGGAATGTATGTGAATTACAAAAAATGTATTTTCTGAAAGAAGCTCGTGGCTTGGGATTGGGAACAAAAATGATTGCGATTTGTTTAGGAAAAGCCAAAGATTTTATGTTCGATAAATGTTATCTGGAAACGATGAATTATATGGAGGCTGCTCAAAAATTATATCTAAAAAACAAATTTGAATACATTGATGCCCCAATGGGAAACACAGGTCATTATTCCTGTCCAGTGCATATGCTTAAAGAGTTGTAGGTTTTGAAAATAAAAAAAATAAAACAATATTTTGTCGATTCGATTACAGAATTATACCCTTCGGAAGAAGTACAATCATTCTTCCAGTTGCTTTCTGAAGAATATATAGGAATGTCAAGAATTGATATAGCATTAGATCCAGACAGATCTATTTCTGAAGAAAATATTTCAAATTTTGAAAAAGCAATTGAACGGCTTAAAAATTTTGAGCCTATTCAATATATTCTAGGTGAAACAGAATTTTACGGTTTGCCGTTTAAGGTTGATGAAAATGTACTAATTCCCCGACCAGAAACGGAAGAGTTAGTTTCTTGGGTGATTTCAGATTTCAGTTCCGATAACTATCGGAATCAGATTTCAGATTTCAGAATTTTAGACATCGGTACTGGAAGCGGATGTATTGCAATTACATTAGCCTCAAAACTACCAGAAGCTGATATTACTGCTATAGATATTTCGGTTGAAGCATTAGAAGTAGCAAAACAAAATGCATCTTTAAACAAGGTGAATGTCGATTTTAAAAAAGTGGATATTCTCAATTCTGATAATTGGAGTTTGTTGTCGTGTCAAGCACGGCATGACAAATTAGAGTTTGACGTAATTGTTTCTAATCCACCTTACGTTCGAGAATTAGATAAAAAATTAATGGAGCCAAACGTGGTCAAGTACGAGCCAGCAACTGCTTTGTTTGTAAAGGATGATGATCCGCTTTTGTTTTATAGGAAAATTGCTCAATTCGGAAAAAAATATTTAAAATATACTGGCATCCTTTTCTTTGAAATTAATGAATATTTAGGAGAAAAAATGCTGAAACTTTTAAAAGAAGAAGGCTATTCAGAAATTGAAATTAAAAAAGATATCTTCGGAAAAGATCGAATGATTAAAGCATATAACAATAATTATATTATAAATGAATTTAGCACGGAATATAGAGCTCAAAATGTTTCTGGAGAAGGAAAAGAAGGGTTCTATAATGTTGAAGATGTTTATGATTATATTGATACTCAGGTTTGTGAAAAATGCAGAAAAGGATCACTAGAAAAAATAGATGAAATTAATCCTTGTTATATGGAATGGTACATTCAAGAAAAAAGTGTAGATTTTGACGGGGAAATTGAATGGGAAAAGATCGAATTATAAAATGCATAAAAAAATGAGAAAACTAAAAAGTATTTGTGTGTTCTGCGGAAGTAGCGAAGGAAATGATACAACAATCATTGAAACCGCTTCTCAATTAGGAGAAACATTAGCAAAAAATAATATCACGTTGGTTTACGGAGCAGCAAAAATCGGAATAATGGGTTTGGTGGCAAAAGGAACTTTAGATAATAACGGAAAAGTAATAGGAATCATTCCTGAATTTTTAAAACTAAAGGAAGTAGTTCATTTAGGCTTAAGCGAACTCATCACCACACAAAATATGCATGATCGTAAAATGATAATGCAAGAAAAAAGCGATGGTTTTATTACGCTACCCGGAGGAATGGGAACTTTTGAAGAGCTTTTCGAAATACTAACTTGGCTTCAATTAGGGTTACATTCTAAACCTATAGGAATTTTAAATGTAAATAATTATTACGATGACTTATTAACGATGCTAGAAAAAATGGTCAAAAAAGGATTTCTTTCCATGGATAATTTTAAGCTGTTATTAGTCGATGAAAACATTGATTTTCTTTTAGAAAAAATGCAAAATTTTAAAGATCCTCAAAAGCCTAAATGGTTGAATGCTGATAGGGTTTAGTTAGTTAGTTAGTTAGTTAGTTAGTTAGTTAGTTAGTTAGTTAGTTAGTTA
>CAZIMW010000275.1:0-2742 GCA_964540425.1 uncultured Flavobacterium sp.
TCGCTCTCTCACAAAATGTAAACTTGACGCTGCAATGCAATAATACTTGACAATAATTCGATTGCTGAATCTGTTTGGTATGGCCTAAAACTTGATAAGAAAGAGTGTGGGTTTAAAACAAAAAAAGAGCACTTAGAGTATTTAGACGATTTTCAAAATGAGGCAATAGATGTCTTTAATAAGAAAATAAAAGGAAACTTTAATAAAAACCCAATCAGGTTAAAAAGGTTAGCTTATATATCAAGCATCGCAGCAACGATTTTATTATTTTTATATATTGGACAATTAATTGAACCTAATAATTTACATAAAGACTATGTACCAAAAAATGAATTTAACGCTTTAAAAAGCGAATTTGATTCTATCAAACCAATAGCCGATGGGTTTCAAGAATTATCTAGTAATAATGAATATTTAAGTAAGCAAGTAGATTCCTTAAATAATACTTTGATAGCAAAGAACAAAAAAATAAAGTTACTAAAAAGAACTCCTACAATCATTGATAAGTTAAATTGGTACAAGGATCTTGCCAAAGCAAAAGGTTTTAAAAACACGGAGGAATTATTTCGTTTTCCTGACAAAACAGGACAATATGCAGGAGGTTCAGAGGAACTTAGAATAACTTCACTAACTCCAAAAAAATTAAGTGCCTATTTTTTGAATAAAAAGTTACATTTTTCTTGGTCAACAAATTTAAAAGGAGAAGGAAAGCTTCATTGTTATGTTGCTGAAACTATGGACGATGCTTTTCAGAAAAACATAGATTTATCTAAAAAATCAATTTCAGTATCCGTTACCAGTTTAAAACCAGCTATATATTTTTGGTTTATAGAGCAAAACGGCAAAATTTCAAAACAACATTATTTTGTGCTAATACCTTAAATTAGTTAGTTTGTTACTCTAACAAAATAAATGCACCCCATAAATCAGGTCTATTTGGTAATTTTTTACGCATTTTATTTTGTGCAAAATAAAAGGATTCTCTAATTGAAAGGTTTTCGCTTAATTTTTTATAAAATATTTCAAAAAATAGTTTTGTATGTAAGTCTGTAACTGGCCAAAGACTCATAATTATATTTTTAACTCCTGCAATTTTTAAAGCTCTCTGTAACCCAAAAACTCCTTCATAATCATTAATATCTCCTAGCCCTGTTCCACAAGCTCCTAAAACACATAATTTGGTATTACTTAAATCCATTTGTAAAATTTCATAGGCCGTTAAAACACCTTGATTTGTTCCTTTTTCCCAGCCAATATTCCCACCTGCCATTATAAGACCTGTTCTAATAAGAGGGTTATTATGATGTTTGTAGGCATTAAAATCATTTGATTTAAAAGATGTTTTTTTCGCGGGATTCTTTTCTATTTTACAATAAAAACCGTGTGTATAAAGATGTATTATATTTGGAGAAACCCCATCCATATTGAAAAATGCTTGTTTTGTAGCATTCGATCCATTACTCAAAACAGGCTTTTTAATAAAAGATTTAATATACTTATATGTTAAATCAGTTTGCGAAAAAGCGGGTAATTGTTCCCAATTACTAGCGTTGCATTGTAAACCTGCATGGCGAGGTTTAAGATCTTTATTTATAATTTTTATGTTATTTTCATCATAATTAATTCCGCTAAAAAAATTAATCGAACTCAACTTTGTTTTTTGGTTATAAATAAGTTGATTGGATAAAATATCTGCCGTTGAACTTAAATAATGAAAATCGTATTTATCAGATAACAAATCTCCTTGTTTTAAAGGTAAAATTGGCAAGGTAATGTTATTCATTAGACCCGCAGTAGATATGAAAATTGTTTGAACTCCATCTAAATGTTCATCAATTGAAGACCAACATAAATCATATAATTCTTTTCCATTTATTTTATAATCATATATTCGTTTATATTGAATACTTGGTAAAATATTTTTAGATTTATTAAGTAAAGTAATTAACTCTGAATCTTCAAACAATTTCACTAATTTTGGCGTTTTCCATTCAGATCGAATAATATATGCGAGGTTAAATGTTTTATTTGTGTAATTTTTATAATCATATAATTCAAAACTTACAATTTCAATAGCTGCTTGATTAGGTAAAAGAGATTTTTTAATATTTTCAAAATTAATATTATTTTGCTTTAAAAATTTATGAATTGTAGAATTTCTATTTGAAATAGAGGATTCAAGATTTTGTTGAATTATTTTAAGAGAAACTTCTTTTTCTATTGAAAATGAATTTTTTATTTTAAATTGCTGTCTGTATATTTCAGTTTTAACATTATATAGGTTATTAAGCAATTCTTTTAATTTTTTATCAGAGCTTGACGCAATTAACTTCCTTAATTTAGATTCAGAATGAAATAATATTTTTTTGAATTTCACATTATTTTCATACCCTTTTATTAATACCGAATCTACTAAATTTTCATTGGTGTATATTAAGGAGTTTAGAATATTCATTGAAGTTTTAGAATAAGACGCAAACTTCTCTTTTAAAGAAGAAGGCATATTGTAAAAATGCTGAGTTAAATATTCATTTTGTAATTTAGTTTTAATATTAATGTATTTAAGAGCTTCTTCTTTTTGATTATTTAGATAATAGGCAGTTCCAAGATTTTCATACGCAATTAATATTTCTTGGTTTGTGTAATTATATACTTTTAAATAAATGCCTAAAGCTTTCTTAAAATTAGAGATAGCTTGATTATAATTATTCTGTTTAGAGAAAATTACCCCTACATTATTTA
>CAZIMW010000276.1:0-2730 GCA_964540425.1 uncultured Flavobacterium sp.
TAATTTTCCAGCATCGAATAATTCCTGTTCTTTTTGGGCGATTTCTTTTATTTTCCGTTGAATAGTTCCTTCTTTTAATTGTGAAAGAAAACCGCCATTTGTTTCTATGTTTTTGAAAAGTTCTAAGGCTTTTTCTGAAAGTTGATCGGTCAACGATTCAATATAATAAGAACCTTTTGAAGGGTCTTCAGAGAAATTGAAATAACTTTCTTCCTTTAAAACTAATAATTGATTTCTTGCAATCCGTTCGCCAAATTCATTACTTTTATGATAGATGGCGTCGTAGGCTAAACAACAAATTGAATCTGCTCCACCTTGAATAGCACTCATATATTCAGTAGTAGTTCTGAGTAAATTAACATTATAATCGTAGAGTGTTTTGTTTCTTTTTGAAGGGATTGCAATAATAGTACAGTTCGTTGAAATTTTATATTCCTTAGCGATTAAAGCATACAATTTTCGGAAAGCTCTAATTTTTGCAATTTCAAAAAAGTAATTGGTTCCTACTGAAATTTTAAAGGTGATGGAAGAGAAATTAGATTCTTTAGTAGCTCCTCCTTCTGAATGACAAGTATCACAAAAACGATTCAAATATTCGTTTGCTTGTGCCATTCCATACCCTAATTGTTGAACCATCGTAGCTCCTGCATTTTGGAATAATGTAGTGTCGATGCTTAGAATATTTTCTAAACTTTTCTTTTGAAGAATAGCATCTAAAACGGAATGATCTTCCTTTAAATTACGAAACCAATTTCCAGTTCGAGCTAAATTTCCAATAATATCGATATTATAAAAAACAGTCGCATTTTTATCTGAAAAGAAATCTTTCAGTTGAGAGATAAATTCTTCAGAAAGAAACTTTAATTCGAAATGAATCTTACAATCCTTAAAAGGAAAATTCTTAAAAACAATTTCAATATTAAAGGTTTTTTCAGAAACCAATAAAACAGCTTCAGCACCACGACTAGTTACATCTAAAATCAACTGGTTAGCAATCGGTTCATCATCGATAAAAACGGATTGCGTGATGTTCCATTTTTTTGGAAAGCCTGGGATATCTTTAAAATTATCTTGAAAGTCGTCTTGGTGATAAAACGGTTTTACATCAATACCTTCTAAATTTTTCCAGATAAGCGTATCGTTATAATCGGCACCTTTAAGATCTGCTTGTATTTTTTGTTTCCATTCTTTTGCAGAAACTTCATTAAATTCACTAAACAAAAATTTACTCATTCTTTTTTGTTTTTAAACTGTCTTGGTTTTCAATAATATAAATGTCTTCATTTTCCTTTTTAAGGTAATATTTTTCGCGAGCAAATTTTTCCAATTCGTTGCTGTCTTTCATTCTTTCTATAAATACTTTGTCTTTTTTTATTTCTTCTTGAAATGATTTTTTTTGATTTTCTAATTTATCAATAGCACTATTTAATTCTTGCTGAATTAAATAGGAATTCGTATCAAAAAACAACATCCAAACAATAAAAATAAGTACAATTAGCAAATATTTATTGCTAATTATTTGAACCCATCTTTTATTCTTTATTTCGGAAAATTTACTCAATTCTCTATTAATCTTTGGTTGATAATTTTTCTAATTAAATCTACTGCCACGGTATTATAGCGGTTGTTTGGTATTATAATATCTGCATATTCTTTAGTAGGCTCAATAAATTGTTGATGCATTGGTTTTAAGGTTGTTTGGTACCTGTTTAAAACTTCTTCTAAATCCCTTCCTCTTTCCGCCATATCACGACGTAATCTTCTAATTAACCGCTCGTCACTATCTGCGTGAACATAGAGTTTTATATCGAATAATTCACGAATATCGGGATGTGTAAGTATTAAAATTCCTTCTACAATAATCACTTTTTTAGGGTGGGTAGTTATCGTTTCTTTAATTCTATTATGCTCTACAAAAGAATAAATAGGTTGCTCAATTGTGTTTCCTTTTTTAAGTTCTTTTAAATGGGAAACTAACAAATCGAAATCGATTGCTTTTGGATGATCAAAATTAATTTTTTTACGTTCTTCAAACAGCATATCACTGGTATCGTTATAATACGAATCTTGTGAGATTACACAAACTTCATCTTTTGGAAGTTCACCGATTATTTGATTTACTACGGTTGTTTTACCACTTCCGGTACCACCAGCAATTCCAATTACAAGCATAAAAAAAGGTTTTTACAAATGTAATGAGAAATCCGGCTTTATTACTAAAAATAATATCCTAAAACTTGTTTGTATGAATTTAAGAAATGTTTATTTTTGAATCTTAATAAATTGAAATATCAATTATTTCGGGATGTAGCTTAGTCCGGTTTAAAGTGCTGGTCTGGGGGACCAGAGATCGGAGGTTCGAATCCTCTCATCCCGACACGCCCTTCAAAGCCTATTGGCGAAGGAGGGCTTTTTTAGTATTTGACAAAATCAAAAATTAATAGCTAATATTTAAAAGCTTTATAATTTTTGTTTTAGAACCCACAGGTTTCCATTCTAAAATAATAATAAGTGTTAACTATTTGGTAAACAAACAATAAAACATAGTTAACCTGTATTGCGAATTGCTTTATCAACGTTACAATAAGAACAGTAATGGTTTAAAACGCTCTTACTTTGAGGTTATAAAAGTAACACAATTTTTTGAATTTTTTCAATTCAAAAATAATAAAGCGAAATTTGAAAAATTTTGTGGACTTCGTTTTGCAAAACCAACTTCGGTTAAGCAAT
>CAZIMW010000277.1:0-2676 GCA_964540425.1 uncultured Flavobacterium sp.
AACACTACTTTTGAAAGTTCTTTTACATTTCCGAAAAGTGATTTTACATTTCCTTGTAAGAAATCTGAAACACAAGCATCGGTATGTTTTGTAAATTGGTCTTTTAGCATTTTACGAAACCCTTCTTGCTTCATATTCTCCATAAAAATCTGAACCATTGGAGCCGTTTCACCAGTAATCCCACTGTCTAATAAAAACACGGCACCTTTACCATTTTTAGGTTGCGAAGGGATTCCAGCAGGCTCAATATTGTCTTTAGAATTGATTAGAATTGGTAAACTTAAATAACTGTTCAAGGGATCTAAACCAGAAGATTTTCCGTGAAAAAAAGATTCCATCTCCCCAAAAATTCCTTTTAAAATCAATAATTTTTCTCTGGTTAAATTTTCAAGAATCGTAATTTTGCCTAAAGCATATTTATCATAAATAGCTGCTACCAAAGCACCACTACTTCCAACGCCATAACCTTGAGGAATGCTAGAATCAAAGTGTAATCCATCTTCAATGTCTTTGTTTAATTTTTCAATATCGAAAGTTACCAAGCTTGGATTTTCTTCTTGCATTTTTTCAAGATATGCAGCAAATCGCTTTAATGTTTGATTGGATTTTAAGGTATGCATCGTATGATGCTCATCGATTTTTAAAGCACCATTATAAAAATTATAAGGAATTGAAAGCCCCTTAGAATCTTTTATAATACCATACTCACCAAAGAGTAAGATTTTTGAATAAAATAACGGTCCGTACATGTAGGTGTTGTTTGGGTGTTAAATTTAGTGTTTTTTAGCACCAAATCCAATTTGGTCGCAAATATACTGTCCATTTTGACAAAATGCAACTAACTCATTATTAATAAATTCAAAAACTTTCTCCCTTTCACTTTCAGGATACAGCACGTGAACATTCGCACCAGCATCTAAAGTAAAGCAGATATTAGAATTTGTTTGGTTTCTATAACTCCAAATTTTATTAATTATTTCGAGCGTATTGGGTTTCATTAAAATAAAATACGGCATCGAGGTCATCATCATTGCGTGCAGTGTTAAGGCTTCACTTTCAACTATTTTTATAAATTCGGAAAGATTTCCACTTTCAAAAACTGCGATTAATTTTGACAGATTGTCATTGGCTTGTTTAAAACGTTCTTCAGAAAAAGGGTGATTGTGCATTAAATTATGCCCAACAGAACTACTTACCTGCTTCTCCCCTTTATCGACCAACAAAATGGTGTCTTGATAATTTTTAAAATTCTCGTGAACCAGAAGCGGATACTTAATCCCGAAGAGGTTTGAACTTCCTTTAATTTTTTTATGTTCTCCCCAAACAACAAGGTCGCCTTCAATGCTTCTACAGGCAGAACCCGATCCTAATCTTGCTAGGAAGGAGGTTTTTTTGTTTGTTAATTTTTTCTTTAACTGAGACCCTTCGTACCGATAAATTTCGGGAGTACTCAGGGTGACATCATCATTCAAAAGTAGTTTCTCCATATCTACTAAACAAAGTGCCAAAGCACTCATTCCACTAGCTGAAGAAGCGATTCCACTACTATGTGGGAAAGTATTTTCGGTATGAATTTCGAATTTATATTCTTTTAGAAAAGGTAAATATTTTTCAATTCGATTAAAAAATGATTTAATTTTAGGTTTAAAGTCTTCCGATATTTTCCCTTCAAAATAAACTTCAAAATCAAAGGTGTCTGAAGGAGTGTTTTTTAATTGATATTTTAATTTTGTAATCGTTTTACAGTTGTTCAACGTAAAGCTTACTGAAGGGTTTGCTGGTAATTGTTCTCCTTGTTTCCCCCAATATTTTATCAATGCGATATTACTTGGTGATTGCCAAGTAATACTTCCTTTTTCAGGTTTTTTAGAATATGGTTTTGGTAGAAAATTCGCTTCGGTCATTGGTATATTTTGATTTTCAAAAGTAACAGAATTCAGTTTGTTAATCCACCAATTCTAAAAGTTTATTCATTGTCCTATAATTTCGAGCAGTGGCTTTTACTTTTAATCGAAAGAATTCCCCGAGGCTCTGCCTCGGTGGTCAAAAAGGAAAGTTTGAAAACCTGAGGTTTTCATCAAACTAAAAATAAAATTTTTTCCGCTTGATACCTCTATGGCTCTGCCTCGAGGTAGTTCATTTTTCGTTCAAAGAAGTTAGTTCCTAATTTGGCTTTTCCCGCTCCCAAATCATAATAAATATAAATGCAAGAATTTGTGATTACAAACTCTTCTTTTTGGCTTGATGATTTACTGGTTTCCAAAACAGTTTCAGTTGTAGGTTTACTTTTCAATAATATAAAATAACTTTTTTGTTTCTTCTCTTCTGAAAACGGACAGTTGTATAAAATCGATTTTATTTCAGCTGAAATCAACACCAAAACTGGAACTTCCCAACCGTATTTTTTTAAAATTGCTTCAAAAATAATTTTTGAAATGACCTCTTTTTTTTCCGAAGATAAGAAAATAACATTCCCACTTTGGATATAGGTTTTTACATTTTGAAGCCCCAATTTTTCAAGCAAGGTTCTTAAATCTGCCATCAATATTTTTTTGTGACCCGATACGTTGATTCCTCTAAGAAGTGCGATGTAGGTTTTCATGTGTCTGTAATATTAGTTAATTCGGTCACATACAGTTCGTTATTAATCATTTTTTTTATTAAACTTTAGCATGC
>CAZIMW010000278.1:0-2657 GCA_964540425.1 uncultured Flavobacterium sp.
TCGAATAAAACTGAAAAGACTTTATCCGTCAATTAATGATTGACTTGACACTAGACTGTCCAAGACATTGATACCGTTTTTAATAACGGTATCAATTACCGATCGTATTTTAGCAAAGTTTTGTGCAGCCTGTTCTGTTTTGAATTGTCCCGATATTTTCTGTTTCACCTTTACGTTGCGTATGGCTCTTTCGGAAGCATTATTATCTGGAGGCACTTCTTTGATAAAAAGAAATGTAAACAAATCTTGTCTTTCTCTACACATTCGCTTATAAAATGTGTAGAGTTTTTTGTTCTTTTTATCTGGCGGATCGTTTAGTAAATTTTCAAGAGTTTGTATAATTTTAGTTCTTCGTAAATTTTGTTTATAATCCCCATCTCTCATATTCTTTTTGAGTTTTAAAGAATCATAAAGAAGTTTTAAAAATTTGTTTCCCCATTTGTTGTTGGCATATAATTGATTGAGATAGTTAAGATACCGTTACAAATGAGCTAGGCAAGATTGATGGTTTTTTGCAGGGGTATTGAGTTGTGGTTTCCATCCATCGTGAATTAAAGTACTATTAGGAAAACCCTGTGGAAAATGCTCTTTTACTGTATCACCTTTTCTATTTTTTGAATGTGTTATAAAGGTAAGTTTTGGAGTTTGCCAAGTCCAATACCAATGCTTATCTCCATTTATTTTTACGCCCGTTTCATCTGCTCCTATAATTTCACTATTAGCAACACGTTGTTTTATGAGCTGGTAAACAGGTGTTGTTTTGTCTGCAAATCGATTAAGTAAATAGTGTATACCGCCTTCACTTATATCAATATTAAAAACATCATTAAAAACTTCTTGCATTCTTACAAAAGGAAGATATTGTCGTGCGTAAAAGTAGCCAATAAGACTTTCAATGTTAGGTCCATAACTAATAGAAGCCTTTACTTCTTTAGGGAAATCTGCAATAGTCTGACAACCAGAAAGGCACACTTTACTAAAAGTTTGGTATTCTGTAAAGGTTGCCTTAATTGGCGGAATATCTACAACTTGACGAGATTGCTCTTTTATAGGCTGTGCATTTTTTAGAGACAAGCCACAGCCACGACAATAATTTGGACGTAACTCTATCACTTTATCGGGCATTAAAGTCATTTCTAAAGTTTTCCCTTTTCTACCTAGCTGCCCTCCTGGCTTCTTTCCCGAAGATTTGCGTAAACTTTGGTTAGGTTTTGGTCGATTCTCATCTTTGCTAGGAGGAATAGAGCTATTACAACTGTTTTTAGGGTTTTCATAGAAAGCCAAGCGTTCTCGAAGAAAAGTATTGTCCTTCTTAACACTCTCCAACTCCTGATTAACTAGCTGTAACTCTTTTTTAAGCTGTTCAAATTGAACCAATAAATCCTTGAAATTCATACCATAAAATTACATAAAGTAGAAGAGGTAATCAAATAAAACTACTGAAAATATGGAATGACAAACAACAAAAACAGATGCCTTTTTGGCATGGAAAAATACATTATATTTGAAACTGATTAGTTACAAATGGAGATGTAAACACAAAATTTAATGAGTCTTCTACTACTTTTACTAAAGACGGTAAAACATTATATTTTACAAGAAATAATTATTTTGAAGGAAAAAAAGGTAGGGATAAGAACAAAACAATTCGGCTTAAACTGTATAAAGCTACAAAAAGCGGGGATACTTTTTGGGGTAATATAGAGGAATTACCATTTAATGGTAAAGAATTTTCTGTTGCACACCCTACCTTGAGCACAGATGAAAAACGATTGTATTTTTCATCAGATATGGAAGGTACTCTTGGAGAGTCCGATTTATGGTATGTAGATATATTAGAAAATAATGCCTACGGTACACCTGTTAATTTAGGGTCTGAAATTAACACAGAAGCCAGAGAAACCTTCCCTTTTATTAGTGATAAAAATAAATTATACTTCTCTACAGACGGACGTGCTGGCCTAGGAGGTCTTGATGTTTTTGTCGTCTCACTAAACGATCAAGGTGGTGTAACAGGGAAAATAACCAACCTTGGTGAACCTGCAAATAGTAGTAACGATGATTTTGGATTCATTATTAATGAAGAAAAAAGAATAGGTTACCTATCTTCAAATAGAGGAGGAGATAAGGGTTCTGTAGAAGACGATATTTATCTTATTAATGAAAGATGCGTTATTACAGTTTCAGGTTTAGTAACCGATATTAAAACAGGTGTATTAATTCCTGGTGCAGAAGTGTTGTTGTTAGATGCAAATAACAAATTTATTTCGTCAATGACCTTAGGGTCAAACGCACAATATAGTTTTACAACAGATTGTGAAACAGTTTATACTCTTAGAGGAATTAAAGCAGAATATGAACCCACAGAAAAAATAATTACAACACCTACGGAAACTGGAAGTATAGATGTGCCATTGAAACTTAATCCTCTTGATTGCCCTCCTAATGATTTAGGTTGTCGATTAACATTGTTACCTATTTATTTTGATAGATTCAATATTCGTGATGATGCAGAAATTGAGCTTGCCAAAATTTTAGCCGCAATGAGAGAATATAAGCAATTAGTTATTCATATAGAATCGCATACCGATGCGAGAGGAGTTGATTTATACAACGAAATACTATCCGAAAAACGAGCGCAATCTACCCTTAATTGG
>CAZIMW010000279.1:0-2530 GCA_964540425.1 uncultured Flavobacterium sp.
CAAACTATACGGAATGCCATTTTTCTGTGCAACTTCAAAAGTAAACGAACTTCCTGCTTCGCCTAATAGTAATTGATACAAGGGCTCTAAGCTCTCACTGTCAAACTGCATATTTGCATTGGTCGCATCGGGTAATTCGCTTGCCAAAAGCTTTAAATTTGCATAATGAGTTGTAATTACACCAAAGGCTTTTCGTTCGTAAAAAACCTCTAAAAATGTTTCGGCTAAGGCTCCTCCTAATTCTGGATCGGATCCTGTTCCGAATTCATCAATTAGAAATAGCGTTGTGGATTTACACTTCTTCAAAAACTGATTCATTTTCTTTAAACGATAACTGTAAGTACTCAACTGATTCTCGATCGATTGATTATCACCAATATCGGTTAAAACTCGATCGAAAAAGCAGAGTTCACTCAATGGATCTACCGGAATTAACAGTCCGCTTTGTAACATTACTTGAAGCAATCCAACTGTTTTTAAAGTAATACTTTTTCCTCCTGCATTGGGACCAGAAATAACGATGATTCTATTGTTATGGTTCAGTTCAATAGATTGAGGAAATGTTTTTTCTTTCCGCTTTTTATTGGCTAATAATAATAAAGGGTGAAATGCTTCTTTTAAATAAATGCGTCTTTCAGAAGTAATTAACGGAAAAACACCTTCAATTTCATTGGTATATTTTGCCTTTGCGTATAAAACATCTATGGCAATTAAATAATTTTGGTATGCGGTTAATAGGGATTTATAAGGTCGAAAAAACTCGGTTAACTCTTTTAATATTTTCTTTATTTCTTCCTGTTCTTCATAATACAAATTACTCAACTCATTAGAATATTCAAGGGTTTCCTGAGGCTCCATATAAACTAAGCTGCCCGTTTTTGAAGAACCTAATACCGTGCCTCGTATTTTTTTACGATACATTGCTTTTACGGCTAGCACTCTTCGATTATCTACAATGGTTTCTTTAATATCGTCTAAATAATCTTGCTGAAGGTATTGCGATAATGCCTTTGTAAATGAAGAACCTATTTTTCCTTTTACTTGTTTTAAGCGTCTTCTTATAGCAGAAAGTTCTTCGGAAGCATCGTTGCGTACCAATCCGTATTTGTCTATTTTCTTGGTGATTTCTTCCGAAAGGAGGGAAGTGTAAGTGATTCTTTCAGAAAAAGAGTTGAGATGAATATAAAAAGTTTCAAATTTCTTAAAAAACTTCAGAAGGGTTTGTGTGGTTTGTGTTACTGAAAGGATTCTTCGAAAACTAATAACTTCCAAGGTACTATTCTCTATTCCGAAGAGATACAATTCATTTTCAATAGACTCAAAACCGTGATTTGGAATTCGGTTATCACCAGTTAAGGAAGCTGAAAATTCTTTAACACGATGTAAGGAAGGCTCAATTTTTTCAAAACTAGAAAAAGGAGCAATTGCTAAGGCTTTTTTTTTGCCTAAAGAGGTGATACAATGATCTGCTATTTGTTCTAAAACCAAAGGAAACTCAAGGCTTTCCAGTGTTTTTTCATCTATTCGAACTGTTTTATTATCTGCCAAACAAAAAAATCTTTTTAAACACCCATTTTATAACGTGGGTTTATTAGTAATTTTGTTCAAAAGTAATCAATATGCATGTAAAAATTGAATCGGGTTGGAAGGAAGAATTGAAAGAGGAGTTTTCAAAACCCTATTTTGAAAGTTTAAGTGATTTTATAAAAAATGAATACGCTTCAAACACTTGTTATCCTTCAGGTGACCTAATCTTCGCGGCATTTAATCATACCCCTTTTAATAAAGTGAAAATAGTTATAATTGGTCAAGATCCATATCACGGAATTGGGCAGGCAAACGGTTTGTGCTTTTCAGTAAATGAAGGAATTTCCCATCCGCCTTCATTAATGAATGTTTTTAAAGAAATTGAAACCGATTTATTAATTCCGTATCCTAAAAGCGGAAATTTAGAACGTTGGGCAGATCAAGGAATCTTATTATTAAACGCAACGTTAACGGTAAAGGCACACGAAGCTGCTTCACATCAAAAGAAAGGGTGGGAACAATTTACAGATGCTGTAATTTCAAAACTTTCTGAAAAAAGAGAAGGGATTGTGTTTTTATTATGGGGAGGATTTGCAAAGAAAAAAGGAGCAAAAATTGACACCGATAAACATTTAGTTTTAACGAGTGGTCATCCTTCACCTTTAAGTGCGAATAGAGGGTATTGGTTTGGCAACAAACATTTTAGTGCGACAAATACATATTTAAAAGAAGTGGGGATACAACAAATTAGTTGGTAGTAAAAAATTCTACTCGTCTTCTGGCATATGTGATTCTGGATCGTTGATACTAAAATGAAGTAATAAGTAGTTCGCTACTAATAGTACCCCGATAATAATTAAAAATAGCTTCATAGTTGTTTAGTTAACAATACTAAGATGTCACATTACCAAAAGGGTTGCGTAAATCTTAACTTATTTTTTAGAAATCATGTAACTATTCACCCAAATTAGGCAAAAAATAATTATCCTCAAAAGCATTATGT
>CAZIMW010000280.1:0-2519 GCA_964540425.1 uncultured Flavobacterium sp.
ATGAAGATTACTTTCAAGTAAATTATGTTAAATATAGAAAATTAAATCTGTGCAAAAGTAAGCAAAAAATTGGGTTAAGTTAGAAATGGTGATACCATTTGGAATACAATTTTGATTTGTTTTTGTAGATTTGATGTAGTATTAATATAAGAAACCAAACAGCCAAAGAGGTATTTCATTTTTATATCCATATTCAATATTATCTTTTATGATATATGCATTTTTAATCCCTCGTATTTGCTTTGTTGTTTTAGTCTTTCCTCCTATCTCAAAGGTGAATATGTCATTTACCAAAAAATCACTTTGAGGAGATAAGCTAACTTTATTGTTTACACGGAGTTGGTTTAAGAAAAAAGTTTCTCTTATACTGCCAATATTTGTATTATTTGATGCAATAACATTGGCAATGTTGGTATTATTTAGATAAATTTTATCTGGTTTATTTAATGCA
The DNA here is from genome assembly GCA_964540425.1 of uncultured Flavobacterium sp. Lineage (GTDB taxonomy): Bacteria > Bacteroidota > Bacteroidia > Flavobacteriales > Flavobacteriaceae > Marifrigoribacter. Next base: position 452 of record CAZIMW010000280.1, read on the forward strand.
GTAATTCCTTTGTTGGGTTTGTTAAGGAGCGAAATTAGCCTTGCTTTATCTAAGTAATAAAGTGCCTTTATTAAGCTTTGTCTTGACATTCCCACCTTTTCTGCAATTTTGCTCACATTGGGTGTAAAAGGCACACTAGTTGCAATAGCAAAAAGCAATTTTTTAATTTTTGTTATCTGTAAGAAATCTATGTTTTTTACAGCTAAAATATCTACTTCAATTATTAAATTGATCACCCTAAATAATTTTTGATGATACTCTTCTTTATCATCTTTAAAAAAAGGATACGCTCCGTAAGTGTTATATTGGTTAAGCGATAAAATTGGTTTTACTGTACTAAGAATGTTTGCTGATAGATTAATATGATTGGTTAAAATATTGTCTAAAGAAAAAACAGGTAATTCAATCCCCTTATCTAATTGAACGAATTCCCTTAATGACATTTCGGGCAAGGTATAACTTACTGCTCTACGCGATAAATCTGCTTCTGCTTTATAAATTTCTAGTATTGAGGATGAAGTAAAAACTACAAATAAGTTTGGATGGTTATCAAAAATTAGTTTTATTTCCCTAGACCAATTTGGATATTTGTGAACTTCATCTAAAAAAAGGTGTGTCCCACCATTTTGTACAAATTCATTAGCTAATCCAATTAGGTTGTTATCAGAGAAGAACAACTCTTCTAATGTAACATATAAAACGGATTCATCTTTTGGTAAAAACTGCTTGATATACTGTAGAATCAAGGTGGTTTTGCCTGCACCTCTGGCTCCACTAATTGCAATTAGTGGATGATTCCAGTTTATTTTAGCCAATAGAAATCGTTGAAAATCTAAAGGTATCCGTTCAATCTTTGCCCTAGAGGTATTAAAAAGGTTTTTCATTTTGTTGATTACGATTAACAAATATAGTCAATAAATGTTAACTGTGATTAACAAATATATCCAATAATTGTTAACTATGATTAACAAAATAAAAAATGTGCCTCGTGAAGGTATGGGGGATATTATTTGGAGGGTTACCCATATAAGTCCCGAATAGACTAATAAACTGAGTTCCTAAGAACAATGACTAGACACCGCAATCGTCTTTCCGAAAATTTTTGGCAATCTGTTCCTTGTTATAACAGAATGCCACAAAAACACTTGGAATTTTTATTCGTTTAAAACTAGAAGTACGTTTTTTCGCATTGACGTATATTTTCTTACATCGAACTCAGTTCCTCAATGGGCTACCATATTATCTATTTTGATAACAGTTAATCACAGATTGGACTATTCATCAATTGCTCCGTGCTTTAGCTCGGAGGTTATAAAAAATGTAAATTTGGCTTTAGCCATTAAGTAAATATTTTCAAAAGGGCTCGGCTGAGCCCAGAGATTATCGGGCTTTACACCCGATAATGACGATGGGCTGAAGATTTAGTTATATGATAGGTTAATAAACACGTCATTCTGAGAGTGGAATTTTTAAAAAAATCAGCGCAGGGGAATGACGAAAAGTTTTAATCAATTTCTATTTTTCTATCCCGAGGCACGAGGGATCTTATAAGAACAGAAATATATCTCCATGAAGTAGAAGATTCCTCGTGCCTCGGAATAAAAAAACAATGTGTTGACAATCAATAGATTTCAAAACACGTCAATGGTAATTTATTTCAGAATCTGGTCAAAAGGTGTCCTTAGATCCTGAAATAAATTCAGGATGACCATATATTTGATGTTATTTAATTCAAATATATTCTCTATGCTTTAAATGGGTAATCCTATATACTTCTCTAAATACCACTCAACCGTTTTTAAAATTCCTGATTCAAAATCTTCGTCTGCTTGCCAACCTAATTTGCCTTCGATTTTGGTGGCATCTATTGCATAGCGTTGATCGTGGCCAGGCCGATCTTTTACAAAACTGATAAGTTCTTTATAAGAGCTGCCCTTTGAGTTAGGTTTTTGTTGATCGAGAATGCTGCATATTTTATCTACAATATATAGATTATTTCGCTCGTTTTTACCGCCAATATTATAGGTTTCTCCTGATTTTCCTATTTTGTAGGCAAGCTCAATTCCTT